>DATDQZ010000066.1:0-27201 GCA_035292005.1 Bathyarchaeia archaeon | reverse complement strand
TCCTTTTTTTACCATTAAAACATTTGCACTGCTAACAATTCGATAGAAAGACATGGAGAGCTGGATTCGGTTCTCTTTGCTATACGATCATTGCTACTCTTTTGAAAGGGCTATCTCTATCGTTGAAACCATTCTGGACCTGTTTTCGCCTTCTCTTGGGGGCATTTCCTGTGTTCCGATTGCTATTTTGCTTACTGTCAAGTCTTTCATGAAGCGGCTACGGGTTATTTCCGCTACGTCAACTGCTGTAGTTATCGCTTGGCCTCGGGCCTTCAGCGTTATTTCTTTGGCGTTGCCTCCGGAGAAAGCTGTTATGATCGCCAGCACATAGCTCATTGGTGGCTTGTTTCCAACGAAGATGACATCTGATTTTTCTGCCATTTTCCCATCACTCCTTTTTTTATTGTTTACTGTCGCGTACCGTAACGTTCTATGCCATCTCTCCTTAGACATGGAACGTTACTGCTCATATACACGAACTTCCTTATAAGCGCAATTCAATAACAGGCATCCAAGATTCGTTCAAAGAGAAGGTGGCGCAGGTTGGACTGCCGCACGGGTTTATCTGCAAAAACTCATGCGTGATTTTCGGCAGATCTTCAGAGTTGGATTATCAGTTCAGTGACTTTTTTTCTCCCGTGAACCCTTGCTGCGTATGCAGTAACAAACGTAACTGCTTCTTGAATGTGAACACGTATGATAGAGTTCAACGAAAAGGGCGGGCGAAATTCGAACTTTTGATGTCTAAAAAATAAACCTAATAACGTGAAATTTAAATTGCCGATCTTCTCCATTTTCTTAGACTGAGACCTGAGGTAACAGGTTCACTCAATTGGATATTCGCGCGTTGAAACGTCCCAAGGAAAAGGTAACATGAAAAATCTATCAGAGAAAGTCATCGCGGAACATCTTGCAAAAGGGAGAATGGAGCCTGGTGAACAGATTGGCTTAAGGATAGACCACACTTTAACGCAGGACGCCACCGGAACCTTGGCGTATCTAGAGTTCGAGGCTATGGGCGTCCCTCGGGTCAAGACGAAGTTGAGTCTAAGCTTTGTCGACCATAACGTGCTGCAGAATGATTTCAGAAACGCTGATGACCACAGATATCTTCAAGGAGTCGCAGCCAAATACGGTATTGTTTTCTCACGCCCTGGCAACGGCATATGCCACCAGCTCTATCTGGAACGCTTCGCGAGACCAGCGTATACGCTGCTGGGAAGCGACAGCCACACGTCCACGGCAGGCGGAATGGGCATGATCGCAGTAGGTGCTGGAGGGCTCGATGTTGCAGTGGCTATGGCTGGAGAGCCATTCTACTTAGAGATGCCCAGCATTATGGGGATAAAACTGACAGGTGCCCTCTCGCCTTTCGTTTCAGCGAAGGACGTGGTACTAGAAGTTCTGCGAAAATTAAGTGTAAGGGGCGGGGTGAACAAGATCTTGGAGTACTTTGACGCTGGCGTCAGAACCTTAAGCGTTCCCGAGAGGGGAACAATAGCGAACATGGGAACGGAAACAGGAGCTACGACATCCATATTCCCTTCGGATGAGGTAACAAGGGCTTTCCTCAAGGGACAGGGAAGAGAAGACCAATGGATGGCGCTTAGGGCTGATCACGGCGTGAGGTACAGTGAGGTTCTTGAGGTAAACTTGGAAAAAATTGAACCCTTGATAGCGCTTCCCCACAGTCCAGATAACGTGAAAACGGTGAGCGAGGTTGAAGGCACGCCTGTGGACCAGGTCTGCATCGGTAGTTGCACCAATTCTTCCCTCCGCGACCTAAAAATGGTAGCCGCACTTTTGAAAGACAAAAAAATCAATAATAATGTAAGCCTCACCATATCACCAGGTTCAAGACAGGTTTTGGAGAACCTAACCGCAAGCGGCGAACTTGGGCATCTTATTAGAGCAGGAGCGAGGATAATAGAGAACGCGTGTGGTCCATGCATCGGGATTGGGCAGGCTCCGCCGACTAATGGGGTGTCCCTTAGAACTTTTAACCGTAACTTCCTTGGCAGGTCAGGAACGCAAAGCGCCAAGGTTTATTTGGTGAGCCCGGAGACGGCTGTTGCCTCTGCACTGTATGGCGAGATAACAGACCCGAGAAAGCTGGGGAAGTACCCTGAGATAAGTCTGCCGGAGAAGTTCATGATTAACGACAACATGTTTATCTTTCCGACCGAAAAGGCTCGCGCGATAGAAATCATGAGGGGACCTAACATCAAACCTTTGCCCAGCTTCAAGCCGATACCGGATAAGCTGAGGGGAGAAGTTTTGTTGAAGTTGGGCGATAATGTTTCAACCGACGACATTCTGCCAGGCGGCTCAGAAATTTTATCGTTGAGAAGCAATATCTCCGAGATAAGCAAATACACGTTTCGCAATGTTGATCCGAGTTTTGTAGAGAGAGTCTTGAAAAAAGGAGGTGGGTTTATCGTGGGCGGTGAGAACTATGGTCAAGGTTCCTCGAGGGAACACGCTGCGTTAGCGCCTAAATATCTCGGTGTCAAAGCTATTATCGCCAAGTCCTTCGCTAGAATACATCTTGCAAACCTGATTAACTTTGGAATCATCCCCTTAACTTTCGCAGACAAACAGGACTACACGGGCATAGTAAAGGGCGACATGCTAGAGCTGGACACTAAAGGCTTAAAGAAGACTCTGCGTGTAAAGAACGTCACAAGAAATGTGGAGATACGAGTTGAGCTTGATCTCAGCGACCACGACAAGGATGTGTTAAAAGCGGGAGGAAAACTAGTTGCCGTGAACTACCATCCAACCATCCAATAAGTTAGGTCTGCACTCTAACTATTTTATCAAGATTTTAGAATTTATGAAATTGGGAGAAAAAGCTAGTGGGAAGACTTGGTGTAGACCTAAACTAGAAAAAGTAAATTGAGGGAGACGAGCGCGTTCGTTTACGAGGCATGTGGCTGTGTTTTTTGTCTACTTTTCTGGGTTTATTTAATTGTGTATTTGTGTATTTTTACACTTGCTGAGGTGCTGCTGAGCAGCCTTTGAGACCGTTAGTAACTAATCGCTTCCATGAAAAAGTTTCGCAATTTGGATTTAGGCTTAAAATTACATTATAGAAAACCTTTTAAAGTGGTCGGGCATAACTATGAAAAGAGCGATATCTACTGAGGAATGAAAAATGAAGAAATCTTTAATTGCCATATTGATGACTACTGTAATCTTACTGTCTTTAATGGCACCATTGCTTTCAATTCCAATAGTGCAAGCAGCAGACCCCTCTAGTTGGTACAAGACTGTTAACGGCGTGTTGGCCACGGACTACTATTCGCTTTACCCCTACGAGACTAATCCGAGCCTAAAGATAGGTTTCTCCAAGTTCGGCGAACTGATTAACAGCGACGACAATGTTGGGCTTGAATACGGTGCGGTTGATCCATTTGCTTATCCTGTGGGTGCAGGTATTTCGTCTACTGTTCCGAAGCGCATGTGGGTTCAGGGTTGGTTGATTAACATAACCTATACTCATAGAACTCAGGGCGCGAGGAACGTGTGGGCTTGTGCCCTACACTCTGACAGCGTAGAGTATGGCAACGATTGGATCCGCGTGGAATTTGCTGACGGGTGGAGTGACACGTATGGCTATGAGGATCCGCGTGATCCCGGCTACCTGATCTACGGTACAGGCACATATGGGGCGACGCTGGTTAATGGCGGACGCAAAACGAACGGTACAGCTGTTACTGATTCCATCGAGGTTCTGTACGATGGTCCAAGAGAGTTTATTGCCGTGTGCAGGACAACCATCTACGACCACCTAACTTCTATTGTTAGCAACAGCACTGTAAGCGATGTTGCATTGGCGCAGATAGCGATCACTATACGGTTTGACAAGGTGAAGAAGAACGTTGTTTTGCTGAAGGACGTGAAGTCATTACTGGTGGAGAAGGAAGGTCTCCACATGAAGGTTCAGTTCAGCAACAGGGGCGAAGTTGACCTTGGCACGGCAGCTGTAGGCGTTTCCAGCTACGCGCACTTCTATACAGAAGGCACAGCACCAAATGACACATCAGCAGAGGGACTGCCGACAGTTTACGACTCAAGCTGGCAGATTATACAGACTGAAGACCCTGAAGACACGGATTATGAAAACTATAGTGTCGCTGGGCCGTACCCGCAGGATGAAGACGCCACTTATGACCTTGCTCAAGCCATTAACACGGGCGCTGGTTACGTGTGGTCCGCAGCCTTCTGGCCCAGCCTAAGCGACTGGACCATAGACGGTTGGGACAACTGGTGGCACAGTTTGATGGCGTATGACCCGCACTACATTGACGCTGCCGTTGAAGAGCCGCTCATTCCCTTCTACATTGGCGAGTGGGACTTTGTACTTTATCACACGTTGGACAACAGCGGTAGGACTCAGTTCCGAGGTGTGACGCAGTATTCTGTAACTGACTGGCACGATGGAGACGACGTGGCTCATGGTGGGGCGAACGTGATTGACAGTGAAGTCATGTACTACTGTGACGAGACGTTCAACCCGTATGACCTGGAAAACGCGGTGCACAAGGAAGCATCAAGGTGGGTGGCGTTCATAGACGGCCCGTTAGTGGAGGACGACATCATAGACCTTGAGCCGAACCCAATCCAAACCGTTTGGGACGAGTACTGCTCATTCGCTGAAAGGATCATCCTGCTACCAGATGGCGACCTATGGGTGAGAGACGAAGACTACACCTTGGATGCGGATAACATAACGCTGATTAGCGAAGTAGATGATGATCAGACACTGAAGATTCTGTGGTCCGCATTAGGCACGTACGTCACAGCCGAGGACAACGCTAACGACACAGGCACGTTTGGCAGCCCAGACGACGACTTAGGCGTATACCTCTACAGCAATTCCACGGCGGCTCCAATAGAGTTCTACATAGTAACGCCCGAAGTCAATCCAGATATGGACGCTACACTCAAGCTTGGCGTTTATGACGTTGACAGGTTCTCGCAAGTAGACGCCGTTTACCTTAATGGTTCGCTGCTAGGGATACTGAGCGGAGCAACGGGTACAGACACAATCGCAGAATTCTATATTCCAAACGCGCTGCTAGAAGGCGGGACGATGCACTTTGTCCAAGTCTTCATAGACGTTAACCCTGCTACAGTCATACCTCAAACCATAGACCCATTCAACGCCACCACATGGCCAACCATGCTCACTGCTTGGGCAGTCGAGGTGGACTGGGCTATGCTGGAATTCATGCCTAGGTACGAGTGGGTAACAGTTGGAAGAGATGCAGCAACCGTTGACTCTGTTGGCGCTTCTCTGGTTTCGGCAGCCTTCAAGAACAAGCAAGTTGAGATAGGCATTGCCGGCTCGGATATGTGGACCACTGTGGTCGCAAACCAGATGCCATCGGTAATGAGCAAGTTCGGAGCAGGCACCGCGTGGGCTGACTATCAGGACGCTTCTGGAAGAGCCGCGCTCAAGGATGACTGGTGCACGTACTGGCCTGTCGCAAGCTCAAACATGATCGGCGTCGGAGGACCAATAGCAAACAAGCTAGCGTACTACGGAAACGACTTCACAGACGCATTCTACGGTCTGACACAATACGCTGGCACGGCGTACTCGGGTAAGATAACTGGAATACCGTGCTGGAACAGAGGCTGGGATGGAACATGGAACGTCTACGCTTCAGACAGTAGCACAGGCTACGCAGTAATCTCAACCTACAAGGACATAAACGGCACAGTTCTCTTTCTGGTCTGGGGTCACTGGGGCAGAGACACCTACTACGCTGCGCAGTGGCTGCACGGAGACGAAGCACGCGGCATATTGCCGGGCATCGTGCAGTTGCAAAGTGCTCCAGGTGGCTTGACATCGATAATACTTGAAATAGACTACACCGATTCATTACACCCAACCTTCAGCGTTGTTGAATGCTTAGGAACCATAAGCGAAACAGAATGGACGCACGGCTCAGAAGTGAAAGGCGGAATACACGACCCATAAAATCAAACCCCCTTTTTCTTTTTATTACCCCAAATTTTTCTAAACCATCAAAACATTAACACACTCAGAAGCCCGCGCGCTAGGTTTGATTCGAATGTTTTTTTCCTCTTCTCTTTCATTCATGAGCATACGCGCTCGAGCAATGTGGCAAGCAAGCCTCAAGATTTGACAAGAAACTTTGCTAGAGAAATGGTCGAAAGCACGCCGCTGTATTGAAGCTGAAATCCGCAAATCTTCTTGAAGCAGACTTATAAGAGCGTTTCTAACTTGTCTTCTCAAGCATTATGAAAGCCAAGTAAATGTCATAGTTTGGCGAAGGTTCCCGCCCCCTGAATTCAACATTTATCAGTTTCTCTTTTGAAGTAAACTCCAGAGCGTAGCTACGCCAATCAGGCATCCATCCAGTTTCATTGTTGATGCTTGAGGAGGTGACAGTGTATCTATTAAGCGTGTCTCGTCCGTTGTTTGCGGTAACGTCCAGTGTTAGTATTGTTTCATTTGGCATTGAAGAAAGCGGTGAAAACTTTAGGAAGAAGGTCGCCGTGTAGTTACCTGGTGGCAGTGATATGTATGGTCCAAACCAGAAATAGTCGCTTGTAATGTTTTCGTGGTGAACAAGGAGTCCATCTTCGATCCCGTATTCTTTTGGAAGCGATAAAACTCCCGCATTAAATGTGATCGTCCCGAAATCGGTCTCCGCTACAGTTGAAACTCTTTTGAGTAAAACTCCATCAACATAAACGTCAGCTACGCCGCTGTCGAAAAATTGAAACTGAATCCCTCGTAATAGTTTAGTTGAACTGACCCGTAGAGTGAAATTTGTCCAGACATCTGACAGAAGGTCAAACCCATAGATATCTTTCCTGGAGATAATCTTGAGTGAGTCATCGCAGACTCTTGTCGTGCCGATATAACCGTCACTATGATTCCCAACTCGTATCATGAATGTAATTTCATAGATTCCTGGCAAAAGATATGTGTACGGTCCGTAGGTCCCCAAAGAGTCAAAACCCCTCGCAAAAAACGCCACAGTGCCACTCTTCGAAAGTACATCCGATACTGCCTGCCCTGAATTAACAACAAAGAGATCTTTGTATGGTTGGAAGAAGCGATCTGTAGAATAGTAGCTGTATTTTGGTGAATCGTTATATCCTCTTCTGAACAAAAGGGAGTTGCTGCCTAGTGCGTAGATCCCGAATGTACTATTGTTTTCCGTTATTTCGTTGAAAACTATTTCTGTGTGAGGATCCCATGCCCATAAATCCAAAAGAACGTAGTCGCTTTTTTGAATCAACCCCTCTAGGTAATCAGTGATGTTTTGAAAATATTCTATGATCGGAATGACATATGCTTGCGACCTTGCAGATACATGTGCGAAGATATGGTTTTGAGTGAGTATGGACGCATTTGGAGGCACCAGATCCAGAAGATTATGCAACGAGCGAACATCTTCATTGTATGAAACAGGCACTGAGGGGTACCACACGAGTTCTTTATTAGCAAAAACTGATGATAGAGGACTTAGTGGGCTTAGGCTCACACAAAATATAAGCGAAACCACCAATGCTATCTTGAGTATAGGTAAACGAGCATCAATATGCAACTGTCTTACGGCAATCAGCAGTGCTATGAATATTAGTGGAATAACAAATAGCGGATATTGAGAACCTATAGTATGGTAAGCCACGTAGTCCGACAGCATGGAAGGAATCAAGAAAAAGAGCGTGATTAGTGAAAACTTGCTCTTTAGTGGGAGAAAGATAAGAGGACCGAACAAGGAAATAATGAAAAACAGTTTGGTAGAGTAGTCAAAAACGAGAGCGTTCCAAACATTCTGAGGATTCAGAATAATATAGATGGGTAACAGTAAGGGGTCTGTTTCAAGTCCTAGAACAGCAAAGGCACTCGTAGCTTTGTAGCGAGTCAAGAAGTCGGGGTTTATTAAAAAGGTTCCTTTTACACTTTGCGCAGCATAGAACCATGCTACGCAGATTATCATTGTGACTATGAAAATCAAGGCATCACTGACCTTTTTACGTTTAATAGACTCAACTATGGTCCGTGGGCTATTTGTAATGAAAAAATATAGCGCCATAAAGAAAACAATGATGGATACGTGTTCTTCGACCATCAATGCAAGGAAAGTAAAAACCCAGTAAAATCTCCATTGTTTGGTCTGGATGAAGTAGTATAGTGAGAACAGCAAGAGTGGCAAAAATGCCTGTGTATGAAAATCAAACCAGTTAGATGCCTGAAGCGGAGGATACAGAAGATACAGAAAAGCGAAAACAAGTCCGAGCTTCCTATCATTCAACGTGTTCTTGGCGACCAAATAGAGAGGAAAGGCAGCAGCTGCGAGCGCGAAAGCTTGCACCACCAACAGAGTTATAGAAGAGGGATGGATCACGTAGAAAGGCAGGACCAAGAAGAGTATTGGGCTGAAATGTGATGCGAAGTAAGATCCGCTTGGAATCATGTAAAGTTCCGCTGTGTAATGTAGGAGTCCTCCACCAAATACGGTGTTGTACAGGGTTTGGTCAAATATTCCGAGGTCCCAGCCAAAGCTCAAGAAAACATTGTGCTTGAGAACTGTAAAATATGAGAAAATGATTCCGTAAATAAGAACTGACATCAGGACTACTAATTCATAAGGCCCAATTTTATGAAGACGACATATCTGAAGCCGTACCCAAACAGGCAAACGCTGAATACGTTTTAGGATCGTTCCACCTTGGCTCTCCAAACTCTCTTGCACTCCGCAGAACATAACAATTGAGTCTTTGTAGGCTAATATCGTTTTCTTCTTTGCACGCGCAATCAGAATCCACGCATTACACGATATAAGTTTTCGGGACAGAGTGGAAGAAGATCAAAGTCCATTTCTTCTAATTTATGTCGAGGAGACAGGGTGGGCGCCAATTCGTGCGGCCTCGATCATTATTGTTTTATGGGGCACCATAGAAGACGGCATAATTTTCCTCAGAAGCCTATCCATAGAATCCACTGCAGTCATGGTTAACCCGTTTTGTGGCAAATTCAGGAACTCCAGTATGCCGCAAGGAATAAACGAAGTAAAAATTTGCGAGTTAAGGACAATCTTCAGTTTCTTCGACATCAGTATTTTCACTATCTCTTCTCTGTCAATTGCAGAAATGTGTTCAGGATGCTTGTCCTTGAGAAGAAAAAGGAGTTGTTCCTCAGGAAACGTGATAATGAGCGTTGCAGCACCAAGTTCACATATGCTTGCCAGTGTGTTATAAGGAGCTTGTATATGCTCCAGCACTTCGCTACACAGAATGATATTGGCACATTCTGGGACGAAGGGCAACTGGTGAATGTCACACAAAACATAATCAATATTTTTCCCTCGGTAAGCAAATCTCAAAGTCTTCCGTTCAATATCACATCCCACATAGTGGCATCTGCTGCCTGTTTTTCCTAGATAACTAGCATAAACGCCTGAGCCACAACCTAACTCCAACAATATGATTTTGTTTTTCTGGCAAAACCTAGAAAGTCTCATCAAGACTCGTTCATATCTGCCTCTGTAGTACCAACATCCCCAGTATCCCCTCTTTGTTGCAGGGTGTCTTAGTATGTATCCGTAGGCTTTGTTGAACATGCACATACCTGATGCAAGCGTCGCCCTTTCTATATGAGTGCTCGATAGTAGGGAAAAAAGCTTTCCTAGTACGCACTAACTTTTAAGCATTCTTGGAACTCATCAACTCCAGAGTGTTTTCAAGGCGATGAAACGAAAGCATGAAGTTCTTTCTAAAGACATTTTCGTCAAACCTTAGTGCGATTCTCTTTAGCTTTTCTCTCAGGTCACTCGGGCTGTCAATGTAAGTAACGATTTTCTCTGGGATTTCTTCGTAGTCGGAGAAGCAGAATTCCTCAGGCAAGTATTCTGGTATGGCACCACTTCTGTGAGCTAACGGGATGCAGCCTGAAGCCAGCGCCTCTACGACTGAAATGCCGAAAGTCTCATTAACGGCTAGGTTGATGTAGATGGAACACTTTCGAAAAATCTCAATCTTGCTCTCTTCACTCACAAAACCGAGATACTCAAAGTTCACTCCTTCAGCCTTTAGATTTCTCAGTGCCGCTATTCCAGCGCGATCTATATTTCCAATGATTATGAGTTTGATATCCTTTGGCAGTCGGCGACCAATGATTGATAGTAGAGAGACTCCTGTGGTCGCCTCAGGGCGGGTCAAAAGGACGTACCGTTTTCTTCTATTACCATTAATGGGGTGATCATATTTATGTATCGGGACAGGGGGATACAAGACACCTGACTCTACACCATACATTCTCTTCACTATTTCTCTTGTGAAGTAACTGTTGCTTAAATGAAGCCGAATCAGTTTTTTGGCAAAGAACCATAGAGGCGAAAGCTTCTCATTCTCCTCGATTCTGTAGCCAATGATCCTCCTCATGCTATCACTTTCGGTGAAGGAACGCGTGAAAATCCCGGCCTTGGGTTGATGATATGTAAGATGCCCCAAGACGGGAAAAGTTGGACAAGACGAAGTAATAACTACGTGTGAATGACGCTTGAACTTCTCTAATGACGATAGATAGCACAAGATGTAAGCCAATAGTTCAGGAAATGAAAATGGCGCACGTCCTATCCATTCGGACTTGTGGGCGCGCCGCAGGAAACCGACTGTCTGAGGTATAGATATTTCATTCACTTCATAGCCTTGGCTGACTAACTCATTCTTCATTACTGAGTATACGTAATCGCCGCCGGTTCTTGGTTTCACAGTGTCGTTAACAACTATAAAGTCAACCTTGTTCGTCACATGCAACTTCCTCCCAAGCATGAATAATCATATTCTCGGCGAACACTTAAAAGTAGTGCACAGCACGTCTAAAGTGACTATTTCCATGCAAACGGACTTTAAGCATAAATACGGTAAAGCCAATTCTCGATTTAGGATATGTTAAGCTTGAACAATGTGAACATTTCAAAAACAAACATGAGAATCATTGTAGCCTGCCCAAGTCTGAACTACTTCGGCGGGGCAGAAAGGCTATGTATTTACGTCATAAAAACATTGAAAGCAAAAAATTTCAATGTTGTGCTCGTCACATTAGACAAGACAAACTGGATTGCGCTTCAGAGGATTTTTGGGTATGCATCAAGACCTGACAAGGAGATCTATCTGCTTAACAGAATGCCCCAAATCCCAAATCTCACTCTCAGGCAAGGTTTTGTCGCATTGTCCTACGCACTCAAACTCTTTCAAGTAGCGTCAAAGAAAAAAAATGATTTGCTGATAAACATGAGAGGAGAGATTGCCGATACAATCGGAGACATTATTTACACAAACGCGGTGCCCCTGAAACTTATGTATGTCTATCCCGAGATTCAACCCGACAAAGGAGCTAGATGGAGATTCTTCAGCAGGATTTATTCGCTGCTTCTAAAAATCCTGAAAACAGGGAAAGGCACAATTGTCGTCAATTCTGTGTTTAATTATAATATAATCAAAGAAAAGTTGGGAAAGAAGGCTTTAATCGTGCATCCTGCAGTCGACTTGCAAAGGATCAAAGCCGTTAAAAATGTCCGTAAGCGCGAGAACATTGTCGTAACTGTATCACGATTTCGGTCAGCCAAAGGTCTTGAGAGTATACCCAAGATCGCGGAGCTGACTGAAAAGGTAAATTTCGTCGTTATTGGAACAGTCGACGAGGGGGCTGAGCAACCACTGAAACAACTAACCAAAAGGGTAAGGGAAGCGGGGCTCCGAAACCGCATTCACATCTTTACAAACAGGACCTTTGACTTCACGGTCAGGGAACTTCTCGCAGCAAAGGTCTTTCTTCATACGCAACCTATGGAAGCATTTGGTATGGCATTAGTAGAAGCCATGGCAGCAGGCTGTGTCCCAGTGGTGCCAAGGAATGGGGGTCCGTGGTTTGATATTCTTGATCAAAAACAAGGGAAATATGGTTATTCTTATGGGAGTGCTCAAGAGGCTGCTGATATAATTAGGATGTTGGTGGAAAATGAGGATTTGAGGAAGGAGGTTTCTGCGAGGGCGCGTGAAAGGGCTATGGTTTTTGATGGTTCTGTCTTTGAAAGGAAAATTTTGGGCGTGGTAGAGAAAGCTATTCAAGAAAGTTTGGATGAAGTATCCATCAGCTAATTCTGGATGCTGATAAATCTCAGAAAAATTTGGGATTTAAAAAAGAAAAAGGGGGTTTGATTTTATGGGTCGTGTATTCCGCCCTTCATTATTTGGCAGTCATACACCAACTTTTTTACTTTCTAAACAGGTAACTCATGCGCACGTTCCATTTTTCTGTATAAACACCATAGCGTAAGTATGCCCAATGTCACCGTTGAGATTAAAGCGGCTGCATAGTTGACGGACGGTTTGAAATCCCTCTCTATGAAGACTTCGTAGGAAACTTCCTCATAAGGAGTCGCGTAGAACTTAACGCTATAGTCTTCGCTGCGTACGCTTAGTTCATCGAGCCTAAAAGTGGCTGATGTATTGTCACCCAACGACATTGAAACTGACACAAACGATATGTTATCGTTTAAAATGTTCGAGTAACCATACAAGTCCTTGGATTCAGGCGTCAAAACGAAATCTTCAGGAGCAGCAAACGAATACAGCCACTCATCTGTGTCATCAAACACGGAGAACACAACGTTGGACACGTTGCCCTCAACCAATCTGTACCTAAGATGAAGGCTGAAATTGTAATCTACGCGGTCGCTGAGGGGATAGGCCACAGTAAGTGTAGAGGGATTTCCGTCTACGCCTTCATCCTGAAGTCTGAGTGTAAGCGCGGAGTCTTCGCTGGTAGCGTTAACGTTAAGGTCCTTTTCAAGTCCTCCAGTAACCCTGAACGGCATTTTTGGGTGCTTCATCCTAAGCATCAGACTGTGCGATTCAGATTCTGCCCTAAAAAACAGCATAGTTTCGTTGAAAGAACCCTTTAAGTTGTGAGGATTTCTGACGCCCTGCTCTACCTGCGCTGTTGAGTTAGCTAATTTCGCGTCGAGCCATGTGCTTGTTGCCAGCCTGACCATAACTTGGTCGCCCTTCTCCAAGCCATCTATCGTAATGTTCTGTAAATCTGATTGTGTAACAATGAGCCGTCCTTCCAAGGATCTGAAGCCAGCGGGATCATTCACGTATCCGTAGAGCGACGTAACGCTTACTAAAGCCGTTACCATCATTGCGGATACAGCTAAAGCTAGCCATTTGTCCTTCAGGACACTTAACCAACCCAGAAAACGCCTCAACAGCTCTGTCAGTTGCCTACCCGCCTCTGTCACTTGTTTGAAAGTTATCCTCGTGCTCTTGAACGCGGTTAGAACTATAATCGCAAAGACAGCAGTCCTTATGATGATGGCCAATTCAAGCAAAGGAAAGTGCCAGTTTCTAAACTCTGCTTGGAACAAGGGCATACTCCAAGCCATCATCTGCATTATTTGGCTCAGCTCGAGTGGTATCATGAAAATCAAAGGGGCACTTGGGGCTGCCAGCAAAACGAAGAAGAGAGTGGAGACGGAGAACTGTGGGCTGTAACCTTTAAAGAAGAGCATGTAGGATATGTAGAGCAGCCCACACAATGCGACATACTCCTTCTTCCGCCGCATATACGTCAAGGAGATCAAGACGATCACTAATATCTGAAGCGCCGTTAGCAAGTCGGGCATGAAACCGAACCTCCATTCGTAAATCGCTTGGTCGTAAGGGCTGGCAGGGTAAATCTTCAGCAGGTTATAGTGGTAGAAGAACTTGTCAAAGTACGGGTGCGTTAAACCGCCGTGGCTAAAGTAACCGTCGATGAACGCCCAAACAGTCTCCCAAGGACCCCTAGATGAAACATGAGTGAATGTGGAAGCGTAAGTAAACGGGTTTATTAGCATAAAGGGCAAGCTCACGAAAACCAGAATCAACAACGTGGCAATCACCAGCTTCAACCTGTCTTTAGCGCTCGTGAATGCAATTAGCCCGGGTATAATTAGCAAGATTGGGAAGCCTTTGTCGAGAGTGGCTAATCCCAACAGCAAACCGCAGAGTAATGGTCTCTTCTTAACCATCATGTAGATCGCGAGAGCTGCTGGAAGCAGGGACAAAACATCGTTTGAATAGAAGACTGCTATGATCACGAAAGGCATAACGGCATAGTACAGCGCAAGCCTTAAACCTCTCTTCTCGCCAACCTGCGATTTCAATATAAGATATAACGCATACAAGGTGGCTACCAACAACGCGCAATTCAAAGCCCTGAAGCCGTAGGTAAATGCTTCAATGTTGCCACGGAAAGCGTAGTATATTGGCATGTAAGTCAGAAAGCCGAGCGGCGGATAACCTTCCCTAACATCGGCGTAAGGAAAAGCACCGTGACTATCCAAATATGCATAGAAACTGTACCATTCTGTTTCCTTCACCCCTAAGCAAAGCACGAATGAGATTGCGATAGCAATTGAATAAGCCAGAAGAAGGATCTTTAGCCTCTTTTCCAATGTTCCTCCCTTTCACGTCATGCTCAATTACCCTTGCGATTGTAGTTCCATCATAGATATTTAGTGAATTATTGACAATACTTCATGCCGGATGCCTTATAAGAATTCGCAGTTCACCGTCCTTTTTGGAGTTAAACTATTATCTGCAGGCTTTACGCTCTCGAAAATAAGTCGTCGTAGATCTTAGAATACTCTTCAGCAGCCTTGCGCCAACTGTACTTGGTTACAGCGCTCAATCCTTTGCTCGTATACTTCTTTCTGACATCTTCATCCTTCAGAGTAACGAGGGCATCCCTGAGGCTCTTAGAATCGTTAGGCTTGACCAGTATGCCGAAGTCCTTCACCACATCCCTTAACCCAGGTAGATCCGACGCTATTACTGCGCAGCCAGCTGCCGCGGCTTCCAATGTTACCAGACCGAAAGCTTCATTCAAACTCACGCTTGGAAGCACCAAGATGTCGCTGCTAAGATACAGTTGCCTTAGCGCGTCATCCGAAACAGCGCCATAAAAGCGAACGTTTTCAACCTCCAACTTCCGGGCGTACTCCTCGTATGTTGCTCTGTCAGGTCCATCACCCGCTATGCTTAACTGGGCGTCAATATCCTTCACAGCCTGCAGAAGCACCTTCACCCCCTTATAAGGCCGCATCTGACCAACAAAAAGCAACCTGTATCCTTCATGCGGCACCCTATTGCCAGAGAATCTGTCAACATCCACCCCCCACGGCACAACATACTTTCTTGAACATCCATGCACAAAGTCGTAGTACGATTTAGAGCTAACTACAACGGCGTCTGCGCGCCTAAGCAGAATGTTATTAAACACGCTATTATACAACGTAGTGAAGGGCTTAAAGTAGTAGTTAACAAGACAATGAAGCGTATACACAACTTTTTTGCCAAACAGCTTCGGCTTCAAAAGTAGCCTGTCCGAAAAAGTAGGCGTATGCCCATGCACGTTTATAATATCATAGTCGCCCATCATGCGTTTGCTTATATTTTCCATACTCAAAACGAGTTTAATCTCTCCCACGGACTTGAAGTGGCAGTCGTAGGCTGACAGCATATCCACTTCGTGTCCGAGTTTCTCAAGTTCCTCTGCAAGTCTACCTATAACCCTCGCAAAGCCGCTCTTGACAGGCGGTTTTTCACTAATTAACTGCAGAATTCTTAAGGTCATTCACTCCCTTGGCGAAAGTATTTTCTCCATCATATCGAAACTTGTTCACCACACAAACCATCTAACACTTTCAACCACTTTTCAAGATAGAATCTCCTGTCAAATTTCGAGGCTTCTTTCACACAGTTCACCCGCACACAGGAAGAATAACCCTCCTTCCACAACTTCATGGCTTTCTGTACAAGCTCACCATCTGATTGCGCAAGCCAACCTGTGCGTCCATCAATCACGTATTCGCTAGGGCCCTGCAAGTTGTAAGTGAGTACTGGCGTCCCACAAGCCATGCTCTCAAGAGGCACGTAACCGAAAGGTTCATGGGTGAATGGAAACAGCGTAAAAAGGGCATTTGAGTAAGCATCCACAAGCTCGGTGGTAGAGAGTCTCCCCAAAAATTCGATGTTAGGGTGTTCAATTATACCTCTGTCAAGAAATGCCATCTTGGCGCCGAATGCTTTAAACTTAATGCCCATGCTCACCGCTCTCTTAATAACTGAAATTTTAGTTTCTTTACCCAAATAGGTCAAGACATAATCGGAAGATGGATTAGCCGTTGAGGGATGAAATATTTGGCAGTCAATGGGAGGATAAATCAAACTGTTACTCTTAACTCCAAAGCTGGAATACATCGAAGCGCAAAACTTGGAATTAGCAATAATGAATTGTGAAATCTCGCCCATACGACTGACAAGTCTTCCGTCAGCATATTCGATAAAGTTTTTCAGAACATTATAAGCAACCCTGAAGCCAACGGAAAGTTCTTTCTCCACATCCTTCAGCGCAATAGAAGGAGGCCCTTGCAGATACCAAACCAAAGAAGGCACAGAAATCACCTGCGAAAAATTGAGTATGTAAGATCCGTTATTAACACGCCTTGAATTCAACTTTAAGAAAGCCTCTCGCGCCCACGCCTCAAGCCATAACAGAGAACTCCCCAAATTTTTGACAACAAGCTTAGCACGCAAATTTATGGGCATTATGCCACTCGCACGTAAACGCTCTTCAACAACATCCGACATAAATGGTGACATCACAGAAACCTTATGCCCCCTCGAAACCAATTCGCTGGCTAAATACATAGCCGGACGAATTGAACCCCCAAGATCCATCATTACATCGCAAGCGAATGCGAAATCCAATCGATTGCCACCCTTTACGTACAGAATGATAGATAAGCACCTCTTTTTAATACTTTTCATGAGAACTCAGAAGAAGCTTTTGCTACTTGAAAAACGGTTCATAGCATCAATAAGCTTTCGCGTAACCACGGTTCTTGAATAGTTCTCTGTGTGAGATTGGAGTGTGGGAGTGGGATACACACCTTTCACGAAGCCTAAATGGCCTGTACTCACGCGAGAGATACATTCAACACGAACATTTTTTGGGTTCCTTTTGTTTGGTGAAGTTCAATTTTCCAGCGATTACCAAATACACAAACAGCTCACTCCTTAAATACTTCAAGTATAAGAGGTTTTGCTCATGGGCTACCGACCGCGGATAAAATCGCCTCGAACCTCTGGTCGAGGAAACAGAACGTCGCGACATAAAAAGGCTAAAGCTAAAGAACGGAAGTATCGATCTATTGGTAGTTCCATATGGGAAGAGAGCCATGTTGCGACTACGGAAGAGGTTGTGGACAGAACCCTCAAGCGATTGCGTACGTTAGGAAGCCAGAGATTTGTTTCTTTCTCGTACAGTGAGCACTTCAGCCGTTGGCTAGCGAACCTAATGGATGTCATGTCCGAGTTTGAGTCAAGTTCCACCATAAGCGTAGATGATCAATTTGTAAAAGAGTGTTCGCGAATACTTTCGAATGTTGAGTTTGAGCTTGAGGAAAGACGTCGCAAGGAGGCTTCTCTTGAGGAGTCTATTAAGAGTTTATCAGATAGCAAAATTCTTCTTGAACGCATCGAGAAAGAATATGCCACTAGGGCGAGAGAGATCGAAGGGCGAAAAACTAGTGAAATCAAGCGTCTGCATAGCAGTATTGATAGTCTCAGAGGAGAACTGGATGATGTAGCTAGGATGAAAACGGGATTCTTCAGAGCCATCTTGAAGAAGGCTAGGGCGCAAAAAGAGACAGAAGTAACCCAAAGACTGAATGCTGCGCAAAGCGAACTCGGATTAACCATGCAGAATTTTGCTGCTGAACAAGAAAGGCTCCGAGACGAGTACGAGAGAAAGAAGCAGCCAGCCATCGAGCAGATAAGAGATTACCAGAAAGAGATTGAGAACATAGAGACCGATGGTTCTATAGAAGATAGACGTGTTGCATGTGAAGCCCTTGTCAATGCAGTGAATGCGCTTCTTCAAAGAAGAACCGTTCTCGCTTCAATAGACTGACGTTGTGCTTTTTTTTGTTGGGAAGTTGTGGAACTGGTGCTCTTTGGAGACTATAGCCCCCTTATATAAAGACTGAAATGGTTCTGTTACCTCTTCGGTTGATTGACGCCTTGCGTGTGGGTGTTACTTTTCGGTTGATAAGAACACACATCTACATCTTTTTCCGTTTAATCTAAATGTGTAAATTCAAAATAATTGTGTATTTGTACGGTTCTGTTACCTCTACGGTTGGTCAGCCTTTTCTAAGTGGCTGTTACTTTTCGGTTGATGACATTACTATGAGCATACTGAGAGTATCAATAAGAAAGCAGCATAAGTATTCATAGGAAATAAAATTCATAAAGTTCGCTTGCTCAATACAATTGGGAAGAAAAATGCCTCCAAAGCCTAAGAAAGAAAAGTCATTTGCTGAGTTCGTCTCTGACACTTGGAGAGGTAAACCCAGAACAAGGCAAATAGCGGTGTCAAAAAGTAAGCGTGCGCGGCAACATATCAGAGAAATAGAAGATAAGTAGCTATTGGTTGCGCTGACTCGCGTTCTGTATCAGGGTTTTCCATTTATTTTTTCCTTCAATTATTATTCCGCAAGTCTCAGAACAACAGTTCCCGCTAGTATAGTTAAACAATTCAACCTTAAAGACGGAGATAAATTGGAGTGGATTTTGGATATTAAAGATGGACGAATGGTTATTTTGGTCAATCCAACTGCTTGAAACAGAACTATTTAGGACATGAGTGTTTTCTTAAATTCTTCTTTTGCCTTTTGAAGGTTGGTTCGGTACTCGTCTCTAGATTTCAAAGCAGAATTTTCATAGGCTTGCGCGGCTTCCAGTATTTTGCTCTGTTCAGAAATGTCTTCTGGGTACAGGATTTTTATGAGCTTAATGTCGGAGTCATTGAGTTCGGTCTGCCCAGTTGAACCAACTGTATAGCGTTCCATCTGTATCTGTCCAAAAATTGATCTTAAGTAATGTGCTAAGAAGTTTGGAATCATTTTTGTTTGATCCATTATTCTTATTACCGTTACATGCCCATCTGTCATGCATCCAATATCTTTATTCAAAATTGCCACGCGTCCAATTGTTCCAACGCCTGTTGAGGTTATCAATAGGTCTTTTTGTTTAAGATGACTTTGTGGATTGGCGTCAAAAAAGCTTTTGAGGACAAAATCAGTATTCCAGTCAATTCCTTCATTGGTAACATTTCGAACTTTTATTATTGGAACGCCTTGACTAACGTATATTTCAGATGTCTTGCCATTAATAATCTGGCAGATACCTCTTGAAATTAGGTCTTTCAACATCTCCAGTTTGTAGCCTTTTTCATTTTTTATTTTTTCTAATTGTTTGTCCATATCTTCATGGCGATAATCAAGCCATTCAAAGTCTATCCGTCTGATTCCGTATTGTAACTTTTTTATGAAGAATTTTGATTTATCGCTCCAATCTTTCTTTGTAACTATTGGAAGATTTCCTGATTCTTTAAATCTGAAATATGCTTCCTTTATTTTGGGTAGATCACTCATAGATTCATCCTGTCTCATCATGTCATAACCTATGTTTTCGCTTCTTGCGTAGAATGTGGATGGTTGGTCGTCTGATGGGGTTGATTTTTTCTCTAAAAATAGGATGGAGGTTTTGACGTTTGAGCCTGCTTCAAAAAAAGCCCATTGAGGAAGAGAAATCACAGCTCGAACATAATAGTTTTTGAGCATTCGGTCTCTGTGCGGTTTATCAGTATCCGTGTTTAGAACGCTTTCATCTATAACTGAAAGCAGAGTTCCCCCATTTTCAAGCAGGTCATGGTATCTTTCTAAGAACATTACATTAGATTTTAGTGAAGACTTAATTTTGGTGCATCCATCAGGGGCAATGTACTGGCGTGATTCGTAATCTTGGAGTACCTTTTTTTGGTCAACTTCTTTAGCTTTTTTTCTCATGGAAAACGGTGGATTAGTCAAAGCAACTTGAAACTGTGTTTCATTTTTAACAAGCATTTTTTGTAATTCTTCCATCTCAGTGCGCAGTTCAGGGTCGAGTGTCTCTTCAATTCTGACTTTTTTGTCTAACGAATCAGCGGAATAAATTCTACTGCCTCCATCACCATGTAAGTACATGTTTATGCGGGCGATTCTGGCAATTGGGGGGTCTTTGCCCGCATCTATACCGAAAAGATGTTTATCCTTAATTGACTGTTCTATTTTCTCCCTTTCTTCAGAAGTTAAAACATTGAATAAGGCTTGTGTTTTTATCTGGTTAACCATTTTAGCCATTGCTTCTATGAGAAAACCTCCTGTTCCGCAGCAGGCATCCACAATATAGGGGGCGTAGGGTGGGGTTGTTGAAACTTTCAGTTCTGCTATATCAGTCATGAATTCTACGACCGTGCGTGGCGTGAAATACTGTCCAAGTTCTCTTCCCCTCATAGTTGCGCCAAGAAATGTTTGGAACAGTCTGCCATTGAGGTCTTCGTCTATTTTTATTAAATCATGATGCTCTAATAACTCCACTACTTTTCTTATTGTTAAAGGTTGAAGTTTTATCTCTTCGTCCTTATCAAAAATACGTTTCTTTTCGCCTTTTATTATTTTAGTTTCAAAATCGTTTCTGAAACGTCTGAAAATGGTGGCAATTGGGTTTAAGTCGCCATCTTCATGTGTAGCGATATAATAGGTGCTGAAAATTACTCGTTCTCTGGGCAGAGGTTTTCCTACATCCATAAGTTTCTTTAGTTCTGGGTCGCTTCTCAACTTTTTATCTTCGTTTAACTTGACAAACATAAGCTTGCAGAATTCCCAAAAAGCAGGGACAGGGCTTTTAAATTCTCTGCGCCAGATTATTTTGTGACAAGCCTCAAAAATGCTTCTTATTTCGTTTGGGTCGGGTTTTTTATACTCAAAGGGTTGGCTAATGATTGAGAGCGATTTGGCTCTGGCAGTTCTGTTCATATCTGCCTTGAATGCTTCAAATTTTATGTTTCCATCTACGAAATCAGTAAAGTCAAGATTGTATTCTTCGATGTCTCGGTCATAATGTTTTATAATTGTCTTCAATCCATTGGTTCCAACGCAATACTGAACTGGTTTCGGTTCATCTAAGCTTCTTCTGATAACTGAAGCGTATAGTTGTGCATCGTTCACTCCTTCTTCAGGATTCTTCAAAGGGTGCTTTGCGTCTATGATTAAAACGGGTCGGAGATGCGCTTTGTCGGAATATCCTATAAAATCAGGGCAGTATCCCTTTTTCTTTTGTCCTTTTCCTATGACCGCTTCTGCTATCATTTTCATAGATTTGGATTCTCGATAATCCTCTGAGTAACCAAGTTCATCAAGAAGAGGAATCAAGAAGTTTTGTTCGACATCGCTTTCGTTTCTTAGGTTTTTCAGTTTGCAGTACCTGTTTGATGTGTCCTCGTTGGAAAAATAGTTTAATGTCAAAGCCACTATCACCTATGTAGATAATATCACGGATGTTGCTTTTCAGGTTTTCTGTCACTTGTCATCCTATGTTTTTCTTCTTGGAATCGTGTGGCTTAGTTTTCCCTTGCAAAAATAGGCAACGAAGCCTACCCCGCAGCTGGGACAATAGAAGTTTTGCGCTTGAAACTTTGCGTAGTTCCATTCTTTTACAGACGTAGCAACTTCTGTGTTGCATCGTGGGCATTTTACCAAAGTTACACCAATAACCAAGTTTTCTTTTTGCTTCATAAAACTTTTCATGTAAGAAAAAAACCATCAACCGAAAAGTAACAGCCACTTAGAAAAGGCTGACCAACCGTAGAGGTAACAGAACCACTGAAATATGGGTTGAACTTACGGGTAGAATCTGTAGCAGCCTATACCTGTGTTTAGCGGTTTTGGCGCCGAGTTTTTGGAGAATACGTTACAGCTAAGAATGTAGAAAACATGCTTATCGGAACAGCAAAACAGCCTAAAAAAAATGAGTGAGCAAAGGTAGAGCGGAACAGACGGCATCAAAAAACATATATTAATTTAACAAAGCAAAATGTAGGCAAGGGAGATTGTATGGCATCTCAGTATTTCATCGGAGTCGATATCGGTACTGCAGGAACGAAGGCGGCTATATTTGATTTACAAGGAAATAAGCTCGCAACAGCCTATGAGGAGTCAAAGCTATGTTATCCGCAGGTCTGCTGGGTTGAACAAGAGCCTGAAGACTTCTATACGTCCACAATTAACACGGTAAAAGAGGTAATCAAGAAGTCCAGCGTAAATTCGAGAGACATCGCCTCAATAGCCTTCAGCGGTCAAATGGCGGGCATACTTGGAATAAACAAAAATTGGAAGGCTGTCACACCTTATGACTCGTGGCTCGACATTCGATGCAGGGATTACATCGATTATGTGAACAAAAATTATGCTGATTTGCTCATCAGGGTAACTGGCGCGCCGCCAACTGTGAACCACCTTTGCAAAATGCTTTGGTGGAAAAATGAAAAGCCAGAAATATTCGAGAAGATATGTAAATTTACTGTGCCATCGGTGTACGTTGCTGGAAGGCTCGCCGGGTTAAGCGGAGATGAGGCTTTCTACGACTATACATATGTTACGTTCACGGGACTGTTCGATGCGAGGAAAATGAGTTGGTCTGAAGAGTTGAGCGAAACCTTCGGAATCCCCCTCGATAAGATGCCGAGAATAGTGAAGCCATGGGACGTGATAGGGGAACTCACAGCCGATGAAGCCGAGAAGATGGGATTAGTTAAGGGCGTTTCTATAGTCGCGGGAGCTGGCGACGGAATGGCAAGTGCTTGTGGGGCTGGAATAACTAAACCAGGGCTGTGCCTAGATATTGCTGGAACAGCCTCCGCATTCTACGTGTCCACAGATAAAATGATACCCGATACAAAGTTCAAGACGTTAATTTACCTAAAATCCGTAGTCCCTGGACTCTGGAATGTTGGAGCCTACATCAATGGAGGCGGATTATGCTTAAGATGGTTCAGAGACGAGATCGCAAGGTATGAAAAAGAGGTGGCTGGAAAGATGGGAAAAGATCCCTATAAACTCTTAGATAATTCGGCGTCAGAGGTTCCATTAGGATCTGACGGATTATTCTTCATACCTCATCTAGGCGGCAGAGCTTATCCATATAACCCGAAGATTAGAGGCGTATGGCTCGGTCTCACTTGGAAGCATACCTCAGCGCATCTCTTCAGAGCGATTTTAGAATCGATAAGCTACGAATACCATCACTACCTTAGGATACTTAAAGATCTCTTCACGAAACTGGAGTTAACGGAGATTAGGGGTATTGGAGGTGGATGCAAGAGCAGTCTATGGACTCAGATAAAGGCAGACATCCTGAATGTTCCATACGTCCTTTTGAACAGGGAAGAATATGCGGTGCTTGCGTTGGCAGCTCTTGGAGGCTACGCCGTCGGATCCTTCAATGACTATGTGAAGACAATTGACGAATGGGTTAAACCCGTTAAGAAAATAACGCCCGCTAGAGAGAGACATGAAAAATATAGGAAATATGCAGAGTTCTATGAGCAACTGCTTAACGAGCTAGACAAAATATTCAAACTACATGAACGCTCGATTAGTTGAATAGCAGCGCACGCCGCACATAGGTTTTATCTTATGATAAATTTACAGCGTTCATCTCCCTTGCTATGCATTCAACCTCTCTCGCTGACACCTCTCTGTTGTAGAGTTGGTTGACGGCTCCAGCTAGACAGCCTCGGAAGAATCGGCTCTTAGTCTCCTTATTTTCCACTTTGTGGGACAGGCACTCTAAAAAGTTTTGAACAATAATGGTGTCTTCGAGTTTTTTCTCATCAAACTCCGCGATGCAAATCTCTTTTACAGGCTTCCCTTCTCCTCTCTCGTATGCATCACCGCATCAACTTCACTATATCTCTCTGCTTCTTCACACATGCGCACTCTCACCTTCTCAACTTAAGCATCTTGCTAATACCATGGGATAATAGGCTTATAGCGTCACTATGTAAAAGCTTAAATATCTATTAATACAAAAAGGTCTCTGCGAAACAAAAAAGGAAAGAGAAAGAACTGGGAGAAGTGAAGAACATTGTCTGAAGATATAAGCAGACGTAAATACCTGAAATATGCGGCCGCTGGCGCAGTGGTCGCAGGAGCAGCAGCAGTAGGGGCAACGTACATCTTAACAAGACCACCAGAAGCAACACCTTCACCTTCAGCTACACCTACAGCTACACCGACAGCTACACCGACAGCTACACCTACACCGACACCTACAGCACTTCCATACGTGCATGGAGGAAAAGTCATGTACTTGACTCCAATGGTCGGTGACTTTTTCTTTGTGGCTTGCAAGGAGTATCTGAAAAGAGCGGTAGAGGCAGACGGATGGCGCTTTGCATTTGATAGCGCTGATTGGTCAGATGCGGCACAAACTGACCAATTAATAACCTATGCGGACCAGTATGACATTATATTTGTCTTCCCAACTAGCTTGGAGGGCATCAATGAAGGCATAAGGATAGCTGAAGTAGACAAGCATTGCCCTGTAATTGTACAAAAGAACTTCGTAACAGGGGACTACGGTCGCTTCTGTATATCCTTTGATGACGTTGGTACAGGAATACAGCAGGCGGAAAAGGCAGTTGAGTTTATAAAAACGAAATATGGTGGTACAGCGGAAGGTAAAAAAGTAATTTGTTTCTCCGGATCCTACGCAGCAAGTGGCTGGCGAAACAGAGCTATCGGGTTCAAAGAAGGAATGGAGCAGTTTCCCGAAGTGCTCTATGAGGAGTGGGACTGTGGAGGCGATCCTGCAGGATGGGGAAACCAAGCTGACCTCTATTTCGCTACTGACACGACAGACGCCATAGTTGCAGCAAGCGCCGGTTCTTATTTCCGGGGAATCAATGACGCCTTAGACAGATACGGCTACCTATATTATGTGGAGGATCCAAACCACATATATACAACCACCATTGACGGAAAACCATCAGAGTTGCAATGGATAAGAAGAGGCTATATGGACGATAGTTTCTCGCAGTCTCCGGATTGCCTAATGCCAATAGGTTGGCAGCTAGCAAAAGAGTACATTGTGAAGGACGCAAGCTATCAGTATCCTCCGTACACAATGCCCGAACTTACAAATCTACCAATGTGGGTCGGAGCACCCCCGAATGCTTACTGGGGCGAAGGCAACCCGACGATGAAGATTGACATGAGTCTCATCTATGAAGATGTTCCCATGCCTCAGGGAGTATCACCCGTCTACAGCGTCCACAAGGGCAATGTCAACAACCCAAACATTTGGGGAAACACATACACCTTCTGGAAAGGCAAAGAAGACGTCCAAATGCTAACATGGCCCGCCAAAGGTACTCCACCCTCCTGGAGTCAGGAACTGCTCGATGCATATGAAGCGATGTACAACGCAAACTTCTAGTTGCTTCACCAAATAAGCATACCCTCCCTTTTTTTCAACTATTTTATGCGAATTGAATGTTATGATATATACTCGCGCTCCTCTCCTAACTTTCTCTTCTCGACCTCCCAGAACTTGCACTGACCTCAGCCAGATGCTTTCCAGATGGGAGAAGGCTACCTCTAGGAGGGTCGACAGGTGAAGAGCTACGACGTGGTACTTCTTCATCCTCCAGCAACGCTGAAGCAAGGAGAAGGCGAAGTGCAATACCCAATCGTGCCGATGGGCGAGTTCGCTCTGGCGTCAGAATTGCACAGAAACAACTTCAGCGTAAAATTCACTAATCTCGGTCTTGAACAAATGCTGTCTCCTTCTTATGATGTAGAGAAATACATCCGTTCAATTCAATCGAAAGTCTTTGCAATTGACCTCCATTGGGCTGTTCACTCAGGCGGAGCAATAAACGTTGCAAATCTCTGCAAGAGATATCACCCCCACAGCCTCGTCGTCCTAGGCGGGTTTACTGCCACGTGGTTTTGCAATGAAATCCTTCGCAAGTACACATCCATAGGCGCAATCGTCTTGGGAGAAGCAGAAGCCTCTCTTGTCCAACTGGCAAGAAAGATTATCGATGGAAAAGACTGGCACGATGTTCCAGGCATTGCCTACCGACGCCATGAATTGATAAAGCATAACCCGATGCCGAAACCCAACGAAAATCTCGATAATTTGGATCTTACGAATCTACAAGCACTGGATAATTGGAAAAGCTACATGAGAATCTCCCAGTCAGGGTACCTCAAGGACAAGCGCCCCCGCTTTTGGCTCAACATTGCAAGAGGATGCCCGTACAATTGCGTTCACTGCGGAGGAGGCAGAGAAGCCTATAGACTGCTCACAGGCCGAGAGAACATCGCATTCAGATCGCCGGAGAAAGTTGCAGAAGACATCGAGAACCTATCTCACCTTGGCGTTCAACAAATCTCGCTCAGCCACGACCCTGAAATAGGTACAGAGAAATATCAGACACAACTGTTCGACGAGATAAAAAAGAGAAATCTCGATATCTGCATATACTATGAAAGCTTCCGAGTACCTTCACGCCCATTTCTGGAGAAAATGAAGCGCATCTCCTATGAAACGGCAGTGGCGATCTCGCCAGACTCGCCTTCCGACGAAGTGAGGATGCATGCTGGTCGAGTATTCACAAACTCCCAAATGATGAAAGCGATCGAAGACTGCGAAGACCTAGGTATAAAAACTGATATCTACTACATGGCAGGGCTTCCGGAAGAAACCGCGGATTTCCTTCCCATGTTCAAAAAGGTTCTCGCGAAAATGTCAGATAAAATCTGGACCGTTGTCTTTCCTCCTTTTCGTTACGTGATCGACCCAAATTGTCTTATGGCCACCCGACCTGAAGAATACGGCGTCAAGCTCTTCTATAGAACTTTTGACGACTACAAATCCATGTCTTTGAGCTCCAATGCGCTTGGGCGCATCGGCCATGAAACTCGGTTTCTCACAAGAGACAAGATATGGAAGCTTACGGCTAAGGCTAATGAGTGCGCCATTAAGATGCCTCTTCCGCCGATGCGGCGCCCCATCCTATATCGATTTTGTTAACCCTGCCATTCTGTTCAATAACTGTGGTATTGTGGGAATCGATATTTTTATATTGGTTTGTGATTTACTTGTGTGGGAGGTTGGTTTGGGTGAAGGGGTCTGTTCCTCTTTTGAGGGTGGAGGGGTTGTCTAAGAGTTTTGGTGCTATTAGGGCGGTTCATGGTGTTTCGT
>DATDQZ010000065.1:0-12046 GCA_035292005.1 Bathyarchaeia archaeon | reverse complement strand
CAGTTACCAAAGGAAAAATCGTCCAGCTCATAAACAGCCACCAAAAAGGCACTATACAGCAGGTTTACATGAGCATGGCAACCGACCGCGTTATCGTGGACCAAATTCCCGCGGGAAACATCGCCGCGCTTTCAGGGTTACCGGCAATTCACGTAGGCGAAACCGTCGCGGAAGAAGGCGTGAAAACACGCTCGTTTGAAGGCTTAAAGTACGTGTCTGATCCTGTGGTCACGGTTGCCGTGGAGCCGGAGGACGTTAAAGACTTGCCGTTGTTCGACAAGGTGATGCATAGGCTTACGACTGAAGACCCGAATTTGCATTTTAAGATGGATAAGGAAAGTGGAGAGTTCCTGCTGAGCGGCATGGGCGAATTGCACCTTGAGATTACGGCTTACCGAATGCAAGAAGCAGGGTTGAAAGTGAAGATCAGCGAGCCCATTGTGATTTACCGTGAAACTATCAGCCACGATTACCAGGGTGCGCCTGTGATGGGTAAAAGCCCCAACAAGCACAGTAAACTCTGGGTGAGCATGGAAAAGCTGCCAGACGAAGTTATCGAAGCGATAAAAGCTGGTAAGATCACAGAGATGCAAACTCGAGATGAAAGACAGAAAAACCTTAAAGCGCTGGGCTGGTCAACGGATGACGCTCGCAACGCCATAGCCATCGAGGAAAACAACATTCTCGTGAACAGGATAAAGGGAAGGCAGTACGTTGAGGAAGTTTTGGATCACGTTAAATCGGGCTTCCGCGAGGCAGTGCACACTTCGGTTTTAGCGAAAGAGCCAGCCTACGGGTTGAAAGTGAACCTTGAAGACATCACCGTCCACGAGGACCCAGTTCACAGAGGACCAGCGCAGATACTGCCCATGACTTGGCGCCCAATATGGTGTGCCTTCCTGCTGAGTGACCCGAAGCTTTTGGAGCCGCTGATAAGCTTCGAATGTAAAGTTCCGAACGATTTTGTCAGTCCAGTCATTGCCTTAGTGCAGAAGCGCCGCGGCAAAATCTTGGATATGGTAAACGAGGAGGATATGGTGGTTGTCAAAGCGGAAATGCCAGTGTCAGAATCCTTTGGAATCGCAGACGAATTGCGCTCTTCTACGCAGGGTAGAGCTTTCTGGGCTACGCAGTTTAGTCGTTGGGCACCTGTTCCAGAACAATTGCAAGCTGACACGATAAAGGCGATTAGAGAGCGCAGAGGCTTGTCGCCGACATCGCCGAGAGCAGAAGAATTCTACGAAGCAGAATAGGCAGCAATCATTCTTTCCCTTCTCTCTTTTTCAAGCAAGTTGCGCGCATTGCGCTGGTATTAGCTAGCGCTGCGTAGGTAGCCTATGGAAAAACAGACCTCTATCCCTCTATAGTTTTCTCAGCTTGGAACATGGCGCAGAACTAGCGCGTGGAAAAAACTATACCCCCTCTATAAATAGTGCTGATGGAGCTAGAAAATCCAAAAAGTATTTATATTCTGGATTATCCAGATAATCAGGGTAATCTATCTTGGCAACAATTCTCATAAAAAACGTGCCTGACGACCTGCTCAAGGAACTGAAAAGGTTGAAAGTGGAACTCGGCTGCAGGACATGGGCTGACCTGCTCTCTAAACTCATGACGACAAACGGAAGAGTTTTTTTGACCAAAGAAAAGGAAGACCGGATGACGAAGGGAGTTAGAGGCTTTCTAAGTCTTAGACACGATGTTTCAAACAAATGGAAAGGACACCCGACAGTGCTCGAAGAATCGCGAAGGTCCAGACATCACGACGACGCCTAGTAGTAGTGTATAGCATGACTGCACTCACCGAGACTTCACAATTCCAAAATAAAACCCCTACATGCAACAGCTTCCAAGCAATAAGAAGCCTTCGTGAAAAACGTGTTTTGACTTTGGATTCAAATGTGTTTATTGCTTCTTTGAAAACAGACGAGAATACACGAGAAAAATGTGCCAAAATTCTAGCCAAAGTGCCCAGAAAATTCGCATTGGCAGAGCCCAGTATAGTCTATCAAGAGGTTTGCGGAACTCTAGCAAGAAAAATGAGCGTTAAGGTAGCCAACAAAGCCAAAGAACAACTTGATTTAATGATTGACCCAGTATTAATCGAGAGTTGTGACAGAAGATTCTGCTTATCCGCCTTTGCTCTATGTTCAGAGTACAGCATCTATGCTATCGATGCACTATACTTGCAGGTTGCCATAGCCAATCGTGCTATTCTCGTTTCACTGGACAAAGAGGATTTCATCGATAAACTGAAAAACAATAAACTGCCGATAGAAGTTTACACCGTCTCTGAATTTCCCTATTAAAAATAATTTGCCTCTGCGCATCAAAAAACCTTATCATTTCTCGCGACCATTGACAACACTCTTGCGGACTGCGAAAGTTTAATGTTCATACTCGTGTATAGAACTCTTGCTGATGGTTCTCATGAAAGTGATTGGCGTATGTGGTAGCCCACGGCAGCAAGCCACCGAGCACGTTCTAAAGGAAGCCTTGCGGATGCTGGAAGAGCAGGGTTTTGAAACGCGTTTCTGGACGGTCGGAGGAAAACACATTGAGTTTTGCAATCATTGCGACTACTGCCTAAAGAATAAAGAATGCGTATTCAAGGACGACATGCAAGAACTATACGCTCTGCTCGAAGACGCGAGGGGAATAATATTTGCCACGCCAGTTTACAACGGCGGCGTCAGCGCCCAAACCAAAGCAGTCATGGACAGGTGCAGGGCTGTAGTGGCTGCTGACAAGAACTTCTTCAAGCATAAAGTCGGCATGGGCATCGCTTTAGGAGGAGACAGAGCTGGCGGACAAGAACAGGCGTTGCAGCAAATCTTAACCTTTTACATTCTTAACGGCATGATACCAGTCAGCGGCGGATTCTTCGGCGCAAACTTGGGCGCCACCTTCTGGACACGGGACACTTTAGAAGGCGCAAAGCAAGATGAGGAAGGGTTCAGAAGCCTAAAGAAAACAGTAAAAAGATTCGCCGAGTTTCTAAAGAAATACGAGAAATAATCTTGGGAGAGAATCCGTACATGGCTACGGAACAGGTTAAAGTTAAGAAAAGAAAGGCAGCGTGGGGAATCACGGGAGCAGGCGACAAAATCGCCGAAACTATAGAGGTCATGAAAGAAATAAAGAAAGAGTACGAGAACACAGTGGAAATACAGGTTTTCTTGTCCAAAGCGGCAGAAATCGTCCTAAAATACTACAACCTCGAAGACGAAGTGAGACAAAACTTCGCGAAAGTTTCAGTTGAGCTTAACTCCAACGCGCCGTTTCTTGCCGCGTGGATGCAGATGCGCAAGTACGAGTTCCTGCTAATCGCTCCCGCCACATCAAACACCGTTGCGAAAATCGCAAACAGCATAGGCGACACCCTACTCACAAACGCGGCAATAATGAGCCTGAAAGCGTTCGTGCCAGTCTACATCGCGCCAACAGACCATAGAGAAGGCGTAGTATACACGAAGCTCCCAAACGGCAAAGACATGAAACTACGCGTCAGAAAGGAAGAAGTAGAACAAGTCAAAAAATTGGAACGCATGGAAAATGTGTTTGTGCTGGAAAACCCACAAGAAATTCACGCCGTCTTCAAAAAATGGTTTAAACAAAACTCATAACAGCTTTTTCAAATGGGCTTATGCTAACGTTGAGAGCGTCCTTCACGATAATCGCCGTCAGGTTATATGAGCGATGCGAGAAGCCCACCAGCCAAGCCCAAGAACACTGGGAAAGGCAAACCGGGGAAAATACCCTTCTTTTCCAGCATCACAAAAGTGAGGAATGCCCCAACCAAAATGCCGATGAGAGAAACGAGATAGGAGACCAAGCCGAAATTTAGAAGCATGTTCCCAGAAAGCATGGAATAGAAGACCAAGTCTCCGAGACCCATCTGAATATCCTTAAAAGAGAAGCTTAAGCCTTTAAGCTGATCAAACCCAGCGTGAGCTATTTTGCCCACAGGTCCATAATAAACCGCAAACACGTCGTAAATCGCCAAGAAACAGAGAATCAGCAGGGCACTTAAAACTGGGATAGAAGCTCCGAAAAATACGCCAAGTGCACCGCCTAAACAGATTACAACTGTATTACGGACTTTGCTGCCTAACCGAAAAATGGCAAGATCAAACAGTACAGTCACAATTACGGACAGGATTGACACTAAAATCTCCGAGTTCGGAACAGAGGAGAAAATCGCAGACAGGTAAAACACAGACAACAATAGAGAAGCGGTCGTCAAAGCCAGAGCCGTAAGCAAAGTGATCAATTTGCGGCTTCTCCATTTAAGAAGAAGATACAAAACAGTAGCGCCTACAGCGACAATGACAACAAAATACAAGGCGTTACTGACGGGGCCTGAAGCGCCTGAAGCGGGATTCTCTGGAAAAGGCGTGACAGTGATAGGTGGCACTGGCTGCGTTAGCAGTAAGGAGGCGCAGCCAAGTCCAAACATTAAGCTCGCCAAAATCGGAACCAAATATACGGCTTGAGCGTTAAATTTTTCGGTCAAAGCGCTCACCCTAAATTATTGATGTTCATTGCAACCTGTAAGTAGCACTGGTCACAGAATAAGCTTTGTTTTCTATCGGTGTCGAAAATGGAATTAGAAAAATACATAACGCATGAAGAACGCGAACAGTGACTTAAACCCAAGGTGTGCCCAAGCTCGTGAACAGCCTCTTTTAACGCTCTCTCCAGAAAAAGCTCCATGTTGGGAGAGTCTCCGTAAAATTCAGGTTTAAGCCGCCACAGGGAAATCAGAGCGGCTTTCCCAGGACAAGCAGCCTCTCCAAACACGAAATTCAATTCAGAAACGAAAATGTCCGCGTCTACAACGCCTAAAACGCGATTCAACTCTTTCTTCTCTGCTGCATAACCTTGAATTTCGCTTAAGATGATGTTAGAGCGGTATTGCTTACGCTTTTTGTCGAAGGCTTTTTCGGAGAGAGGCAACTGCTCATCAATAACCAAGCATATCGTATCTGGAAAAACTCTCATCAATTTTTCCTGAATTCGAAGCGTTATAGCTGTGTCTACCTGCCCAATGGGCAATATTCCAATCTTCATAACCACGCCCTAAACCTCGAAGGTCTCTCCAGTCTTAGGAGCAAAAGCGTCCAAGCCGAGTTCAGATTTGGCCCAATTCGCAAAAAGCTCACAGTTTCCTTCAGCGCCATGAACAACGAAAACTTTGGGCTTTCCGCCTAGTTTTCGCAAAGCTTCTTTAAGTTGGCTTGCTCCACAGTGGGAGGAAAAATCGAAATGTTCAACATGGGCTTTGACTCTGCGCACTTTTCCATCAATCGTGCAGATGCCCTTATCCAGAAGCTCTTTTCCAGGCGTTCCTGGAATCTGGTAGCTCACCAAGAAAATGGCGTTGCCAGCTTTTTTCCCGATTTTCGACGCGTAAAAGGCTGCTGGACCACCCTTCAGCATGCCTGCAGGCGAGACGATCACGCTGGGAGTCTTGAGAGCTTTTCGGCGGTCTCTCCAGCCTTCAACCCAATCAGCCGAATGCATGGCGTCAACGAACAATTTCGGATCTCTCAGGAACTCTTTGTAATTCATCATTATTCTGCTTGCTTCGCGGGCCATTCCATCCAGGACGATGGGATACTCGAAATGATGAGCGACTAGGATGCAGGCGATTTCTTGGGCTCTTCCAACTCCGAAGGCGGGCACCAGAACGCTTCCACCTTTCTCCACTGCATCTGTAACAGACTCCACAAAGCGTTTTTCGAGTTCGGAGCGCTCCGCATGGTCTTCATCCGCATAAGTGCTTTCTATAATAACCGCGTCTAGGTCGCCGTAGTTCATGCTTGCGCCTTCCAGAAGTTTACTGTCTGCAATGTTGAAGTCGCCCGTGTAAAGCAACCGTTTTCCTTCAGCTTCGATCAGCACTTGGGCGCTTCCAGGCGTGTGTCCAGCATTCAAAAGTTGAAAGCGCATGTCGCCCAGTTCTTCTTCAACGCCATAATCCAAATGCTTGTTGCTTCTCATCATCGTTTTTAATTCTAGATATTCAAAAGGCAAATAGTAACTGGAAAGGTGAATGAAATCTTGGATCAGTAGCTGCGTTAATTCCAAATTCAGCTTGTTCGTGTATAACGGTCTTTGTCCCTCAATGTAGAAAATGGGAATTGCACCCGAATGATCTAGGTGGCTGTGAGTCAAGATTAACGCGTCAACTTCTTTTGGGGGCATGTGCATCGGAAAACCTGGTTGGTGGTCAAGCATCACTCCATAATCTAGCAAAACCTGAGTCTTTTCAGATTTAACGGCGATTCCTATTCTGCCGACCTCGCGGGCTCCGCCTAAAAATCTAACCTGCAATCAGGACCAATCCTTTTCTTTGACAGTTAACTCGATAATCATGACCGATGCTCTTTTAAAAATGTATTGACTTCTTTATCGACGGCACTTTGACTAGGCCCTTTTTTAGCGCCTTCAGAATCTCATCAACATTCAAAGAAGCTTGGATTTCCGTGTAGACAGTGCATAGTTCTGAGGGTTGATGCGCGTCGCTGCCGGCTACACCAGGCAAACCCATCAGTTTGGCTAGGTTTTTAGCTAACTTATTGGCGGAAGGTGATGAGTAGCCGTTCAGAACTTCTATGGCGTCAAACTTGTAGTTCCTCGTTAAGTCGCCTAGGCCGTATTCTCTATAGGGATGCGGCACCACAGAGACACAGTCTCTGTCTCTGGCGAAATCAACGATGCCCTCCACGGTCCACGGTTGAGGCGGCATTTCCTCAGTGCCAAGAACCACTATGTCGCCTTGGGGGATGCTTATTTCTACTCCGGGAATTATTAGAATGTCTGGATATGCGGAAGCTAATTGCCGCGTTACGCCGCATCCTTTCACGGTGTCGTGGTCCGTTACGGCTGCGACTTTGATGAAATTGTGCGCAACTAGCTGTTCCACAAGAGTTTTAGGTTGTATCGCCGAATCGGATGAATACGTGGTGTGAATGTGTAAGTCAGCTCGAATCAAGGTTATTCGCTCAAGTGTTTCCTCAGAATCATATCCAAACGAGTTAAAATGTTTTTGGTTCCTTCCGCCTTAATGTCCACATGTTCAAATCGTATGCCCTTCTTTAGGCATGTTTTGCTGCACACTTTTTTGACGCTGTCATCCCAGTGTTGAGAGTCGTGAAGCAAAACGATGGTTTCGTATTGCGCGCGTTTGATGTAGTCTGCCACTTGACCTGCCACGTAATCAGTGGTTTCCTTGTCAAGCGGAAGAGCTGTTTCATGCTGAGAAAGCGGATAAACCTCATCAAGCTCCAAAGGTATCAAGCCGAAAGGCGCAGCGTAAAAACAAACATGCACGTAGCCTGAGAACTCGTCGCCTAACCGTTGAAGAACATGCTTAATCTTCTTGAATTCCTGCGCCTTATGAAAAGGCTTAGTATGAGTTTGAGGCATGAGCAGGAGGATTTTTGCGTCTTCGGGCTGATTATACCGCTCCAGCAGCCGATTTCTATAGTGAACGACTTCAGGTCGAGCAAGCCCAAGAGAATCGAAAAAGAAGAGTCCGCTCTTTTTCGCGGTTGGACTGTGTTTTTCGATGAAATCTTCGTGGTTCTTCAGCTTTTTCAGGGCGGTTAAAAGGGCTGGGTGCGCGTGGGCTCTCATTTCTAAGTGTTCCCAAAGTCTACCGTTTCTGATGGTTTGTTTTATGCGCTTTAGCTCGGCAAGGCAAACGTGGAGGTTGTGTTCAGCTAGAAATGTCTCGCGTTCTTTCGGTGTTTTGTCCATGACTTCCTTCGGTGTCTCGCTCGTGCACTTGGGGCATTGACAAGGGAAATAGTCAAGTTCGTTTAGGCGCCACGTGCCGTTTTCCGTCATGTAGCGGCTTTCTCTGGCGTACAATGCGTAGGCGGCGGAATCGAAGAAGTCGCAGCCTAGAGCCACAGCCAAGGAAAACATCATGGGGTGTCCTGCGCCGAAGAGGTGGAGTGGCCTTTCCAGTGGCAGGTTCATTTTGGCGGTCATTATCATGTCAACGAGCACGTCGAAGCGGTAGTTTTCCATGACCTCTGTTGGGCTTCCCAAGGCGTGTATTTGGAAGGGCAATTTGCTCATGGCAACGGCGGATTTTGCCACGAGGTCCAAGTGTCTTCCGCCTTGAACTGGTCCTACCCAGAGAATGTCTTCGCGTGTTTTTGTTTTGAAGAAGTCTTTGGCGCGTTGTAAGGTTTCGGTTACTGTTTGTTCTGCGTGTTCTCTTGATACTTTCCAGCCTGTGGGAATGTCCAGTATTGTTGCAATGTCGCTGTCTATGCGTTCTTGGTACTCCACGATTTCTGCGGGGCTTACTTCTACGTCGCCGTAGACGAGGATTTGGTATGCGCCTGAATCAGTCATTATGACACGGTCAAAATCTAAGAATGTGTGTATGCCTTTCTCTGCGGGTTCATTCTGGAAACGTTTTCTGAGAATGTACGCGTTGGTTATCACGGCTTCAAAACCAAAATCGTCCTTGAGCTTTCTGGGAGAAACAGGTTGAATGTTAGGGTTTATCACTGGGAACAGGAGCGGAGTTTCCACTGCGCCGCTCTTAGTCTTGAGCTTTCCAATTCTGGCGAGCAGGTCTTTTTCTTTTATCTCAAAGCTCATCGGTGAACCTAAACAAATCAGCCAACACACTTATAAAAAACATTGGCTCACTTCTACAGGGTTGTTATGGATTCTGGATGCATAAGAATGGCGATGCACTTGTAAAGCATGTTAACGCTGACAACTTTGCCAATAATGAAAACAGTGTAACGAGCAAGCTATTCACCAAAACCTCTATTTATTTGTAATTCCCAATTACCAATAGTTCAGACTAAGAAGAAGATATAAGAAAAATGACTGTCTTAAACGCGTTGAACAAGGCGTTTCAAGAAAGGGAGAAGTCACAAGTTTGTTTGTAACGCGAGAAATTAATCCATGGGTCATTACTCCAGGCTTAATTGCTCTGTTTTGCTTTTTCATAATTCTTCGTGGCGTTTTATTATTTGGTCAGTCGTCAACGGCTTCGTTCCTACTTGTTTACTTTGGAAGCATAGCGTTTCTACTGCTGCTTTTGCATCCTGCAGTTACGAAGATAAAGGTAACTGAGGATGGAATCGACTGGAAGGCTCTGGGTCTTGGAGTATTCATCCATTTTGATGAAATAAAAGAGGTTCGCGTTAGTAGGTTCTGTCTCAAACTTGATACGGGAGCCTGGTGGAAACCCACAATGTGCCCTGTAGACCGCAAAGGCTTTCTGCTGGCGATTCAAGAAGCAAAGCCCGACATTAAAATTACAGGCAGGCTGCGTTGACTATAGCTCACAAGACTTTAGCGCTTTATTACTTTTTTTTGTATTGGCAATTTTCCTTCGCATTCTCATCTTGCCGCTTTTCTTCTCCAGAACTGAAATAATTGACCTTCCAACCATACTTATGACGTTTGCGGCGGTTGCATTTCTCTTGACTGCTATCTACGAAACTAAAAATAGGCGCATGTCAAAACGGGTTAACCTGTTCTATGCTGTGGCCATTGGTTTAGGGATTGGCTTTATAATCTTCGCGGTTATCACAACCTTTACCTATATCGTAGAATATACCCTTCAAAACTTCTTACTTCTGCTCGTCATTGTTCTTTCATACACCTTTGCGTTCATAATAGGAATACTCCTAAGCAAAAAATGCAGAAAAGATCTAGGGGCCAAGACCGCTCTTTATAGTTAGCCACGCTGGAAAGCCGCTTTACGCGTTAGCTGTACGACAAATTAGACATGCTTATATCCTATCGTCCGCCTATTACCCACTCTGCATCAGGTGAAGCAAAGCCGTGGTCTGCTCAATTGAAATCTCCGAAAAGCCAAAACTTAACGACCCCATCCTGATTGAGGGGTTGCCGGGCATAGGGTTCGTAGCCAACATTGCAACGCTGCATTTGATAAACGAGTTGGAGGCAAAACGTTTCGCCGAAATCGTATCCGCTTCTTTCCAAGATTTTGCCGTGACAACTGAAGGCGGAGGCGCCCTCTCGCCTCTAAACGAGCTTTATTACTTTAAGCGAGAGGATGGAGGCCGCGATTTGATACTGTGGCACGGTAACACCCAAGCGCTAACAACTTTTGGGCAGTACGAACTCTGCGGCAAAGTGTTGGATATAGCGCAGGAACTGGGCTGCCGCTTTGTCATATCCATAGGCGGCTTCAAAAAAGACGAAGTGCAACAGGTTCCGGCAATGTACAGTGCAGCTACAGATCAAGAAACATTAAAGGAAGCCCTAGACTTGGGAACAAAAGTGATGGTTGGACACATATTCGGCATTGCAGGCCTTCTTATAGGAATGAGCAGACTGAGAAACCTTAAAGGCTTCGCCCTTTTGGTGGACACGCTGGGTATGTACCCAGACGCGAACGCCGCACGGTACGCTCTTTCTGCCTTAGGTAAATACTTGAATTTGAACATTGACTTGTCGAAGCTGGATGCCACGGCGGATCAGACAAAGAAAGTACTCGAATCCTTCGGGTTGATTAGAAGCATGGCAGAAGAAAAGAAGAAAGAGGAGCAACAGCTGCGCTGGTTTATTTAGCCCCTTTCACTTCGCTCATAAACTGTTCATGAACTCTCTGCACACGCTCGGCAGCTGGACCTGAACCTTCCACAACGCCTTTTTCAGTTAGTTTCACCTTGTCCATGACCCAGATGAAACCTTTATCCTCATAAAGCTTAACCATTGTTGGAAACACTTTCTCGAGGCGAGTAGCCAAAGCTTTCAAGTCGAAGGGTTTCTCTGCGCTTAATATTTGTGCAACAACGTTCCCATTGAGGAAAACCCTGTGGGAGACTTGTCCAGCCTCGTCCTTTGCCTCAGCTATGCAAAGACTCAAATTGTCAGGGTTAATGCCGACAAGCGTGCCCGTAAACGTTTTTCCTGTGGTGGTTGCAACACTCACGGTTTTATCTACCAACGCCGCGACTTCGGTGAAAAACTTTCGCTGTGCTACAGACAACTTTAAACCTCCATTCACCCTAACGAAAGGGCAACACAACTATTTATCTTTGATTTTTCTGGAAAACGTAAAATCAGTGTTTTTCGTTTATGACTTGTTTATCGAGGTTTTGCTCAGCTTAACCATGACTGGGCATGGCTATGAGTACCTTCTTGACGTAATAGCTTTAAGCAGCGAATTTCCAGTAGCTCTAGCGAATGCAGTCAACAAAGAAATGGCGTTGATACGCACACACTATGGCATAGATATAGAGCGCCACCATAACCAAGAGAGAAAAAGTATTGAATAGATTAAGAAACAATTATCTCTTTTTATTCGGCTCTACTACAGCATTGATTTTCGGCTTGTTAGCCGCATTCATCTCAGGCTTAGCATATGTAACAGTTTACACTTTTTCAGAACTTCCGTTAGATGGGCCAGTTCCTTTCGTTAAATATTCACCATTAGAGCTTGGTTTTCACCCAGCCACTTTAGGCTTGCTGCTAGCAAGCGCTGGCAGTTTAATAGCTCTATTCTCATTGATTGCGACCGAAAAGAAAGCAGTATACTTAGGCTCTGCAGGCATTACACTAGGCAATATAGGTCTTCTACTTTCTGCATGGCCGCGTACATCACCTTCCTTATCGATATCCTATTATTACATCCAAATACCTTGGGTGAGCACTATTCTTACATTAATAGGCGTTTCAATAATGTTTGTGAGTTTTGCATCGAAAAACAAAATATCTCGCCTATCACTCCTAAGCCTGCCAATACTGATATTAATTTATTCGACATACCCCATTATGATCATAAGCAATAATCTGCCATTGCTGCCACGAGCAGATCAAACGGTTGTAGGGCTTATCCCCTTTTTGATTGCCGGCCACTTACTGATGCTATATGGTACGTTTAAAGGAAGTTTCAAAACGCTGAAAAAACCTACGGAAATTTAGAAAAAAGTACCCACTAACAATGTACTCAAGAAGAGAGTAGCATTAAAAACCGCTTTTACTCACTTCTTTCCCGCGTCTCTACATCTTGTTTTAGCAACGCGATAGT
>DATDQZ010000064.1:0-15156 GCA_035292005.1 Bathyarchaeia archaeon | reverse complement strand
GATGGCATAGGAACCCACAGCAACTTTCCAGCCCAACAATCCTTCAATGAAGGATTCAATGACACTTTGACAGAGGGGAAGTCTGGTATTAGTGAAGATAAGTATTACCCATCAGGATACAACCTGCTAAATCAAACAACGCTTGCTTCTGGCACAATTGGCAATCTGTTTTCTGACGATGGAGTTTATATGCAGTTCCGCTCCTATGCTTCTGCTTATTCTGGCTCATCCACTTTTGGCAACTCAACCGTCGGAGGGTCTTCCCAAAGTATAGAAGATAGGATTACAGGTTCGCTTTTTGCTGCGCCCAACGATGGCCAAGCTCAAAGCATTTCCGCATACATTGAGTTAACAGCTACACCACAGACGTTCGGCGATGCAAGCATTGAATCCTCAACCGCCTCCATAGAAAACACTATCCGAGGAGCACGTTTCGCACCGACCTATGATGGAGTTGCAACAAGCATAACAACCTACATAGATGTGGAAAACATGACTTTCGGTCACACGGTCCAAGAATCTTCTACGGCTTCCATTGAAAACACCATCAGAGGTTCATCCTTTACATGTTCCGAAAACGGCACAATCCAGAGCATAACAGCCTACATACGATGCACAAGCGCCGCGAAGAACATGACAGCTGCAATTTACAACGAAGGCACTCACACCTTAGTCGCCCAAACGGAACAAAAATTGGTTCCCATAGGCACAACATGGGTTACCTTCAACTTTGTCACTCCTCCAAGTGTAACTTCTGGTAACAGTTACGTGCTGGTTGTCTGGTCATTCTTGGACATCGGCAACGCGAATCTTTACTACCATCCTGGTGACTCGAACCAGGGGCACTATCTGTCTATGCCCTACAACGGAAGCTACCCTAGTTCCCTGACCTTCAACCATGAAAACCGTGAATACAGCATCTACTGCACCTACAGCCCATACGAGCCTCGGACAGTTAAGGCAGCAGTTTATTCAGATGCTCACACTCTTATCGCGAGCACTGAGGAGAAGACTGTTTCTGCAGACGGATGGGTTACCTTCAATTTTCCATCTCCACCAACACTAACTGCAGGCACAAACTATACCCTAGTAGCATGGTCTGACTCTGCAGGCGGAGCCATTAACATGCGCTATCACACTGGCAGCTTGAACCAAGGTCACAGTCTGTCACAGACTTACGGTGCTTGGCCTAGCCCCGCAAGCTTTTCAGAAAACAACTACGAATACAGCATCTACTGCACTTCTCAACCTTCGGCAAAGGTTAAAGCGGCGATTTATTCAGACGCTCACGTTCTAATCGCCAGCACGGAAGAAAAGACAGTTACGCCTGATGCAGATGGGTGGGTTACCTTCAACTTCCCAACTTCACCGACGTTAACGGCAGGCGCAAACTACGTCCTAGTCGCATGGTCACAAGATACTCAAGAAAGTGTCTACATGTATTACCACAGTGGCAGCTCGAACCAAGGTCACAATCAAACAGCAACTTATGGAAATTGGCCTAGCCCTGCAAGCTTCACGCATGAAGGCCGTGAATACAGCATCTACTGCACCTACACTTCTGCAAGTGAATATACATGCGAGGTTGAGTTCACTGGTTCCTCCTTTGACACTCAACCGTGGACTCAGTTAGACTGGGCAATTGACAGTGCATGGACAACAGGCAGCGTTTCCGTTACCCTTCAACTATACAACTATAACTTAGAAGCATATCCAACAGGCGGTGATGGCTACATATCCTACACGTCAAGCCCAACGCCGAATACCGATGAATTAAAAACCAATACTATAACAATAAATCCGACCTATTTTAGAGACGCTTCTGGTAATTGGAGGCTGAAGATAACAGGTGTGAAAGCAACAACCACCCAATTTGATTGCAAGGTTGATTTAGTTGAGTACAAAGCAACAAAGGACAACTGCATGCTAGACTTGGAAGTTCAATGGACGAATGCTCCGTACAATCTGCCTAACGCAGAACTATGCATATATGGAGGCATTATGGGTTCTGAGGACATTCGAGTTGATGTCTGGGACGGTGTAGCATGGCAGAACTTGTTCACAGACCTCACGAGTGGGTGGAATAACGTTTCAGTTTCCTCTTATTTGATATCCCAAAATTTCACAATCAGATTTAAAGACGGTGCAGAAGCAAACGACACCGTTCAGGACTCTTGGAACATCGATGCTGCACTATTACATGCTTGGTATGACGAATACGTAGCCGAGGTTGAGTTCATAGGCTCAAGTAATACGGAAAATTGGAACCAACTAAATTGGACTGTTAACAGTGCGTGGACGACCAGTTCAGTGAATGTTACACTTCAGCTTTACAATTATACGCTTGGTGGTTATCCAACAAGCGGAAACGGCTATATAGCTTACACATCGGACAGCACACCAGACACTGATGAAAACAAGAGCCAGACAATAAATGTGAACCCGACTGATTTTAGAAACGCCACTGGCTACTGGAAGATGAAAGTTAAGGGAGTTAAGGCTGATGCTGCACAGTTTGATTTCAAGGCAGACCTGATTGAATTCAAAATAGGCAAGGATGGAGGAACTCTTTTCACCTTTAAGAATGAAGGTTCTTCAACTTTGCATATAATTTCTCTGTGGATAACCAATTCCACACATCATCAAAGATACGACATCAACATATTCATCAATTCTGGAGATACAACGTCACATACTTACAGCAATGTGACTTTACCAGACAAACCATATAACGTTAAGGTCATTACGGAAAGAGGAAACACAGCAGTGTTCACAAGTGATTAAACCGTTAAGTTGCTCCTATCTGCTTTAACTTGGTGCTGTTTCTAAAAATTTAGCTTTTAAAGCTTTTACTGCTTCTTTCTGGTTTTTAGCTTCTATCGCCTGTATATTGTACAGTTCTGCCATTTTCTTTCCATTCTCGTTGAGCTTTGGAATCGCGATTAAGAACGCTCTTTCAGGTGAAACATCGAAGATTTTTGCGAATAAAGCGATAACTGGTTGTTCAGACACGATGTTTTCTGTCGACTTTGCAAAATCAACCACTATCGCCTTCTGTAATTCATCTCCTTTGTAGGCCACGATATCAAACGAGTGATTAGTCCCAGATTTGCCTTTGAGAAAAGCAGGGCTTTCAACCGTTAGCCCTTCTTCTATGAGAAAATCCCGTATAGGAGCGACTAAAAACCAGCGTAAAGAGGCTTCTTCCCTAACGCTCTCCTTCAAAGTGTAGGAATAAACGTCTTTTATAAGAACTTCTTCAAAAGTGGAATTCGCATTGCAACTTCTGCAGAAGTTTGCAGGCACGGGTATGTCGAAGCTTTTGTTGCAGTCTCCGCATTTGCACCAAACTCCAGCTTTTCTGTAATCAACATCAATTTTTCTCAGCGCCTCGTGACATTTCGGGCAGACGTACTTGTCTCCTACGCGGAAGTTCGTCTCTATATCCATGTAGCCACATTTTACGTGTTCAATCAACGAACTCTTTTGAATATCAAAAGATTTGCAGAAAGGACAGCAATAATGAAAAGAGACGTTCGCAGAACCGCATTTCGGGCAAAAAATAACTTTGTCGCAGAGTTTCTTTTCCAAGACCCCTGCACTGTAAAGTTTGTCTAAGAAAGGTTCCACCTGCGAAGCATCGCCAACTACGGCTTCTACTGCTGGATAACGATAGCCAGTTTGCTGATCGAAGGCGGGTTCAAGCGTTTTAATTTCGCCACTTAAAAATTTACTTAGGAACATCTGCGTATTGCGGTCTCTATAGAGTTCAAGCGTCTCTTTTTTGTCTGCTTTCTGCATCTTTTCTCCTCAACGCGGGCACAGCATTTCTTTTCATTAATCTTAACTACGCCGCATAGGCGTTAAATTCGCTAATACTTTCACGCAGAGATGTTTAAGCATTTCGCGTTTACGCGCTAACTGGCAATCATCGATAAGCAATCAGATTGTTGATTTTCTCCAACATGGCGTTATGAAACGAAGTTCCATTTCGACGCGGAACACCATTCACAATCCATACTGCCAAAAAATAAACTCCCCTCAAAAAAGAGGGCTAGGGCTTGACAATCCATAGAAGGAATAGTATTTAACATATAGAGCCATGCTTTTTAATAAGAAAACCGTATTCACATGTAAACCATTGTGGAAAAAGAGGGAGTTGGATGGCAGATCGCCCCCGTTTTGGTCCAGCAGGAGTTCCACCCTTCTTCAGAATCATCGGAGCACAGTTATCTGATGTCCCCGGCCTTTTGCGGGAAGAAGGACTTGACGCTTTCGAGTACGAGGCGGTTCGGTGGGGACAGAAACCGCAGATAAAGCGAGAAGACGCTGAGTCGCTGGGCGCTGAGGCAAGGAAGAACGATGTTCTGCTCAGCCTTCACGGCTCTTACTACATAAACCTCTCGGGTGAGAAAGAAGTCGTCGAAGCAAGTAAGCGGCGCTTAATTGCGTGTGCCACCGCTGCGGAGTGGATGGGTGCGTACGTCGTGGTTTTTCATATGGGATTTTACAGTCGCGCAGGCAGAACGGAAACTTTCAAGAAGTGCAAAGAAGCATTGAGAGAAATCGTTAACACCATGAAAACTTTGGGTATAGAAAAAGTCAAGCTTGGCCCTGAAACAATGGGTAGGCATTCGCAGTTTGGAACTTTGGACGAAATCCTTGCGATTTGCCAAGAGGTCGAGCAGACTCAACTCGTTATAGACTGGTCGCACCTGCACGCGAGAAGCGGAGGCGGACTCAGAAGTGCCGAAGACTTTCGCAAGGTAGTTGTGAAGGCTGAGGAAAAGCTGGGAACCGAAGCCGCCCAGAACATGCACTGCCACTTCAGCAAAATCGAGTTCACATACAAAGCCGGCGAAAGGCGCCACCACATTCTAGACGATGCAAAGTATGGTCCCGACTTTCGAGTGCTCGCTGAGGTTATAGATGAATTCAATTTGCGCCCAGTTGTAATATGCGAGACTCCGATACTGGATGTTGACGCCATGAAGATGCATGACATACTTCTAGAAGTTACCAAAAAATAATGCGTCTCTGCCGTTTTAGCGTGGAAAATAGTCAGGTACCTGTTCAGAATGCAAGGAAAAGGCGTTCTCTATCTTGATGCTTCTCGGTCTACGCTTGCGGGGTATTTTGGAACCAGTCGAGTCTTTTACCATTTTGGGGCGCCAATCGCGAACAGGCAATTCAATCTGTGTTTCAGTCTTTATATAAGGGGGCTATAGTCTCCAGAGAGCAAATCAGTTCATAGCTTTTCACAGAATCAAGCACTGATTGAACCTATTTATAGAGGGGGTATAGTTTTTTCCACGCGCTAGAGAACAAACCCACAACAACAAAAAGCAACACCACTTCGATACGCTTTTTATGTTAGTTACTAATGTTTCTATGAGAAGACCAAATTGGTGAGGTTGAAAGGATTCCAAAAACTGACATCCACAGATGACGCATTACGAACTTGGTTAAATATTTTACAAATCAAACGGCGTAGAGAAGTCACCGTTCCTCTGCATAAAGCTTTGAATCGCGTTTTGGCAGAAGACATAATCGCTGAAGAAGACCTGCCGCGATTTGACAGGTCAGCCGTTGACGGCTACGCTCTTAAATCTGAAAACACCAGCGGCGCATCACAGTTTAAGCCAGCATTCTTTCAATTAACCGATTCTGATATTGCGAGGTCTGGACAAACGAAACAAGTGTGGACTGGAAACGCTATTCCTAAAGGCGCAAATGCCGTGGTCATGCTGGAAAACACACAAAAATATGATGGGAAAATCGAGGTTTGGGTTCAATTGGCGCCAGGTGAAAACGTGTCAAAAAAAGGCGAAGACATCAAAAAAGGCGAGAATGCCGTGAAAGCTGGAACACGCTTGAAACCTTACCACTTAGGATTACTCGCTGCCCTAGGCAAAAGCGAAGCCAAAGTTGCTGAAAAACCCAGAATCGCCATATTAGCCACAGGAAACGAACTCGTAGAGGTAGGCAGCAAACCTGCTGAAAACCAGATTTTTGAATCTAACAGGATAATGCTTTCAGCGCTGTGCCGCGAACTGGACGCTGAACCAGTCGATTTGGGCATAGCGAAAGACGACGTAAACGAGATTACCGAAAAGCTCAGAATAGGACTCCTAAATTCCGATGCGGTAATAACGACTGGCGGAACCAGCGTCGGAAGCCTCGACTTGGTTCCTGACGCAGTTAACAAACTCGGAAAACCAGGTGTCGTCGTTCACGGCGTGGCGATGAGGCCAGCCATGCCCACAGCCTTGGCCGTGCTGGAAGGAAAGCCTGTGATGGTTCTTTCAGGCAACCCAGTGGCAGCTATCATGGGCTTTGAGGTATTCGCAAGGCCGTTGATATGCAAGATGCTTGGAATGAAAAAAGAAGAGTCTAGGCCAGTGATAAAGGCGGTTATGGCACGGAAAGTAGCCACAGCGCTCGGAAGGAAGACTTTTGTTCGCGTCCGAGTTGTTAACAAAAATGGCGAGTTCCACGCGGAACCAGTTAGCGCACGGGGTTCTGGCGCCATCTCAACAATGACGAGAGCCAACGGTTTTGTTATCGTTCCAGAGAACAGGGAAGGCGTGTCAGAGGGCGAACTTGTCACGGTTCACCTGTTTGGAGGCATAGAGGCGGTGAACAAGGATGTTTAGGAAATTGATGACGTTTGACGAGGCAAAAAGGGCGATTAACCTGCATCTCAAGCCTAAACCCTTAGGCACAGAAGAGATTTCCTTGTTAGAAGCGTACAACCGCGTTCTCGCGGAAAACGTGGCTTCTGCCTTAGATATTCCGCCTTTCAATCGGTCAACTGTTGATGGATACGCAGTAAAAGCGGAGGACACCTTCGGCGCAGAGGAAAATCACCCTATAAAATTGAAGGTCTGCGGCATCGTGAACGCGGGAGAACCGCCAAAAATAAGCGTGGCAAAGGGCGAAGCAGCAGAAATCGCCACAGGCGCCACTATTCCAGAAGGTGCTGACGCGGTTGTTATGATTGAAGACACTGATAGAGAGGATGATGAGCTCAGCGTTTACAGCGTCGTAACTCGAGAAGAGAATGTGATGAAAAAAGGAACGGACATAAAAAAAGGCGAAGTTGTCCTAAAAGCGGGGCAAGTTCTGGGTTCTCGGGAAATAGGCGTTTTAGCTGCTTTAGGCGCGGCAAAAGTAAAAGTGCACGTGGTTCCCAGCGTTGCGGTTCTCTCGACAGGCGCAGAGGTAACCGAGCTTGGCAAAAGGTTGCCTCCTGGAAGGATTTACGACATAAACGCCTACAGCCTAAGCGCAGCAGTGCTGGAGAGCGGCGGAAAACCAGTCTATTTGGGCGTTGTTCCAGATGATAAAACAGAATTGCGGAAGGCTCTGGGACACGCTTTGACATGTGCCGACATGGTGATAACTTCTGGTGGAGTTTCCGTGGGTCCAAAAGACCTTATGCCACAGACGGTGGATTCTCTCGGCAAACCAGGCCTAATCGTTTGCGGAATAGCGGTAAAGCCTGGAAAACCCACGACCGTAGCGCTGATAGGAGGAAAACCAGTTTTTTCGCTTCCTGGACACCCAACTTCTGCCTTGTTGATGTTTCATCTGCTGGTTCGCCCTGTTATTCAGCTTTTGTCTGGCAGACCTGTGGAGGAAGCTGTCACGGTTAAGGCTGTGGCTGGCGCTAGGATGTTTTCAGCCAAGGGCAGGCGAACGTTTGTTATGGTTAAGTTAAAACGGGATAGGTCGAATCGGCTGATGGCTGAGCCTGTTGAAACAGGAGCTTCAGGAGCCATAACAACTCTCGCTAAGGCGGATGGTTTCGTGGAAATAGCGGAAAACCAGCAGTTCGTTGATAGGGATGAAGAAATTACCGTAGTGCTCCTAAGAGACGCAATGTGAGTTGGGCTTATGTTTCTGATGATTTTCTTTTTGACAGCGTATAAGCTGTGAACACCCATGTCAGAACAGCGTAGGCAATCATGCCTATGCCCACAATCCAATTGCTAAATATGACGTAAGCGAGAGTGTACAGGGAAAAAGTTGTAGCAACGAAAAATAAGGCAACAACCAACCATGTTGCCCAGAACCTCTTCTTGAAAAGGCCATAAGCAGTTATCAGACTTAGGATGCCTGTTAAACCGACGTGAGGAGGAAAATTGGCTAAAGGCAACAAGACAAGAAATAGAACCCCAACTGCGCCATAAAAGGCAACAGGTGCCAACGTTCTGATGTTTGCAGTTTTGAGTTTAGCTCCGAATGACACTTTAATCGCCTTTAACCTTATGCATTAAGGGCAGAATTAATAAATCTAATGTTCAGCCGTGCATATAAGAAACGGTGACGGAGGTTTCATCATCAATCTGCGCTAGTGGAATGGGAGGTTTTAAAAGGTTTAGAGCAACTCAGTAGTAAGCAGTTAAAAAAGGGAAAAGAATCCGACTATGAGCCACTTTGAACTGTTCGTTTCGCAATCAAACGTTTTCAGTGGCATACAAAAACCGTTTGAAAAAGCAGACTACATAATTTTTGGTGTTCCCTTCGATGTTACCAGCACATATCGCACGGGAGCACGGTTCGGTCCAAACGCGGTTCGTCAAGCTTCTCTGAACATAGAAACGTACAGTTTCCACACTGGAATAGATGTTGAAGACTTGCGCTTGCACGATTTGGGCGATTTACACGCATCCACCGACCCGAAGAAAACAATTGAAATGCTGAAACTCGTGGTAGAGGACATTGTAGCCGCAGGGAAGAAGCCAGTAGCGGTAGGCGGAGAACACACAATAACATTGGGCATCTTGAAAGGCTTAGGCGCCAAAACCCAGAAAACGGCAGTCGTGAGCTTCGATGCGCATCTTGACTTGCGCAAAGAGTTTCTGGGAGTGAAACTTTCCCACGCCACTTTCATGCACTGGATAAACGAGGAAGTGAAACCAGCGAAGATAGTTGAAGTCGGCACAAGAGCCGTGTGCAAAGAAGAATTAGCTTACGCAGAAAAGGCTGGAATAGACTTTTTCACGTCCCAGCGAATAAGAAAGGAAGGACCAGCGCGAATCGCGCAACGGCTTAGAAAAGAACTTGCGCCGTACGAGAATATCTACTTGTCAATAGACATGGACGTTCTTGACCCTGCTTATGCGCCTGCAGTGCAGAACCCAGAGCCAGAAGGCATCGAAACGCACACTCTAATTGATATCGTAGGCAGCGTATGCGATAAACGGGTAGTGGGTTTTGATGTGGTTGAAATCGCGCCAAACTATGATTATGGAACATCAGCGATTCAAGCAGCGAAGGTAATTTTTGAAATTCTATGCCATTTAGAAAAATCATGAAAATAGCCTTCAACTCTGGAACTAGTGCTCTTCGGAAACTATAGCCCCTTATTTATAGGTTGAATCTTAGCGTGAATGGCTGTTCAGCAGAGAGCGCTGATTCTTGGATGCGCTATTCTTTTTGCAGTTTTGCGATGAAGAAGCCGTTGCTCTGGTGGATGTGCGGATAAAGCCTCTGGCATTTTTCCAGCCCTCTTAAACCTGGCAAGCCTATCTTCAGATTTATCTCCGCCAGCGAGAATTCTGGATGCCACTTCAAGAAGCGCTCGATTATCATCTCGTTCTCTTCAACCGTTATGCTACAAGTGGAGTAAGTTAAGACTCCGCCAGACTTCACTTTTTCAGCGCAGCTATTGATCATCTGCCATTGAACCTCAGCCATCTTCTCAATGGACTGCGGCGTAAGCCGCCACTTGGCTGACGGAAGCTTCCCAAAAGCGCCAGTGCTGGTGCACGGAGGATCTAAAACTACAACGTCGGCTTCCGCCGCGACGGGTAGAGAACTACGCGCGTCCGCGATTATCGGTTCCGCCGTTTTCACGCCCATGCGGGACACTTCTTCTTTCCACACGTTCATTCTCCGCTTAGAATAATCCACTGAGTAAATCACGCCTTGGTGCTGCATAAGCTGAGCTAGGTACGTGGTTTTGGCGCCTGGTGCTGCGCAAACATCTAAAACAATCATTTTCGGCTTTGGGTCGGCAACTTCAGTGGCATAGCAGCTTGCCTTATCCTGAACGTAGAATAAGCCTTCTTGGTAACTCGCTGTCCTCGTTAAAGGCTGCTTCGTGCCAGTGACTTTGTACGTGTGTTTCAACAGCTCAACTTTTTCTAGTTTAACTCCTTCTCCTGCGAGTGTTTCCATGATTTCTTCCTGCGAAGCGCGAAGAGTGTTTAGTCTGATGCAGGTCGGCGGCGCGTGAATGTTACCTTCCAAGAAGGCTATGGCTTCGCTGCGACCGAAAAGTGTGATGCAGTACTTCACGAACCATGTCGGGTGAAACGTTTGAAGCGCGATTTTTTCCTCATCCTTTGCGGCTTTCATGATTGGCTCTATTTGTCGTGTAAGCAGAAAGCCTAGGATTGGCTCAATCTCTCTCAGAGTTTGCCAGCCAAGAATCGCCCGCCCCAGTTTCGCGATGCGCTTCGCCTCTTCCAAGTCAATTTCAGCCCAGTTCTTCGCGATTCTGGTTTGGTAAACGTAAAGCCGCAGAAAAGCTTGAATGCCCATGTTGAACTCGCTTATCGTTTTAGGCTTTAGCACGCTGTTCACGAACTTGTCTATGAGGTTTTGGCGCCTAACAGTTTCCACCACAAGCCCGTAGCCCAGCCTAATAGCGTCTGGGTTGTTTATGCCCAATTGCTTCACGGTTCTGGCGAGAGCCATGCGCTCGCTTAGTTTTTGCATTTCTATCCAACTTAGCGTTTCGATGGCAATTGTCCAAGCGTCCTTCAGCAATGTCTTCCACAGACTAAACAATGCGACTGTTCTAAATAAGAGTTAAAGACGCCGGGAACGTGACACATTGATAAGCCAGTAAAGATTTTAGTCTATAGCGTTCATAGAAGTAACTAAGGTCAAGAGGCAGATGGCGCAGAAAAGCTTAGACTACTACTCTCAAGTGCAGAACAAGCCTGTTAAGGAAGAGGCAAAAGCGGAAGCACCAGCCCCCACAGACATCAACGAGAATGCAAAAAAAGAGAAGAAACGCCGTGCTTTTCCGCCAGTAGCGCCTGAAAACCTGCCGCCGTCGTATTTCGTTTCCGCAACATACGACGGGCGTTCACGTAAGGCGCTGATTAAACTGTACGAGCCGACAAGTGGCAAAATTTACTTTTGGTATGACAACACGGGGCACAAACCCTACTGCCTAACCAATCTTTCTCCGTATGAGCTTGAAAAAATCGACCGATTAGTTAAACATGAAGGTTTTGACCACTTCGAACTTGAAGAGAAGTTTGACCCGTTGCTCGACAGAAACGTGAAGGTTACTAAAATCGTCGCCAATGATCCCTTAGCCGTCGGAGGCAAACCGCAAGGCACCATAAGAGACATAATTCCAGAGGATTTCCCCAAAATATCAGATACAATGGCGAGCAGCGAAGAGGCAAAAGTCTGGGAAGCCAGAATAAAGTATTACCAATGCTACATCTACGACCAGCAGCTTTTGCCAGGAATGATTTACGAAGTCAAAAACGGCAGCCTCGTCCCCAAAATTCTGGAGCAAACCGAGAAAACGCTTCAGCAGATAAAAGCAGCTTTCCCAGAAGCTACAGCCGAAGAACTCCAATACATCGAAGAATGGGCACGGTTGCTGGAGTATCCAGCGCCCAAGTTCCGCAGAGCAGCCATAGACATAGAAGTCTACGCGCCCATATCCACGAGGGTACCTGACCCGCGAGAAGCCGCGTATCCCGTGATTTGCGTTTCCGTGTACAGCTCAGACGACCAGAAGAAAGTGCTGCTTCTAAAACGCGAAGGCGTCCGCGAAGGAAGCGAACGTTTGCCCGCAGGCGTGACTCTCGAATACTTTGACACCGAAGAGAAGTTGCTCAGAGCTGTCTTTGAAGTTTTATGGAGCTACCCCTTCGTTTTAACATTCAACGGGGACGATTTCGACCTGCGTTACCTATTTCACCGCGCGCTGAATCTCGGCATGAGACAAAACGAGATTCCGATAGAAGTGGGCAAACGCGTCTGCCTGTTAAGATATGGCGTGCACATCGATTTGTACAAGTTTTTCTTTAACAGGTCAGTTCAGATTTACGCCTTCAACAACCGTTACCGCGACGTAACGTTGGATGATGTGGGCAATGCTCTCATCGGAGTGGAAAAAATTCGGTTGGAAAAGGGCTTCGGAGAACTAACCTACACGGAACTCGCCCAGTACTGTTTTAGGGATTCAGAAATCGCTTTCAAACTGACAAGCTACGAAGACGAATTAGCCATGAAACTAATCCTCGTTTTGGCGCGGATCAGCAGCATGCCCATGGAAGACGTAAGCCGTCAAGGTGTGTCACGGTGGATACGAAATTTCATGCACCGCGAACACAGAAAAAGAAACATGCTTATTCCAAACGCTGAAGACATACTTGCCAAAAAAGGCAAAACTGCAACCACGGCGATCATAAAGGGCAAAAAATACAAGGGCGCCATAGTTGTCGAGCCAGTTCTAGGAGTCCACTTCAACGTGGCTGTGATGGATTTTCCAAGCCTGTACCCATCGATAATAAAAGTTTGGAACCTAGGCTACCAATCAATCCTCTGTCCGCATCCAGAATGCCGCCGCAACTTGATACCAGACACGCCGCACTGGGTATGCACCAGAAAACGCGCCTTGGAAAGCCTTCTAATTGGTTCGCTGAGAGACCTGCGTGTGCGATGGTACAAGTTAAAATCCAAAGACAAAAGCTTGCCCACCGAATTGAGAAGCTGGTACAACATCACCCAAGGGGCGCTGAAAGTGATTTTAAACGCCAGCTACGGCGTGTTCGGCGCTGACAGCTTCGACTTGTACTGTCCGCCAGTGGCTGAAGCTACAGCAGCCATTGGAAGGCACTCCATAACCCAGATACTCAACAGGGCAGAAGGATTAGGCATCCAAGTTCTTTACGGAGACACGGACAGCCTCTTTCTCAAAAACCCTTCCAAAGAACAAGTTGAAGAGTTAGCCCGCTGGACTGAGCATGAACTGAAAATGAGCTTGGACGTGGATAAAGTTTACAGATACGCGGTTTTCAGCTCGCGCAAAAAGAACTACCTCGGCGTTCTGGAAGACGGCACAGTCGACGTTAAAGGGTTAACAGGCAAGAAAAAACACACCCCAACTTTCATCAAGGATGCCTTCAACCAAATGAAAGAACGCCTAGCGCAAGTTAAAAATCCAGCAGAGTTCGAAAAGGCGAAAAAGGACATTGCCGACATTGTTCGCGAACGTTATATGCAACTGAAAAGAAGAGAGTGGGAAAGCCTCAACGAACTTGCGTTTCACGTGGTCTTAGGCGAAGAACTTGAACACTACACCAAGACAACGCCTCAGCACGTTAAAGCCGCGAAAATCCTTAAAGAAAGCGGAGCCGACCTGAGAGCAGGCGACCTCATAAGTTTCGTCAAAGTCGTCAGAGAGCCTCACGTGAAGCCAGTTGAATTAGCCACGAAAAACGAGGTTGACGTTGACAAGTACATCGCTTACCTACATTCTACCTTCGACCAAGTTCTAGATGCGTTGGGGCTAAGCTTTGACGAAATAATTGGGTTAACTAAACTCGAAAGATTCCTAGGATGATGCTTTTTTCAATCGTACGTTACTCAACGTATTCTGTTGGATCTACGATTTCGGCTTCATTGAAGGCGTTTTTTCGATTCACGCATGACTCACATTTTCCGCAATGTTTTTCCTTGTCTAAATAGCAAGACCAAGTAAGTTGGAAAGGAACAGAAAGGGTCTTGCCTATCTTTATCAGCTCTGACTTCGGAATATTACTAAACGGTGCTTCGATTTGGATTTTCATCTCCGTACCCAAACAGGCCGTTCGCTCAAGAGACTTATAGAATTCTTCCCTGCAGTCTGGATAGAAACTTGCATCGGAAGCTTGCGCCCCGTAGAAGATCTTTTTTGCCCTAATTGTTACCGCATAGGCTACTGCTACTGAAAGAAAAATGGCATTTCTGAAAGGAACCACTATTGGCTTAGTAAAAGTTGAAGTCATCTCAATATTCCTGTCGCAAAGGGCAGTTACTCCAACAAAAATTTCTTTCAAGCAACTCATGTCTATTATTTTGATTGGAACGCCAAGGCGTTCAGCTATCATAGTAGCGTGTTTTACTTCTTTCTCCGCTATTTGTCCGTATTTGAAAGTTAGACAGTGAACGTTATATCCCTGTTTTTTTGCCCAGAAAGCAACCACTGCTGAATCTGGTCCTCCACTGAGAACTACAATGCATTTGTTATTTTCAGCCAACTGTTATTCCCACCATTTGAATCTGATTTCTATAAACTTGAAAATCAACGCTCCAACTAAACACACTATTTGTTCGCTAACGAGCAAATACGGAAATGTCGCTAACATCGGAACACCGAAAAGTTGATTCAGCATCCAGCTAACACCTGCAGGAACTATGATTGCGACAATTGCGCCTGCAATAAAATAGTTGCCGCCAAATCTTCGAGCAACAATGAAACCAGCAACTCCGGCAACCAGACTGACAAGGGGCATGAAAACCAGCTCATACGGTCCAGAAAATGGACTGAAAAGATTGCCCACCACTACTCCGATTGCATAGCCTATACTCAGTACCCACTTTCTTGCAATCGCCGGTCTTAGAATACCCGCTACCCTGAACTGTAATGCATAGAAAGACAAGGGAGCAAAGAGATAGACCAACACTGCGTATAAAGAAGCAAAAATACTCACCAACGCTACATCTTTCGTTTTTAGTTTCAACTTGTTACCTCCTACACCGGGGTTTGTTCGGCGGAACGGGTGGAGGCCCACCTACCCGCCCAATAGCATAATGCACACACAAGTGCCCTATTAAAACTTACTCGACAGTAGCAGCAAACATGAAGCCTTTGCCTCTGCAAGGCAAAACACCACAAATGGCGAATCAGCTAACGTAAGGTGCTCAAATCAGCGTGGTAGCCACTGCCATCAACGTGAACAACACGACAAGTAACGAAATTACGGCAAATACTTGGCGCTCAGTCAACGGTCGACGGTAAGTTATAAGCGTAACCAAGCTCCGCCTGTGATCAGACACAAGTTTCTTTCCGTCAAACGAAACGCGTGCTCTCTTCCTAACAAAGAAAATAGTCAATAATACTAAAGCAGA
>DATDQZ010000063.1:0-5859 GCA_035292005.1 Bathyarchaeia archaeon | reverse complement strand
GAATTCAAGAAAATGTACCCCGAGTACATAAGCACAGCCAAACAGGAAGGAAACAAGCAGGCAGCATGGAGCTTCGACGTAGCAAGCAAAGTAGAACAAGTGCACGCTCAACTATTCCAGAAGGCAATCGACGCGTTGAAGAACAAGAAGCAACTGGAAAAGGTGGACTAGGTGGACTATTACGTGTGCAGCGTTTGCGGAAACACGGTTGAAGGCACACCGCCCGAAAAATGCCCCATCTGCGGCTCTCCAAAAGCAAAATTCTTCAAACCAGCCTAAAAGGCTAAGTCACCAATTTTTATTCCTTTTTCTTTATGCAAAAGCAACCCTTTAAGCTCGTTGATTCTTCAATAAAGTTATATCGCACCTGAACCAAAGTATAGAAATGGTGATCTTTTGGGTTGCTGGAAATGGTTTGACAGCGTTCTGAAAGAAGCCGAAGTGAAAGTCACAGACAAAAACAAAGAAACAATCGACCAAGTCATCCACAAATACATAGGCGAACAATCCAGCTATGGCCGTTGCTCCGCAGACTGGCGGAAAGCCCGCAAGGAAATAAACGAAAGCCCAGAAATGAGGAAAGAACTCATCGAAAAACTCAAAACGCTAGTCTAAACACCACGAAGTTTCAGCCTTCGAACCCACTTTTTCCTATTTTTCAGCTTAGACAGATGCAAAATAGACGCATCTTTTACCAGTAAACCTATATAAAATAATGCACCGATTCTACGTTACACAGCGAGGATTAAGAATGGACAAATGGGAATGCACAGTATGCGGCTACATATATGACCCTGAAAAAGGAGACCCCGAGCACGGCGTAAAGCCTGGGACACCCTTCGAGGAGTTACCAGAAGATTGGGTCTGCCCAGTATGCGGCGTCCCTAAAAATCAGTTCATCAAGAAAGCGTAAAACTACAATTACAAATCTAATCTGCATTCTAATTTAGATGATTGTTCAAATTGCCAAGGAAATCCGCCATCTGAAGCCTTTGCAGAGGAAGAATCTGAATTTTCGTATAGGTAAACTTTATTTATGAAAGACCAGCGATGAGAATAGCCAATGGAGCAGTTAACATGGGCTTTCCTGAAAAATTCCTTTGGGGCGTAGCTCTTAGCGGATTTCAACTTGAGATGGGTGATTCTAAAGGCAGAAACATAGACGCAAATACAGACTGGTACATGTGGGCACACGATTCTACCAACATAAAAAAGGGCATAGTAAGCGGTGACCTGCCAGAAAACGGCGTTGACTACTGGAACCGCTATAAAATGGATCACAGAATAGCAAAGGATCTTGGTCTCAACGCCTACCGAATTGGAACAGAATGGAGCAGAATATTCCCTAAAAATACGCATAACATGGAGGTTGGAGTTCAAAGAGCAAATGACGGAAACATCGCCAAAATAGAAGTAGACGATTCTGACCTCGAAAAACTCGACAAGATCGCAGACAAAGAAGCACTCAACCATTACCGAGCCATTATAGAGGATCTGCGAGCCTTAGACCTCAAGGTTTTCGTGTGTCTAAACCATTTCACCACTCCACTTTGGCTGCATGACCCCATAACCGTCCGCGAAACAAAACTTCGCAGAGGCCACAGAGGATGGATTGATGAAAGCACGATTGTCGAGTTCACCAAGTACGCGGCGTACATGGCTTGGAAGTTAGGTGACATCGTCGATTGCTGGGCTACCTTTAACGAACCCACTGTCATGATCGAAAGCTACTGCATTAGGCTGTTTAAAAACTTCCCGCCAGGCGTAGGCAACCCAGAAGCCGCTAGGAAAACCCGTTTGCACATAGCTATTGCACACGCACGTGCATATAACGCTGTAAAGAAGTGGGACACCGTCAAAGCAGACGCAGACAGTTCCTCTCCAGCAGATGTAGGGCTAATACACGTAGTGATCCCCGCAAAACCTCTAGACTCCGAAAAGAAACTTGATGTTAAAGCATCTGAATCCCTAAATCAAATGCACAATCACTGCTTAATACAAGCTTTAACCAGTGGCTCTCTGGATGAAAATTTTGACGGGATAAAAGAGAGGAAAGAGGTGAAAAGCTACGTGGGAAAGCGTCTAGACTGGTTAGGTGTAAACTATTACACTCGATGGGTAGTCAGGAGTAAGAATTCACCCTCTCGGCTGTCAGCGGAGACCGATGTGATACCTGAATTCATGCCTGGTTACGGTTTCAGTTGCAAGCCCAACAGCACATCGGTTGATGGATTGCCAACATCGGATTTCGGGTGGGAAATACACCCTAAAGGCATGCTAGACGTCTTAAGGCTAATGAAAGATTATGGAAAACCTCTTTACGTGACAGAAAACGGAGTTGCAGACGCAGAAGACAAGCTAAGATCCCGATTCCTAATGGAGCATTTAAAGAGTGTAGACACAGCCATAAACGAGGAGAAGATAAATGTTCGAGGATACTTCCACTGGTCTATAATGGACAACTACGAATGGGCAATGGGCTTTAAGATGAAATTCGGTCTTTACGCGGTTGATCTTAAGACTAAGGAGCGGATACCGAGAAAAAGCGCAACAACATACAAGCAAATAATAGAAAACCGAGAGATAACAGACGAAATTAAAAAAAGCTAAGCGCACTTAATATGGTTTTAGGCAGTTTGCCGCTTTTACCATCTTTGGTGCACTGAAGGCTTAATGAATTTCTCATACACAGCCTTAATGTCTCTCATTGCTTCAGGACTCAAGTCTGCTAATTCGCTTACGCTCGTATTTTCTTCGACTTGTTTTGCATTCTTTGCTCCTGGAATTACGCAGCTAACCTCATTGTGCATCAGTATCCATTTCAAAGCCAGTTGGACAAGACTAATGTTTTTGGGTTTTATCCGTTTCAATTCTTCAACTGATTTAATGCCTGTTTCAAAATCAACCCCAGAAAAGGTTTCTCCTACGTCAAAAGCCTTTCCTTCTCTATTATAACTTCTATGGTCATCCGCTGGGAACTCTGTTTTTAAGCTCATCTTTCCGGCCAAGAGACCGCTAGCCAATGGGACTCTAGCGATGACTGCGACATTTCTTTTTCTACATTCTCCAAAAAACATTTCCATTGGTCGCTGCCGAAAAATATTGAATATTATCATTACGCTAACAACGCCTGGATATTCAATTGCTTTTAAGCCTTCTTCGACTTTTTCAACGCTAACGCCATAATGCCTAATTTTGCCCTGTTCAACGAAACTGTCCAGTATGTCGAAGACTTCAGGTTTGTAGTATAAATCTGCAGGCGGACAGTGCAGCTGTATCAGATCAATCGTGTCGACGCCGAGATTCTTCAAAGATCGATCCAGAAATCTTTCAAGATTTTCCCTCGTATATCCTGAACTGACATGCGGATTTAATCTTCGGCCAAATTTTGTTGCGACGTAGACTTTTTTGTTTGATTTTTTTAGAAACTGCCCGATTAACCGTTCGCTTCTTCCATCACCATAGACATCCGCTGTATCAAAAAAATTAACGCCCCTTTCAACGGTTTTTTGCAGAACGTCCATAGCGTCTTTTTCACTTACGTTTCCCCAGCCTGCGCCGCCAATTGCCCACGCTCCTAAACCAACTTCGCTGACTTTCCAGTTGGTTTTTCCAAAAACTCTGTATTTCATTCTTATCTCACCTTGCTGTCGTGACATTCGCAGGTTCTTTATTTATGCAGCAAACGTAAATTAATTTTTGCTTTGGAAAAACTGTAGTCGCATATCTGAGTCTTCAAAACCTTATTATTATGATGCCGTTCACAAGGCTTTTCTTGCCGTTGAATTAGGAGACGGCGCGAGAGCGGAAAACGTAACAAAAGAAGTTGTCGGACTTCTAGAGGAAAAATTCAGGGAGAAAATCCCCTCAGTTGAAGACGTACAAGACACGGTTATTGAAGTCTTAAAGAAGAGAGGCTACGAAAAAGTTGCCAGAGAATATCAAGATTACAGGAAGAAGAAAGAAGAGATAAGAGCTCTAAGAGAAAAGCTGGGAATAGAACCCAAATTAACCGTGAACGCGCTTGAAGTTTTAAAGGCAAGATACCTTCTAAGAGACGAAAAAGAAAACATCATAGAAACTCCCACACGCCTTTTCGAAAGAGTCGCCAAAGCCATAGCGAAAGTTGACAAGACTTTCGGGGAAAGCTCCGGAAAAAACTATAGCCCCTTATATATAGGTAGAACTATTGGTTGAAAGCGTCTTGGAAAGTTGCGCTAGAGAGCACGCGTTTTCGCAAAAATTGGTTCAGAGCTCTTGAATTTTGCATTTGAGCTTCTTGATAACTTCTTCCGCCTTTAGAGGTTCAACTTTCAAAGTGTAGAGCTTGCTTGGCGTGCGCAGCTTAAGCTTCACGGCGTCCTTGAGCCTCTTAACTGAGCAGTACTTGGCTTTTGCGCTCAAAGCCACGAACTTTTCTACATCAAACATTTCAGACGGCATACGCTTATCCTCGCGTTGGACGCTTTCATGGATACTGAGCAAGTTTTTATCTGTTTTGGTGGCCGGACAGGACTTGCTCCCAAACGAGTACGAAACCAGCAGCTGAAAATCGCCCGCTACCGACCCATGATCCCCAATAACTGAGCATTTCAAGCACCTTTGAGACAGAAATAGGTAGGTAGTGCCAGATTCAGATCGGCGACGTTTTGCATGTCAAGCATTAACTTGGCTTAGACCGGGAGTGTGTGAAGACCCGCTTCCTTGAAGTGGCTGTCAAATGTGAATGCCTCAAGAACTGAAAGCTCGCGCATTAAAGCGAAGCTTGTGCAGTCTGTGAAACTCCACGACTTACGGTCAGACTTTTGGAAGATATCGAGTGCTTTTTCGAACAAACTTTCATCTATCCAGAATATGCGAACGCTCTTGCTTTTCTTGATTTTATCGATGAAAGCAGATGCTGAAGCCAGTTCTCTTCTTGACCGCAGTAGTGTGAGGGTTTCATCCAGCACGTAGTCGGTAGTTACGGAAACCCCGTGCTTTCCAGAAGCTATCTTAGAAAGAACCTTGCATGCCGCTTCGTGGTTCACGTCGTCTTCCACCTCAACGGCGTACCAGGCGCTGGTATCGACGAAAATCAAGTTTTTTCCCCGTAAAGGTACTTATCGTGTTCCTCTGAACCGCGGTCTTTCTTTCCAGTTCGCTTAGAGCTGGCAGGACACGTGAAGATGGGATCAGTCGGGTTCACGTTACCTTCCACCGTAGCCCTAACTGCTTCACGAAGGACCTCTTTAATGCTCTTTGAGGTCCTTTTGGCGTATTCTTCGAGAAGCTTATGCTCAGCTTCAGTAAGGGTCGTTTGAACAACTTTCATGCAGCATGTCACATCCTGAATGAAATATGAACAATGAAAGATTTAAGCTTTGCCAACGACTTAACATAAAAATCAACATTTCCTGACCACATGACACGCCTCATTGCCAACTGGTCTCCCACAAGTGAGCACCGTTCAGTTCCACCTAAATAGCATCAAACGCCTCAACGCCATTTAAACTCTATTGAAAATAGGTACGTGGTGGGCCGGACCGGACTCGAACCGGCGACCTTCTGCACGTCAAGCAGATGTCCTAACCGAGCTAGACTACCGGCCCTTCTGTGCTTTTAGAAACAGAGCTTGAATTTAAGTTTTCAGGGTCATGGACCCATGGTTTTGCTCCAGTCTTTGGAATGTTTGTGGAGTGCAAATGACACAATATGAGTTTGGTTTTGGAATATTATGGTTGGCGAAATAAAGTATTATGTATTCGGATGGAAAGTCTTCTGTGTAGGTTGTCCAAGCTAGGTTTGAAAAATGGAAGTAAACAAGACTCGCTATCACAGCGATGTGGTTGAGCGTAAAGAGAAGGTTCAGGCTGCTTT
>DATDQZ010000062.1:0-8170 GCA_035292005.1 Bathyarchaeia archaeon | reverse complement strand
TCATCCGTCAACTTCTTGCCGCCAGCAAGCCTTCCACGCTTCTGCAGCAGCAACGCCACGGTTTCTTTTGACGCCTCGCCCCAAGTAACGTAAGCCTGCGCCCGCTTCAGCATACCCATAAACGCTGGACGATTATCAACCAGCACCGCATGGTTAGTCCTACCTAAACGAAGCATATCCAACGTTTCCCTAGCCTCACGCTGAGCGCTAATTGACCCACGAACCCTCACAACAGCAACACACTTGCGCTCCTCAACTTTCCCACTCAACTACCTCACCCAATCCGCCTGAGTAATAAGATTATACGTCTTCTTCAACGCATCAAAAACCGCAAAAGCAAAAGAAGGCACAGTCCTTGTTGCGCCATAGCTCCTCATCCACAAATCCTTCACACCCGCCAAACCCAAAATCACCTTCGCAACTTCACTCGCCACAAGCCCCAAACCCCTCGGCCCCGGAACAATAACCACCTTCACACCGCCGCACTTACCCTCAACTTGAAATGGCACTGAATGAGGCTTTCCACAACCGCACTCCCAGCTGCCGCACCCGCGCTTAACAGGAACAATGTTTAAACGCGCCGCCACCGCAGCTTTCTCTATCGCCGTCCGGACTTGACTTGCCTTCCCAGCACCCAAACCAATGTAGCCGTCCCTGTTCCCCACAGCGACAATAGCCTTAAACCTTGACTTCTCACCCGCATCCGTCTGCTTCTGAACCAAATTAACGTTAATAACCTCCTCCTGAAGGTCTGGAATCAACGCATCAACAATCTGAGACTCAGAAATCTTCAAACCACTCAAGAAAACCTCGTCAATAGACGTTACCTTGCCCTCTTGAATCATCTTACCCAAGCGAGTCTTAGGAACCCACGTCTCTAAATTTGCAGTTTCCCTTTCCCTTCCCTTGGACATCATGCTTTCTTATCACCCTTCTTAAACGAACCAACAACATCAGCCTTGACTTTCGCAAAATGTTCAGGAAGCTTTTCTGGAGAGAGCTTCTGCCCCAAATATTTCGAGAACTTGACGGAATAACCTTCAGAACCAGCTCCCAAACTCTTCCCGTAGTTAGCGACATGTTCCCCTTTTGTCCTTTCCTTAACTATTTTCTCTTCGCCGTGAGGAACAGCTATACCAGCGTCCAAAACCCCGCTTAACGCGGCAAAAACCTTTGAACCTTTTGAGGGCGAAATCAAGCCTACATCCAGAATAGCCTCACTTACTCCTTTAGCTTTGGCTTTCAACCCGCAAAGAAGCCCAGTAAGGTAAGCAGCTGGAACATTACCAGTCGGAGCTTTCCACCCGTACTTCTTCTTCAACTCCCTGCTGTGCGCCGCAGCCAAAACCTCGTCGCCATACGGTTTGGCAACAACTATTTGAGCAGTAACGTTCTTGAGCGAGCTGCGAGTTACAAGCCGCGGTTTTCCAGAAAGAACCAAAGCCTTCCGCGCCTGATAATCAGTCTTTCCTTCTCTTCTGCGGCGCGGTGGAACCCGATAACGAGAATCTTTTGCCATCAACGTTTCCTCCAAAGATCATGCGCCTTCAAATAACGCTCCAAGTCGGCAATCGACTCAAATCTTCCGCTGCCAGCCATCCTGTACAATTGAGTGTAGGTGGTTTCTGTGATAACTCTGCTTGCTTTCAACTCGCGGAGCCTTTTCCTCAAGGATCGGATTTTGATCATCCATGCTTCTTTCCTGGAAATTTTCGCGTACCCACTTCCGCCGTGGCTGCCTGGACCTTTACGCCTTCCCTTTCGTTTCTTGCTCTGAACCGCTTTTGCGCGAGCGCGGCTTACGCCTTTTTCGGGTAAAGATTTGATGACTTTTTCATGAATTAGCTTTCTAATTTCCTCTCGGGTTATGGCTCCTTCAGCATCGTCCACTCGTTCAGGGTTAATCCACACTCGATTTTGCCCAACTTTCAGTATTTGCGCTGCCAGACGCCTTTGACTAGTGAGATTGGTCATTGTTTTTCAGCTCCTTCCTTCGTTTTGGCTGCTTTCTCGGATTTCTTCGGCTTCTCCGCTTTTTTCACTGGCAACTCCTTCGCTTCTTGCACAACTTTCTTTCTGCCAATAAGTTTGCGTTTGGGTTTCTTCGCTTTTCCCGTTGGTTTCTTCTGCTTCTCTGTGGGCTTTTTCTCGGTTTCCTCTGGTTTCTCTTCTTTTTCTTCGACTGGTTCCTTGACCACTTTGACGTTTAAGATGACTACTTTTCTTTTTCTAGCTTCAGCTATGATTTGCGCCCGCTTTTTCTTGCCAACCGTGTGGGCGATTCGGGCAGCTTGGGTTTTCGGATCAACGCCAGATATTTCTTTCACGTTATGCACTAAAACTTCCCTGTATCCAGATGGATGAAGTCCTCTGGCAATTTTTGGTCCTTTGTAGCCGACGCTGACCGTGGGCGGCCACCCCTTGATTTTCCGCCTCATCTTGTGATCTAAACCGCGAGGCCTACGCCAGCTTTCACTTAACTTTGCATACCGCCAGCTTTCAGACCTGACAAAGGCTGGTTTCTTCTTTTTGGCGCGTTTTCTCGCTTTTAGTGCTTTTCGCGAGAGGGATGCTTTTCTTTCTGCCATTTACTCCATTCCCTCGTTTCGCTCGTACACGTATATGCCGTCCAAGAAAACGCGTGGGTCCTTCCTCTTCACTTTCGTGGCTTGTTCGATGTTTGCGGCAGTTTGACTTACGTCCTCCAAGTTTAAGCCTTGAACAATTATGTCTTCGCTTTGGACTTTAACCTGAACGTCACCGACTATCTTTGCCTTTCGTGCTCTCCTTTCGCCAGTGAAGTTCTCAATCAAAACTGTTTTGCCTTGAACCTTGACTGAAATCGGAAAGTGAGAGAACACGATTTTGAGCTTGTACGAAAAGCCTTTTTGGACGCCAAGAATCATGTTTTGAATGTGAGAGTATATTGTGCCTACGAGAGCGGTTTCTTTTTTGCGGGGCCATTCAGCCCGAACGCGAACTGTTTGTCCGTTAGCGTCAATTGATATTGAAACAGAAGAAAAGTCGCGTGCCAAAGTGCCTTTTTCGCCTTTAACTGTGACTTTTTTGCCTGCAAGACTCACCGCTACACCATCGGGAACTTGAATAATTCTTGAGATTTCTGGGAGTCGCATCAAAAACACCTTGCTAATAGACGAAGGCTAACAGTCTGCCTCCGAGGTTTTTTTCTTCAGCTTCCCTGTGGGCTATCACGCCTTGCGAGGTTGAAACTACCATTATTCCCACGTCTCTTGAAGGCAGGAATTTCTTCTCCCAATCTTCGAACTCGTCAACTCTGACGGCGAAGCGGGGTTTGACAGCGCCGCACTTGTTTATTCTCCCCAAAAGTTGAACTTTGAACTTTCCAGCGCGGCCATCATCAATAAACTCGAACTCTCCGATGTAACCGTTCAACTGCATTATCCTTAATACTCTGCCTAAAAGTTTAGAGGCGGGGCTAATGATGCATTCGCGCTTGTTGCGCATCTCGTTGTTTATGATGGTTATCAAGCCATTCGCCAGCGTGTCCATCTTGCCACCTCGTTACTCATATTTTTTAAACCCAAGTTTCACTGCTGCCTCTCTAAAACAATGCCTACACAAATATAAATTGTAACGTCGGATAATGGGCCCGTAAGAACCGCACCTAGCGCAAGGCCTTGCTCCTTTGCCGTACTTTCTTTCTTTCTTCAACTTCTGTTTAGCCATGCATCCTTCTCCTGTCTTATACGATTTCAACTCCTAAAGTTTGCTTGGCAAAAACAACTGCCTCTTCGGGAGTTAAAACATGTTTGGAACCGACCTGCGCCTTTCTTTTTCTTCGGTTTTTCACTCGGTATCCAGGGCGGCTCATGGAGACACAGACGTCCATGCCGAAGATGCCCACATCAGGGTCGTACTTTACACCCGCTATTTCAATATGTTCCTTTATGCCGAAAGCGAAATTACCTTGTTTGTCAAAAGACGAGCGAGAGATTTTATTATCAATAACGGGCAGAACTTTCTTCAGAAAATCAATTGCCCTCTGTTTTCTCAGCGTCACAACACACGCTATTGGCTCGCCCTGCCTTATCCCAAAGTCTCTTATGGTTTTCTTGGCTTTTTTCTTAACGGGCGTCTGATTTGTCAACTCCTTCAACACTTTAGAAGCTTTCTCCAGCGGTTCGCCAGATTTTCCAACGTTAAGGTTGACGACGACCTTCTCGATTCTGGGTTTGAGCATGGGTTGCTCTTCCCACTTCTTAAGCATCGCATCCTCAGACAACGGAAGTCGCCTCCGGTAAGGATATGAGTGGTTGAGCCCCGCCTATTGAAAAAACGAAGTCTAGAATTGTTTGATAGCGATTGCCCTTTTCGTCTTCGATTACTACGAGGGCGTTTCTACGTTTCTTTGCTTCGGCTTTTTCAATTTCGACTATTCTGCCCTGTTTTCCAATGTTCTTTCCACCCGTTATAACGGCGAAATTGCCTTCCTTGGTTTTTAGGTGGTCAAGCACTTGTTTTTCGGGAAGACTCAGCTTCAATATGTCAAAGGTTTCATAGGTGATTTCTTTTGGGTTTTTGGGGTCCGCCACTTTTGCGAGTATGTTCGAGCCGTCATGGAGAGCAATTTGCACGCACCCGTTCTTGACTGTGGTTTTGTCTTCCACCCTGCACAGTTTAAAGCTTGTTTCTTCTTTACTGATTGGATTGAGAAATAGACCTTTATGGAAAGGCATTATCCTGAAGAACTTGTTCAAATCAGGTATTGAAATGACGTCCATCAAGCCAACAGGGAAATAATCTTTCCGCCTGACTTTTCCATCAACGAAAACTTTGCCCTGCGAAATTATCATCTTGGCCTCTTTCCTAGTTTTGGCTACTCCGAGAATGTCGCGAAGAACCAGCGCAAGAGGTAAACAATTTTCAAGGGAGTGAGGCCCCGGTGAAGGTTTCACCACCCACGAAAATTCTTTCCTGTGAATAGGCCAGAACCTCGGCGCAGGTTTACGCTTTAGCCTTCCTGTTTTTCCTTTCTTGCCCAAACTTATGTTCCTCCTTCTTTTTCTGAGGCGGTTTTACGCTTGGCGCGTGTTTTCTTTGCTGCTTTCGGCTTCTCTTCCTTTTTGGCTGGTTTTTCTTCTTCCGTTGGTTTCGCCTCTTTTTTCTTTTTCGCAGCGGGTTTTTTCTGCACCCTTTTCTTTGTAACTTTTGGCTTCTTCTCTGCAGTTTTCTCCTGCACTTCAATTTTCTCCTCAACGGGTTTTTCTTCTTTCACTTCCGCAGCCTTTGCCGGAGGTTTCTTCGCAACTTTTTCAACTTTCTCTTCTTTTTTAGGCAGTTCCTTCTTTCTTTCAACGATTCCTTTTCGCCATTTGTCGTCAAGATTCAGTTTTCTTATCATAACCTTCGATGGATGCACTGAAACAAATACGGCTGTTCCGTCAACCTTCTCGCGTGTTAAGCCTTCAACGTAGATTCTGTAGTTTTTTAGGTCCACTCGTGAGATTTTTCCTTCGAATCCTTTATGGTCGCCGCGCATTATGCGGATGCTGTCGCCTTTTCTGACTGGGAGAGTCTTAGCGCCTTTTGAAGCAAGTTCAGGTGAAAGAGGCGCTGCCATAAGTTTATGGCGCAGATGAGCAGGCGCATTATAAAGCAGTTTTCGCTGTTTTCCCGGTTTCTTTATCCGCTTTGTTGCTTGCATGTGCTTCCACCTATATTATTATACTCGAGGCGCTTGCTATTCGTGGCCATCTTTCAGCAGCTTCTCTGGCTACTGGCCCGCGGATTTCTGAGCCTTTCATTTCGCCCTCAGGAGTTATTATCACCGCTGCATTATCTTCGAATTGAATCCAGACGCCGTCAATTCTTCTGTAAGCCTTCCTCTGTCTTACAATAACCGCTTGGAAAATCTTCTTCTTCATGTCGGGTGTTCCTTGCCTGACAGAAACAGTCACCTTATCGCCCACCGTGGCGGACGGATAACGCCTCAATCGACCCTTATAGCCCATAGCTTGGATCAAGCGCAACCGTCGCGCTCCAGTGTTATCAGTGCACCTCAGAGCCGAGCCGGCCAAAAGACCCCTCGAAATTTTCTGCCCGTGCGCAAGCATCCCCTTTGCGACTAGCGCCCTGTGCTTTGCCTTCGCCGCCATCTCACTTCGCCTCCAGTTTCTCCACAACAACGAAGGAGACTGTCTTGCTGAGGGGGCGACATTCAGCTATTCTCACTCGTTCGCCTTCCTTTGCATCTATGCACGGCGGATTGTGCGACGGAATGTGACTACGTCTTCGCTCATACCTCACAAATTTAGGTGAGAATTGAAGGTATTCGCGTTCCACAACAACAGTCTTATCCATCTTCGCAGTGGCGACGACGCCGTCTAATATGCGCCCTCTTACCGGGAGCGTGCCATGGAATGGACAATTCCTGTCGTCACAAGATTTTCTAGGTTTCTTAAAAGTTAGAGACATCACCATAGCCTCTTTACGCTTTTTTTGAGGCGGTCTTCAGGTCTTCCCACGAGAAGTTTGCCGTCGATTTCGACAATCGTTCCGTCGGAAAACTTGAAGTGAAAAACAGCTGAGTCTTTTATTACGCTTTTCGCCTTTCCTGCGTGCAGAATCGTAAAAGTGTTTTTTGTTTCGTTAATTACTTCGCCGGAGATTCCAGCATAATCTGCGTGTCGGCTTTTGGTGATTTTTCCTTCAGCTCCGATGAATTCGCCGCGTATGATGTCTGGGGTTACCTTCATTTCTTCTTTTTCTCCTTTGTTTTCGGTGCTTTCTTCGCTGCCTTTGCTTCTGTCTTTCTAAGTTTCAGTTTATGTTCATTCTCTATTGTCAGTATTTGAGCGATAGTCTTGCGCAGTTCACTTATTCTGGCGGGATTCTCCACGGCGCCGCCTGCGCTGACCATGGTTTTCAGTCTGGATAGTTCTGTCCTTAATTCAGAAAGCTTCTTAGTTCGTTCTTCAGAAGATATGCCTCTAATTTCTTTAAGTCTCATTATGGGCATTTACTGGGTTGCCTCCTCACTTTTGCCCGTTTCTTCAGCTTTTTCTTCAGGTACCTTTTCTGTTTTTTCTTCAGGTGTCGGCGGTTCCGCAATAACTATTTGGATTTTGTCTGGAAACTGAGCGTCTGGAGGCATCAGCTTGACTCTCACCCCAATAATGCCGGGTTTAAGCTGAACGTGAGCCACAGCTTTTCGCGTATACTTCAATGCTGGTTCGCCGCATCTTGGTAAGTAGCCTGCTCGAAACTTTTCGAACCTTGCTCTTTCGGTTCGCAACTTGCCGCTTATTACGATCTCCGCGCCTAAAGCCCCTGCATCCATAACTTGGTTCAAAGCCCAAAAACCAGCGCGCCTGAAATGAACGCCTCTTTGCAGGGCTGAAGCGACACGAGACGCAACCACAAAAGCGTTCAATTCAGGGACTTCGATTTCAGAAACAGAAATCTGCGGATTTGAAACTTTAAAGTTCGCTTCTAAAACGGTGGCAAGATCCTTTATTGTTTCTCCGCCACGCCCTATGACTAAGCCAGGGCGCATGGCATAAATTACCACGTGAGTTCCCAGCGGCGTTTTTGAAAGGTTAACTCCGCCGTAGCCAGCGCGTTCAAGTTTTTTCTGTAAAAACTCGTCGATTTCCGCCTTTTTCATGGATTCGGTTATGAACCGCTTAACAATGGACATTAAAGCTTTTCTCCTTGTCCGGGTTTTTCGGCTAAAACAATCTCGATATGCGTTAGGGTGTTGTATTTTGGTGAAGCTCTGCCGTGGGCTCTCGGTGTGAATCGTTTAATTTTCATTCCTGGGTAGGCAGCAGCGTGAAATATGCGGAGTCTGTCTACGTCTAAGCCTTTGTTTTCAGCGTTTGCTTCTGCTCCTTCAATTACGTTCAGTACTTTCTCAGCTGCTTTTATTGGGTATCTTCCCGCATAACTTTTTTCGAGCCCGTGGCGGTGACCAGCCTTCTTCTTGAATCTTTTGAATGGAACTGGTTTCTTTTTGTCCATAACGTCTCTTAGGTAAGCTTTCGCGTTGGTAAGCATCATGCCTTTGATTGTTCTGCACACTTCTCGGGCGTGTTTATGGGATACTCTAATTTCTCGACCGCTTGCTTTCGCTGTCTTTTCAGGGTCCAGTTCTTCAGCTATTATGGAGTATCCCCATTTTGGCACT
>DATDQZ010000061.1:0-3307 GCA_035292005.1 Bathyarchaeia archaeon | reverse complement strand
ATCCTATGAACGAGTACTGCGCCAGCTTCTTTGGGCCTTCAATTGACTCGAGAAGGTAAGCGTTTTCGTTGTGCTCGTAGAGTTTTGAGAAGATTTCAAGAGGTGAGCGCGCAAAAGAGACTTTTTTAAACTTTAGCCTATGATTTTCTTCGAATGACGCGTGTGTAGTTGAGATTTCGGAGCCAAAGGCAATGCCCCATGTTATAGTACTCCTTAAGTTCTGAAGCTTACCAGAACGTCTTATTTAAGGCTTTTGAGTACTGAACTGTACATTAACCTTAAAACCTTACCTCAAACAACTATCCAGCCAATCCAAGTAGGCTTTTGAACCCTCAACCACAGGAAGGGCAAGAATCTCTGGCACTTCATAACTGTGCAAAGCCTTTACGGCTTCTGACAGCTTTTCAAACAAGTCCCTGCGCGACTTCATGAGGATCAAGTATTCCTCGGCTTTCTCTATCTTTCCAGACCAGCGAAAACGCGAATGGACAGGGCCAATTATGTTAGCGCATGCGATAAGCCTCGCCTCGAGCAATCGCTGCACTATCGTTTCTGCTTCTTCTCTGCTGGCTGTTGTAACCAGTACGATAATGTAAGAGTTCCTCAAACACTTCACCCGCGATGCAAAACACTGCTAATGGCTAGGTTGCTTTTACTAAAAAACTTTTACATTATCCCTACATCTAAAACAAGCGTCAAATTTATCTTCTAACAAGCCATAACATCTGTAAACATTCTTTCATTAAAGCAAAGGAGCGTTTGACTGTTGAAAACTGTCGGTGTAGTTACGCCAGGCGGAGACGCGCCAGGCATGAACGCAGCCATCCGAGCTGTCACGCGGATTGCCTATTCAAAGAATCTTCAAGTATTAGGTTTTGAAAGAGGCTGGGAGGGACTGCTAACAAACACGTTTACGCATTTGACTCCCCGCTCCGTAGGCGGCATAATACAATTAGGCGGCACCATGCTCCACACTTTAAGGTGTCCAGAGTTTAAAACCAGCAAGGGAGTTGAAAAGGCCGCGGAAACCTTAGCTTTAAATCGTGTGGATGGCTTGGTGGTAATAGGCGGCGATGGCTCGTTTAGAGGAGCTTGCGATTTGAGCAGAAAAAGCGACACCTTATTCGTGGGGATTCCAGCCACAATCGATAATGACGTTTTCGGAACTGATGAAACCGTTGGCTTCGACACTGCGGTAAACACGGCGGTAGCTGAAATTGACAAGATCAGAGATACAGCAGTATCCCACGAACGCATTTTCATAGTCGAAGTCATGGGTCGAGAAAGAGGTTTCTTAGCCCTGAACGTGGGAATCACCGTGGGTGCCGAAGTGATACTGATCCCTGAGAACAAATACAAACTGAAAGATATTCTTGAAATAATACGAGAAAACACCCGTAAAGGAAAAAGATCAGGAATAATAGTCGCTGCCGAAGGCTTCGGAGACAACAGCAAACTTGCTAAAGAAATCGAAACACACACGGGTTCAGAAGTCAGGTTATCAATTCTAGGCTATGCTCAAAGGGGCGGCAGTCCCACCGCGAGAAGCCGACTCTTAGCCAGCCTCTTCGCTGAAAAAGCCGTTGAATTACTATGCCAAGAACAAGGAAACAGCGTGGTCGGTCTGCAAAATGGCGCAATAACATGCACAGAACTGGAAAAGTCGTGTAAAACGCAGAAACCCATAGATCTGAGCCTGCTGAAACTGGCAGAAATGTTATCGATATAAATTTACCTTGCGAACTTTACGCAATTCAATCAAAACCCTGCACTTTCAGAGGAGAGATTCGTAGATTTTCACTGTTTCCTCAGCAGCTTTCCGCCATGTAAAGTATTCTAGTACTCTTTTGCGTCCGTTCTCGCCCCACTTTCTTGCTTTTTCAGGATTCTGCAGCACTTCGTTTATTCCCCAAGCTATGTCCGACGGGTCCTCGCCGTTGACGTGCACGCCGTTTTGGTCTGGGCCAACGCTTATCACCTGTTCCCTGAAACCTACCACGCCGCGTGCGCCTACAACGACGGGTTTTTCCATAGCCATAGCCTCTAAGCTGACTATGCCGAAGGGTTCGTAGGTCGATGGGAAGATGCACACGTCTGAAGCAGCGTAATGTAGAATTCTTTCGTTTTCAGGAACGAAATCAAAACGGTAGACAATCTTATCTTCGATGCCTAATCTATCAGCCGTTTCCACGATGTCCCTTTGTTGCTCCCCCTTGCCCAGAATCAAGAGTTTAGTGTTTGGATATTCCCTTAGAACACTGGGCATTGCTTGCAATAGGTTTCTCACACCTTTTACCCAAGTGAGTCTTCCTATGAAAAGAAGCATATTCCAGTCTTTAGGTACGTTATATTTTTCTCGAATCTCCTCTACGTCTTCTTTTTGACAGTTGCGCGGGTTGTAGCGTTCAGGATCCACGCCGTTCCAAACCACGCTGATTTCTGATGGCGGCCAACCATGCTTTATCAAGTCTTGCTGCATAGCGTAACTAACAGTTATTATTCTGTCTGCGTTCTGAGCCATGGCCCCTTCTATGTGCGACACCACTTCAGAACCTTGCCCGCCGCTTCTTCCCCATTCAGTACTGTGAGTGTGGAAAACCACGGGAATTTTTGATTCATTCTTAATCACGAGACCTGAAATGCTGCTTAGCCAATCATGCACGCAAACTATATCAAAATTACATTTTTCTTTTTTTATTAATCCGTTGAGGAATTTTGTTGCGCTCAGAATGTTGTAAATAAAAATGTCATTGAAAAGTTTAATGTTTGTGCCCCATTTTTTTAGGTCATCAACTACGAAGAATGGAAAAATATTGCTTGCATCCGCAATCAGAGGTCGATGAACTTCGACGCCTTGTAGAATTTCTCTAGTTTTCAAGTCGCCCCCGTTAAGCGTGAAAACCGAAACGTCGTGTCCTATGTCCACAAATTCGTGCGTTATGTATTCAGCATAGGTGCCCAAACCACCAACAAGCTTGGGCGGATATTCCCAAACGAAAAAACCAATTCTCAAAGTCGTCACCTTAAAGATATCTGCGATTCTAACTATCCTGGAATCATATTTATAGCTTCCTTCAAAGGTTACGAGCCTGAACAAAGTTTCTGTAGCTTGCTGTAACGGAATCTTGAGAAACCCAAGCTCTGATGTGAAAATTCCTGTTGGAGGGGAGAAAGCTGTTACCCATAGAGTTATAAAAAAGAAATTTCATCATCAATTGAAGTTAACGCATTTAAGATTTGAGACAGAATGGCTGCACCTGTTTCTTACAAGATTACCACCGAAGTTCCCGCCAGTTACATGGAAAAA
>DATDQZ010000060.1:0-9433 GCA_035292005.1 Bathyarchaeia archaeon | reverse complement strand
CGCATAATTCCATTCTGCACCATGAACTCCATCCACAGACAGGAAATCGAAAGAAAACTTGGAGTGCCAATCAAAGAGTGGCAGAATAGGCATAAAGTTGAAATAACTCAGCCTTTCTAGTTCAGGAACTGCCTTAACAGGAGCGCAAAGAAATGGGTGGAAAAAAGAAAATCGGTCTAAAGCAAATGGAGCGCATGCAAACTAGGAAAGACGAGGAAGAAGCAGAGAAGAAGAAAAAGGAAAAAGCTGGACCGCCGAAGGAAAAGAAAGCAATAGGGGTAATCCCTCCAGACGCAAAAAACGAGAAAATCGTTAATGAGATAAAGAAGATGAATGTTTTGACGCCTTATGCGGTGGCTTCACGGTTTAACATTCGAATAAGCGCGGCTAAAGACTTCTTGGAGCAACTGGAAGAAACAGGCGCCGTTCAGCTAGTCTCAGGAAACCACAACATAAAGATATACAAGCCCGTAGCAGGCTAATTCTCAGGGTTACCTTAAATTTTTCACATTTTCGCTTGAAGAAGAAGGAGCTTAATCACGTTTGAGATTTCCAGAAAGAGTCTACACCGCAGAAGAGGTTAAAACAGCCAAAGAGCTAATAGACAAAGGCTACAAACACCGCCTGACCGTTAAAGGAAGCAGCAGCTTCAAACAAAAAGTTAACCAAACCCTCAAGCTGGTAAAAACCGCTGGATACTACGAGTTTTTAAGAACCTACATCAAGCAGATAAAAGAAATCGACGGCTTAACCCAACTTCGCGAAACAGAAGCAACAATATGGGCGAACAAGTTCGCGGTAGAAAACCCCGTTGACGCCGCCAGCCTCTTCATCCAAAAAACTAATCACATGAAAGAGTACCTAGAAGGAAAACTCTACTACGGCGGCACAGCGGAAAAACGTTCAGTCGAAAAACGCAAAGAATACTTGGAAGCATTGAAAAACAAAAGCGCAAAGAAAGAAGTAAAAGAAGAATGCGAACGGCTCCTAAAAATGTGGGAAGACAGTTCGCTAGCTTACTAGCAACGCAACCTTAATTCTTGTTCCGCTCTTCACCTGCTTAAACAATTCCAGGTTTTCTGTGATTTTGCCTAAAATGCTTACTGGACTGTAGGGTTGCGACTGCCCATAGAATATGCAGAGGGCGCCTCCCATAGGCCAAAAAGCGATGGTACCTGTTTCCACGGTTGCTTTGGCTTTTTCCTCGCCCATTTTAACTGGAATTTCGAAGTAAACCTCTTCTTTCCATAAAGCAGCTCTACCCTCAACCGGAAGTTTTCGAACTATAGTGTCCACTGTTCTAGGCGCCATAAAGCGTATGAACTCGCCTTCCGCTTCGCCTAATCCCTCTATCATGAATTTTATTTTGACACGCGAAATATCTTCTTCGTTGGTCACCGTTTCACTTCCCCCTTGAGAAAACCGTCCACTAGTTCTTCGAGACAGACTGGTGCTAGTACTTGAAGTTCATATTTAACTCTTACAGTCAGCGGATATTGTTAACTTATTGTAAAGGAGAAAGCCCTGTTATAACTGTTTCTTGGTTTTTTGGAAGTTTTTTGACCTTTTTTCTTGACTAACGAACTGCACGAGTTTTTCCCAGTCTATACTGCCGTCTGAAAAACAGAAATCTCTAACAAACTCGCCAGTGAATCGATTTACTGCTGCACCCCAAGCTTTCTTGTATTTTTCTTTATGTTTATGTGGTTCATTTTTCATTAACCTTATTAGTTTTAAATAAAAATCTGGGTCTCCTGTAATCTCCGTCCAAAAAGCTTGCCCTGAAATATTACGGTAAATCTTGCCTTTAGGCTTTCCTTTCTTTCGACCATAACCATGCCCAATAACAGCATCAAACTGTTTATGAAGTTTGTATAGGCGACTCTGCAGCGCGATGAAGTTTTCGTTTTGTTTTTTTAATTGATCCCTATTTCCCCAGTTTGTGCCTGACTTCACTGCAATGGCCATATAACGGCCTTCTGTCTCCACAGCAACGTCTACACCTTCTGATGGGGCAACTACACCACCTGAAGCTAGTTTTGCTATAGGTTCAAAAAAGGCGTCGCCAAACATGCCTTCATCTGAAGAACTTATGAAAGCTCTTAGAATGTCCTCTATTATTTCTGAAGCCTTTTCTGTACCTATTGCACGAAAAAGATAGGGATTCTTTTTACTCAAGAATTCTCTGAGTTTAAGTGCTTGTATCCGTTTCGTACGCCTATTATAAAAATCATGCAAACACTTCGCTATAAGATTCTCAAGCTCACGCGTTTTCATACTAAGACAACCTGCTTTCCATTCAACTTGATGCCTTTAGCCTCTTCTGTGGCTTGAATAGCCAATTCATAATATTCCTTCTTAATTTCAATTCCGACATATCTGCGGTTTAGTTTGATACAAGCAAGAGCTGTAGTTCCAACGCCCATAAATGGATCTAACACTACATCATTTTCTTGCGTAAAGAGTTTGATAAACCAAGTAGGCAATGCCAGAGGGAATGCCGCGCTATGATTACGATTTGAACATTCAGTTGCAATATGCAAAACGTTCGTAGGATATACGAGGTTTCTTCCTAGCCAATTAGAGACCCTTTTTCCAAAACCGCTGCCAACCTTAGAAACATCACGTATTTTATCAGTGTCACTCAACCTTGACAGTCTATTCTCTGCCCATTTGCCTCTAGGAACCATCACTTCTTCCTGAAACATTTTAAAGTTCTTCTGCTTATTGAACTGCAAACAGCGTTCCCAAGCATCTCGAAAACGGTTAGGCCATTTGCCAGGGTAACAATTCTTTTTATGCCAAATGAATTCTTCAGTCCAAAGCCAGCCTTGTCTCTTCATTTCAAGGATAAGCTCAATAACATAAGTTTGGCGTTCTCCATTCACAGCACGTTCTTTGATGTTCAAGATAAACGAGCCAGTTGCGTTCAATACTCTCTTAAGTTCAAGTGAAATAGGAAGAAACCAATCTACATATCCTTTAATTGGAACGCCACCGTATGTCGATTTTCTATTATCTGCATATGGGGGTGAAGTTACTATGAGGTCGATTTTCCCGTCTGGAATTGTTTTTAGTATTTCTTTACAATCACTCAAGTAAATTTTGTCCAAGTCTAATGACATTGACCTCTCACACTGAATATAAATTGAAACGCCTAGTGCATAAAAGTGTTGCTAATTTTTCCAACTAGTCTCCTTTTAAGAAAATCATCCACCAATTCTTCGAGACAGACGGGTTCTAGTACTTGAAGTTCATATTTAACTCTTACAGTTGGCTTGTTCAAGCTTATCACTTTTCTCAAGTCGATGGGAGTACCCAATAAGACAACATCGCAAGGCGTAGCGTCAATGGTTTCTTTAAGCTCAGCTATTTGTTTTTCGCCGTACCCCACAGCAGGAAGAATTGAACCCAAATGCGGGTACTGCACATAAGTCTCCTTTATCGAGCCGACAGCGTAGGGTTTCGGGTTGACGATTTCTTTTGCTTCAAATTTTTTTGCGGCAATCATTGCGGCTCCGTAGGACATGTTGCCGTGGGTTACTGTGGGGCCATCTTCAATCACTAAAACTCGCTTTCCCTTTATCAATTCTGGTTTGTCCACAATGATGGGCGAGGCAGCATCTAAAATTAGAGCGTCTGGATTGACGGACTTTACGTTCGCTTTTACTTGTTCAACTTTCGCGGGATCCGCCGTATCGATTTTGTTCACGATTACTACGTTCGCCAAGCGCAGGTTAACCTCGCTAGGATAATAGGTTAATTCGTGTCCAGCTCGATGCGGATCAGCCACAACTATGTGCAGGTCAGGTTTGAGAAAGGGCACATCGTTGTTGCCGCCGTCCCAGACTATTAGGTCCGCTTCTTTTTGGGCTTCTTCAAGGATTTTTCCGTAGTCCACTCCCGCATAGACAACGATGCCATTGTCAATGTGAGGTTCGTACTCCTCTCTCTCTTCGATCGTGCATTCGTATTTGTCTAAATCTTTGTGAGAAGCGAAGCGTTGCCAAACCTGTTTTTTCAGATCGCCATAGGGCATAGGGTGCCTAACGACCACAACCCTTAACCCTTTATCTTTCAGAATTTTGGTGATTTGCCGCGAGGTTTGGCTTTTCCCAGCGCCTGTTCGGACAGCACACACGGATATGACTGGAACCTTCGCCTTCAACATAGTTTTTTTGAGACCCATCAAACAGAAGCTTGCGCCGTTAGCCAGAACCATAGACGCCTTATGCATGACGTATTCATTTGAAACGTCGCTGTAGGCAAAAACAACCTGATCGACACTAAACTCTTTTATTAATTTTGGCAACTCTTCCTCAGGATAAATAGGTATGCCGCTGGGATAATTGGCTCCAGCGAGTTCTGGCGGATAAACTCTGCACTGTATGCCAGGAATCTGCGCAGCCGTGAAGGCTACAACTTCATAAAGGCGGTTATTTCTGAAGTAAACGTTGAAATTGTGAAAATCTCTACCAGCTGCGCCCATAACAATGACTTTTTTCCGCATGGTATCCCCTCCAGAGAATACCGAGGGAATAAGATACTACGGAAGCATATGATATAAACCTTAACGCTGAAAGCCCATTACAAGAGATGCAAAAGCGTCTCGCCTATGTAGGCCACTTGTTTCTCCGTGACGCCGGGGTGGATCGGCAGAGAGAAGACTTGTTTTGCTGCTTTTTCTGTTTCGGGCAGTTTACGCCTTCCAAAACTGTCGCGGTAGTAAGGCATGAGATGCACAGGATTAACGTAATACACTTCAGCGCCTATGTCCTTCCTTCTTAATTTTTCCACAATCTTGTTTCGCTCGTTCTCTGTGGCATTCTTGAGCCTAACAGTGTAGAGGTACCAGCTGTGCTGTCGCCCTTTCGGTTCATGTGGCAACTGAAGTTTTTCTGTTTTTGCAAGCATCCTGGTCAGCCTTCTGGCGTTTTCGCGGCGTTTAGCCACAAAAGCGAGCAGCTTCTCTAATTGCACCAAGCCTATGGCGGCTTGTATCTCTGACATGCGATAGTTACAGCCAAGCATGAGAGAAGCGTACTTGGCTTTTTCTCCGTGAGTTCTCATCAGCCGCATCTTCTCTGCCATTTCGTCGTTGCCCGTTGTTATGACGCCGCCTTCGCCTGTGGTCATGTTCTTGCTTGCGTAGAGGCTCCAGCAAGCAATATTAGCAAAAACTCCTACAGGTTTCCCAGCGTAGGTTGCGCCGTGCGCTTGGGCTGCGTCTTCAATAACTGCCAAGTCGTGTTCAGCGGCGATTTCTCGGATGGGCTTAATGTCAGCTGGTAAGCCATAAAGGTCCACGGGCACTATGGCCTTGGTCTTTTTTGTTAATGCTTTTTTGATTTCTGTTGAGGAGATGTTGTAGGTTTCTGGGTCGATGTCGGCGAACACGGGCTTGCCGCCAGCCATAACGACCGCTTCGGCTGTAGCCACAAAAGTGAAGCTAGGTAGTATTACCTCGTCACCGTGTTTTACGCCTGCGGCTACAACAGCGGAGTGCAAAGCAGCAGTGCCTGTGTTTACGGCTATGGCGTGTTTCACGCCCGCGAACTCTGCGAATTTTTTCTCAAATTGCGTGACCATGGGACCCGCGCCCAGCGCCTGCGTGAGTAAGCCGCTTCTCAAAACCTTAACTACAGCCTCAACTTCTTCTTCGCCGATTTTAGGAAGATTTATGGGAATCAACTTTCCAGCCTCTCGATTGTAACAGAGTACTGTTCATAAGCTGCCATATTTCAATTTACCTATGATTGTGTGAAAAAATATTGAGTTAAGAACTGGTCGTTGATTATTCAACACGCATCATATATTCGGTTTTGTAGTCGGTCACAACCTTGACGTTACGCGCTCGAAGGGCATCATCTAAGCTTGAGTCGCCAGTGTCAACTCTTAGACTTCTTAAGCTTCGCAATTTGCCTTCTGTAGCGATCACAACTATGTTGTCCAGCCCTACGCTACGAATTACTTCTGGGCTTATCTGTTGGTTTCCTCTTCCAAATATGAAACCTTGACCCCCAATCGGCGTGACAATTATCTGCGCCGCCTTTCCGCGTATTGCCTCTAGGATTTGCTTCTCGTTTACGTCGCTTGCCACTATTTTCTTGTTGCAGAAAACATCCACGCCCAAAAGAGTTTTCTTTGCATCCAAGAGGCCGCCAATGGTGCGCGTTGTTGTGCCCGGACCTACAATGTAGATAACGTCAGGTTTCATGTTTTCAATGATGCATATAGCTATAGCTGCTTGGTTGCGCAGTTCACTCTCTGTCATTGGACTCGCCATCTTCGCGCCTTGTATCAGGTACGGTTCGTAAGGAGTTAGCAAGTACCCGTAAAGCCTTGAAGACACGCGGCCTTCCCTGAACGCGTTTTCATCGACATCCATCACTTCCGCTTCTCGCAAGGGCAGCTCGCCCCAAAGGAAACCGATAGCTATTTTCGCTGCAGCCTTGGGATCCACAGCAAAAACAGAACTGTGCATCTTTACGCCGGTTGGAACGCCCAATACAGGGATACTGAGGTTGATTGCTTCCAGTATATCTCGAGCTGTTCCGTCTCCGCCGCAGAATACAATAAGGTCAGCTTCTGCGTCAGCGAATTTCCTTGCAATCTCCCTAGTATCTTCAGCGGCAGTTTCCTTCTTTCTCTCTCCGAGAACCGTGCAGGCAAAACCGCAGCTTAATACTTCTTCTTCGCCCATGTTTCCAGCGCCTACAAAGAGCCGTATCTTGTCCTCAACGAATTTTAACTCGGAGAGAAACGACATAGCCCTCGCGGGCGCCATGGGTTTTGCCCCAAGAGATATGGCTTGTTTTAAAATCTCCGCGCCATCGGTGCCTTTGAGTCCAACGGCTCCGCCCATGCCAGCAACAGGATTGACGATTAATCCAAGAGTTTTTGCAGACGCGCTTTCAGATTTCGCACACAACGCCTATTCCTTCTCTAGCTATGCACAGGAGCACACAATAACAGAAAACAGGTAATAGTTAAAGATGTATACGCCGAGATGCCTGTAACATAAAAAGCTGAGGGGTTACGCGTTGCCGCGTTATCCTCTGCGTTTCAGGTGTTTTTCAGATAAACTTCTTTTTGACTTCATCTAGCCAAGGATAGAGTTGCCTGAGTTTTCGCATTGATTCTTCAACTTTTTCTGCTGGATACTCATATGGTAGTAGCTTACCACTCATGTAATCATCGTAGGCTTGCATGTCGAAATAGCCGTGGCCGCACAGCAGAAAGAGAATAACCTTTTCTTCTCCTGTTTCTTTGCACCTTAAGGCTTCATCAACGACCCCTTTGATGGCGTGAGCTGGTTCTGGAGCGGGTATTATACCCTCACTTTGAATGAAGAGCTTAGCAGCATCGAAGACTTCTACTTGATTGTAAGCTTTTGTTTCTAATTGCTTCGTTGAAGCGAGGTTGCTTATGGTTGGTGCTATTCCATGGTAGCGCAGACCCCCAGCGTGAATGGGCGCGGGTATGAAATCATGCCCAAGAGTGTGCATGGGAACTAATGGAGTTAGCTTTGCCGTGTCACCGTGGTCATAAGTGTATTCGCCCTTTGTAACCTTCGGGCAAGCTGTCGCTTCGGTTGCTACAAAACGAACGTTTTTCGGCGCCTTTTTAGTCACCACTTTGTCGTAATAGAATGGCCAGAAGAGTCCAGAAAAGCTGCTGCCTCCGCCTATGCATCCATATATCACGTCTGGGTAGTCTCCTGCAATTTCCATCTGCTCTTTAGTCTCCTGCCCAATTACGGTTTGATGCGTAAGAACGTGATTGAAAACGCTGCCTATGCCGTAGTTAGTATTTTCGTGGGCTAGAGCATCCTCAACAGCTTCGCTTATGGCTATTCCCAAACTGCCTGGGTTATCAGGGGTTTCCTTTAAGATTGCCCTGCCGCTCTCCGTTTGCGGGCTGGGACTTGCATAGACATCTGCGCCATAAGATTCCATCATAATTCTTCTGTAGGGTTTTTGTTGATAGCTCGCTTTGACCATGTAGACCGTGCTTTGTAATCCGAACAACATGCACCCGAAAGCTAAAGCGGACCCCCATTGGCCAGCACCTGTCTCAGTAGCTATGCGTTCTATGCCTTCCTTCATGTTGTAGTAGGCTTGGGGAATCGCGGTGTTTGGTTTGTGACTTCCTGGAGGGCTGACCCCTTCATACTTGTAATAGATTTTGGCTGGAGTCTTCAACGCCTTCTCTAAGCCAACAGCTCTGAAGAGAGGTGTAGGCCTCCAGAGTCTGTAGATGTCTCTCACTTCTTCTGGGATGCCTATCCATCTTTCCGTGCTCATCTCTTGGGCTACGATCTGCTTGGGAAATATTTTGGGAACTATGCCAGGTCCAGGTTCTCTTGTCTCTGGGTCGATAGGTGGAGGAAGTGGTTTAAGCAAGTCGGGCAATATGCAGTACCACTGTTTTGGTATGTTTTCCTCGTCTAGGAGTATTTTGTTGGATGGCATGTCTTTTTTCTCCTGTTATGTAAGTTGTAAACCGTACGTGGATGCCATATTAAATCTTTTGTGTACATATTTGTACATAAATTCATAAAATGCCGCAAAATCGAGAATTAACAGCAAATTCGAAATCCCGTGTAAAGCCCAAGTTCGTTAAAAGTTTGACTAACACATTTATACTTAAATGAACTAAAATGTACATGAAGGAACCTCGCGTATGTGGAACACCATCAAGCAACACTTAGAAGGTTACCCAGAACGACTCAAAGTAGCCCGTGTTCTAGTAGAAAATGGACTAAGCGCAAAAGACGGAAAAATCTACCTCAATCAAATCGAGATTCCGCCAGTGCGCATCGCAAGAGCCGCCGGAGTGGACAGGCGAACAGTAAACGAAACATTAAACGTAATCAAAGCCAACCGCGAACTCAGACTGATATTTGAGGAAATACGGCCCGCTGGGCATTCGCTGAAAGAAATCGCAAAACACTTTGACCTAGGGGTTGTAGAGATAACTGTGGTCGACCCAAAGGCGCACGGCATCTTGGCTAACTCAGCCATGGTTCTCACCAAAGGCGGCTTGGGCATCAGACAAGCCATCGTGGACGACCCAGAGCTCTCGCCAGAACCGAAACTCACATTGATTGTAGAGAAGAAAATTCCCGGCGAATTAATTCCCAAACTGCTGAAAATTAAGGGTGTAGCCAAAGTCTCAGTGTACTAGGCTTAGCTGGCTAGCGTAGTGAGTGAAAGTCAGGTAATGTGAAGATTTCTCAGCCTAAGCCTAGTTTGGCATGCTACTCCTAGAAAAACTTATATGGCAATTATGTTTTGTTGTTGTGCGCACTAAAGGAGGTTAACTTGATTTGTCATCAAATGCACAAGCTGGAGGAGTCCCAGTTCTCATATTAAGAGAAGGCTCAAATCGATCTCGCGGAAGAGAAACGCAACACGCAAACATAACTGCT
>DATDQZ010000059.1:0-26320 GCA_035292005.1 Bathyarchaeia archaeon | reverse complement strand
AAAAAGCAGAGGAAAGTGCATGTTTAAGAAAGAACTGTTGTTTTGTTTTGCCCTAATTTTGATGGGGGTTCTAGATTGGTTGACTACCGTCACAGGTATACTCTGTTTTGGTGCAGTGGAAATTAATCCTCTGTTTGCAGGATTAACGAAAGCAAACATTCTGGTTTATAGTGGAATAAAACTCTCGATAGCTGTACTTGTGGGGTTTCTGTTTTATAAAGCAGACAAAATCGAAAAAATGTTAAGGGGTAACTCACATTTAGGGAAACGTGTTTTGGAATCAGGATATGCGATATCGCTCATAACAATGACGATTGCAGTCACAAACAACATTATCACAGTTGCCAGAGTCATGTAAAAAGCGGCGTTAACACACATAGTCTTATTCAACAGTCTTCTTTATTTGATTTGGGGAATGTAGAAAATTTCAGGAAACCGAAATAACCCGCCAGAGGAACTCAGCCCTATCGATGTTAGAAGCGCCGGGGAAGGGATTCGAACCCCTGCGAGCCAAAGGCCCACTAGCTCACTTGTCTTTCTGGCATAGGCCCTTTTTTGGGTATGATTACAGATCTCGAGGCTAGCGCATTAACCACTCTGCCACCCCGGCTCGATTAAAGAATTGTGCTACTGTCTAAAATGTTTTCAGTTATTGGAAGAGCCTCCCAACCAAAAAACCACAGGAGCAGAACAGAACCAAACAACTACACGACAACAGCAGACGCCCGCTTCACTAACAAATTCAACCTACATTTCAGTCTTTATATAAGGGGGCTATAGCCTGCAGAGAGCACAACAGTCCACACGCTCAAGCTCAGAAAACGGCTGCGTTCAAACAACCAAATCCGCCAAGTCCACGCTATGCGCGTAAATTTGTGTCAGAAAGGACGACGCGGCCAAAATTTGCGGCATCACTTTGAGCGGTTGATCCTTTGCAACTTTCTCAATATCAGTGAACATCGTTTCGATTTTCTCGTGCATGTTTCGCACGGTTTCGGCTAAGGCTATGTCCTTGTTCACAAACGATTTCAACGCTTGCTCGTGAGCCTCATAGCAAATCGCCTGCAAGCCAACCAGCAACTTCCTCAGTTCTTCAGATGGCTTGACCCCGTTGAGTTCAATCGTCTTAGCGGCTACTTGCACGCACGCATCGCCTATAGCCTCAATCAGGCTCGCGGCTAAACGGTAGTCTAAGCATTCTATGGGAGTTATCCCAAGCTTCTCGCTCAAACTAGGGTTCTGAGTTATCGTACGCAGAATGCGAACCAAAAGGAAATAGAGCCTGTTGCTCTCGTCATCGCGGGCGATAACGCTCTTAGCCAGCTGCAAATCTCCATCGATAAAGGAGTTTGCGGCATCACGGTTCATTCCAGCAACTATAGCGTAGTTTCGGCGCAAAATCTTTTCCGGCGGAAAACCAGAAGGCTCCAATAGGCACTGCAGGACTATCTGGGAGTAAGTTTCCTCAACAATCTCTAACCCAATCAAAGAGCCCACTGTCGCCTTGACGATGTTCCTAACGTCGAAGTCGATGCGCTCTTTTGCTTCGATGCGGATGATGTCAAAACCGAGAAGATAGCGGCCAATAATCTCACGGCGCAAATAAGGCCCAGCGTTTAAAGTCGCAACTCTAGGTAACTGCTCAGCGTTATACTTCGGGTCAATGAGAAGCTTGCCGTCGCCAGTTTCATCAAGAGCCACTAAAGTCCCTTTTCTCAAACCATGCTGTTCAGCCCAAGACTTGGGCAAACAAACAAAAAAAGTGCCAGTTTGCGTACGTTGTACCTTGCGCAATTCACTCATTATGGTGATTCCCCATCATGTTGAAGCAACATATCTAAATAATAAATCGCGTATATAAACTTGAACGCTTATGTTAGAATTTAAGGGTAAATGTGTAATTGGTATAGATTTGGCTGGAACAAGTAGAAATTCAACTGGATGGGCACTGCTAAAAGATAAACTGGTTGAAACTTATTTACTCTACACCGATAGTGAAATTTTAGAAAACATAGCAAGGAAAGACCCCGCACTCATAGCCATAGACGCCCCTTTAAGCCTCCCAAAAAAGGGCGAACTTCTAAGAAAAGCGGACAGAGAAATGATAAAGAAGGGATACAGAGTATTACCTCCAGCTCTCCCCGCAATGAAAAAGCTTACTTTACGCGCAATAAGACTGAATAGCCTAATAGAGGAGAACGCATATAAAACAATCGAGGTACACCCAACATCAACCCGAAAAGCCCTGCAAATGCCATTAAAAGATTGGAAAACAATCCAAGAAGTCCTAAAAAAGTTGGGGCTGAAAGGCGAATTAGAGACACGCCCTCTGACATCTCATGAAATCGACGCTGTCACAGCTGCTTTAACAGCAGCCCTTCACCTGAAGAATCAAACAGAACCGATAGGCAATGAAGAAAAAGGCTACATAATCGTTCCAAAGAAAAGAGACTGGAGAACCCTAACAACATGAGCGAAAGAGAGAAACTTCAAAAAGCCATAGAAACAACCATTGCAGCAGGATACCAGCTGAACAGGGACGCTTTTGAATTTTTGAGCATAGTCGCCGCCACGGACGACCCAACGGCGATAATGAGCAAAGCATTACAGAGAATAGAGGGATTGGAGGAGAAGCCATTATTCATTGACAGAAGCTTTCTGGAGACATTGCTGAAACAGCCAGAGCCCTCAGGAGAAAGGGAGGTCCAGCCAATAGAGGAAAGCCTTGAAGAACAGCCAGAGAAGCAACTGACTGAGGGGAAAAGCGTTTTTCACCCTTATGCGAAGGATGTAGAAGCAAGCATTAGCGTAATAGAGGACCCCACGAGTAAACTCGGCTCCAACGGAACAATTGAAGATTACCTCCAGTACTTTCAAGACCGCTTTAAACGAATTGAACGCTTGCTAAGGCAGAGGATTGATGTTAAAGCAGCAACGCCGATATTAGAGGCGTTGAAATCGCCAGCCAAGGAAAAACTGAAGATAATCTGCATGATAACCGAAAAACGAGAAGCAAAGCAGCAGATAATATTGGCAGTTGAAGATCTACACGCAAGCGCCACTATCCTGGTGACCCACAACGCGCCAGAAGAACTGCACAGAAAAGCCCAGTTGCTCCTTCCTGATCAAGTTGTGTGCATTGCCGTGGTAAAAACAAGAGGCAATCTTTTCCTGGCTGAGGACATAATTTTTCCAGAAGTAGGCCAGAAACCTCAACGCAGAGCGTCAGAACCCATTTACGCCGTGCTCACCTCAGACATGCACGTTGGCAGCACAAAATTCCAGAGAGAAGCCTTCAACCGCTTCATATTATGGCTCAACGGCAAGTATGGAAACGACAAAATGAAAGAGATAGCCGGACACGTAAAATACGTGTTGATTGCGGGAGACATAGTTGACGGTGTGGGAGTTTACCCAAACCAAGTGAAAGAACTATTGATAAGAGATATCCACAAACAGTACAAACTTGCCTCAAAACTGATTGAACAAATACCAGACTACGTTGAAATCGTAGTTACACCTGGAAATCATGACGCACCGAGAAAAGCGCTGCCTCAACCAGCAATATCGGATGATTTTCTGAAAACCCTTCAAGAAACAAGAAAAGTATACTCTCTTGGAGACCCTTGTGTGGTCAGCCTTCACAACGTGGAAGTTTTGATGTATCACGGTCGCAGTTTAGATGACATAATCGCCACAGTGCCCGGCATGGACCACGAGCACCCAGAGAAAGCAATGAAACTGCTCCTGCAAAGCCGGCACTTAGCGCCTTTATACGGCGGAAAAACAATGTTGTTGCCTGAAAACCGAGACTTCCTCGTCATAGAACGAATCCCAGACATTTTTCACTCTGGCCATATCCACGTAATGGGCTACTGTAATTATCGCGGCGTCTTAATCGTGAATTCTGGCGGCTGGCAAGAACAAACCGACTACATGCAGAAGCTCGGGTTAATTCCAACGCCTGGAAAAGTGCCAGTGGTGAACCTGCAAACGCTAGAACCCACTGTTCTTTCATTTGTTTAAGAAAGACCACGGGCTATTAATCTAGCCACGCGGAGAGGCTCGGGAAGTCTACCCCAGAAAGCCAGAGCGCAAACAAGCTGAGACACCCATTCCACATCCGCGTACACAACTTCTAAATATACTGGCCGCTTTCCAAACAGTGTAACCGTCTTGTGTATTGGGCCCAACTTTTCAAAAATCGCCCAGCGCGCCTCCCAATCCTCAAAATGCGCTCGGAGAGCCCTTTTCACTGCTTTGTTGTTTGGTTTTGTTCTTGACACGATGATTATTGGTTTACCGAAAGCCTCGAAAACCTTCACTGGATCGATGAGGTTGAAGCCAGCGAAGGAAATCCCAGATAGTAACAGAGCGTCAAACGCCCAATCGCGTATGTTCACAGAGAGTCTTTCAGTAGCATCCAAGCCGTCAACAGTTATCGTGAAAGCTTTTGCACGCTCAATTTTTGATCCGGTGACCAAGACTGCCACAAGAAGGGCCTTCTTCGTTACGTTCTTCTGGAAACTTCCGTCTTCAACGCCTACTATGTGCATTTTTTGAAAGGAATTTCGGTTCATAATTGACTAAACGTCCTAGCCTGGCATCATTTCCGAAGACATTCCTAATAAGTGTACGAGAGATTTCCAATCCAATCTTTTTAGTGCGACCGTAACGCCCCATGCTTACCACCTTTGCGTTTAAGAGCCCCATAGCGTCAAGTTCATTAACCAGAGTGCCCAAACGCCGTTGCGTGAGAAGCCCAGCACCCAATTCGCCACAAAGTTCATTGTAGATGTCATAGATTTCTCCAGTAGTGGCGCTCGACTTGCTTAAGTGATAAACACTCAGAAGCACTAACTTAGAGTGCAAAGTCAAATTTTGGAGGGCTTCAACGACGCGGTTATGTTCAATGTGCTTTTCAGCTTCCCGAACATGCTCTTCCGTGATCACTTTTGCCCCCTGACGTTCAGCAACTTCCCCTGCCACGCGCAACAGATCCAAAGCACGCCTTGCATCTCCATGCTCTGCAGCCGCTAGAGCAGAACATATGCTCAAGGCAGCCTCGGAGAGCACGCCTTCGTGAAAGGACAATTTTGAACGCTCAAGAAGAATGTTGCGCAGTTCGCTTGCATCATACGGCCTAAAGACCATCTCTTCCTCGCTGAGCGAACTGAAAACACGGGGATCAAGGAATTCCTTCAATCGAAGATCATTGGATATGCCGATGATCGAAACTTTACTTTTATGCAGAGTTTCATTTATTCTGGTTAACTCATAAAGAAGGCCGTCTCCCCGATCTTTAATCAGCACATCCACCTCATCTAAAGCCACAATGAAAATTGTTCGGGAAGTATCCAAGCCGTTTCGGAATCTGTCAAACACTTCACCGACAGACAACCCTGTGAACGGGATAGCCATGCCTAAGTTTTGGCTGAGATTCGCGAAGATGCGGTACTCTGAGCCTGTCATGCGGCAATTAACATAGCAAAACTTGACTGGCGCGCCATACTCCTTCGCTTTGACCTCCAAGTGGCTCAGCACGTATTTGGTTACGGCGGTTTTTCCAGTGCCAGTTTTGCCATAGATAAAGATGTTGGAGCACTGTGCATCCCTAAGGACTGGCGCGACTGTTTCGCCAAGCAAGCGTATTTGTTCTTCTCTGTGAGGTAGCTTTTCAGGCAGATAGTCATGTCTCAAGACCTCTCTGTCTTTGAAGAGTGCGGCGCCGTTCACGAACTTTTCGAATACGTCGTCAAGTATGTTCGAATTTCCCATTTGCTATCCCAAGTTTATTTTAGAGGCATCACCGTTATTTCATGTGGAGCAGATAAAGTGTGCAGTACACAAAACTAGTTCCGAAGCACAACAATCCTAAAAGAAAATGGAAATGGAATGTTCAAACAAGTAAACAATACGGACGCCCCCCAAGATTTCGACTGGAACTCTGTATTCCTTTCCTATAAAGTAAGTATAATTTCCTTTAGAAGGGAAGATACTCTGATAGGTAAACACGTACACAATTATAATAATATTTACTGTCAAAGATTTTAGATAAGTGGTAAATAATTTTTTAACCATGAACACTAAGTGGTGTTTTCTCTAAAGTTCTCGAGGGGAAATAAAGGGGTGGCTGTGTCTTCTATTGTTTGCCTTTAGTCTAACGTTATAGCTAACATTGTTTCCTTTATGGTTGCATAAGTTACTACGAGTATCCCTATCTGAAAACCAGTGTTTCAAACGAAATTTCTTTTTTTGTTGTTTTTCCTTCACAATTTTGTGAATGCCGTGTGAAATTGTATTGAAAATGTTTCTTTATTGAGGTCCTTTTTTATGTAATTACTTTTTTCTTGTTCCTTTACTGTGAACGAGACACCCCTACGCTTCTACTGGAAATGCAGAACTGAACCGTCTTAGGATTCTTTTTCCAATTCCAAAATCTTGTGAAGCTTGTAATGGCTAAAACTCTGCGTATTCTGGTTCTTTCAAGCTTTACACGGTGCAAGCTGGCTTTTACACTTTCTTCTTTTACCATAACAGCTATAAGTTGTGAAGCGTAAAGCTTGTGAACACCGCTTAAGGTGTACGCCATAATGCCAGTTCGGAAAATGCGCGTGGAAATGTTCGATAGTGAAGGCAACCGATACACTGTAGCCTTTGAAGGTCAAATAACCAGAGATAAAGCTCTTCGCCTTTTAGATCTCGTGGAATTGTTAGGCGGCATGCCAGGCGAAGGCACAAACCTAGGAGCTGGTGCATTAGCTGGCAACAGTCCTTCACGATTTGAAAAGGTTCGTTTGGTTATCCAGAAGAGTTTTCCGTTGGTTTGGTTCTCTTCTCGCGATGTTCAATCCATTTATGAACAGGAACTTAAGGAACCCATAAGCCTGAGTACAGTATCGACTTACCTTTCAAGAATGGCAAGCAAAGGTGCACTTTTGAGAACTGGAGGATCCAACAGCTTAAAGTATAAGGTTGCACCAAACGTTCCCCAAGCAATCATAAAACAACGGATGAAATGACGTTGCTGAGATATTCCTTCTCGGATAAATAAAAACCATGACTGGTGAACCTTTTTAACCACACAAAATATAAAACCACCGGTTTACAATTCTAACTAGGCTTCTGACGGTGCATGAAGGAGAACGCAGATGAACCGCAACATAGACGCAGATTTCACCGAAATGGAAACGAGACTCAAATGTTACGTCGACAAGGGCAGGGTGGCTGGCGGAGCCGAGGTAAGAGAAGAACCAATGATGTCGGTCAAGCCAGACGCTTCCTTAATAAAACCCTTGAAGAAAATTAACACATATGACGGGAGTTTCGTTGCTGTTGACTGCTCTACGCGAACTTTGAAAAGAGCCAACAACTGGGGCGTCTACCTAATGCGTCCCGCTTATGCTGTAGTAAAAAAGCGCGCTGTTGATTGGGGTTTTAAAGAGCGAATATGTACGGTCATTGGAGATGCCCGTACTCGTAGTAACTTCCTCACTGACATAAGAATCGAACTCGAAGGCCAGATGGCCTTAGAACTTTTGCAGAACAGAACCGAGCTTTTATACTACGAGTATATGGATCCTCGTAGTAACTATCTATTGCTTGATGGTGGCGGATATTTTGGTGGCGAAAGGAAATTTCGCGTTTCCCTTTATGATAAATGTGAAAAAGATGGGTTAAGTCTTCTTGCTATTAGCAAGAACTCACCTTCGTTGCATGATGAGAAAGGACGGGATTTTGTGGCCACTGCGCAAAGTATGGCTCCTCATGATATCTGGGTTTACCATCCTGTTAGAAAAGCTGACAAAGACAGAAGCCTATACGGCGACATTGCACTTGTGAAGTTATGCGCTGAAAGCTCTCACGTTTTCCGCTGCGACATAATGGACTATCTGACCCAGCAGGACATCAGCGAATTACTTTCACCGTTGACCAGCGTATCCGAAGATCCACGGTGCATCGGTTATCCCATAAGCCTTTATTTGGCGCATGAATTCTCCGCGCCTTCCGATTCCATGCTGCTTTCTTACTATGACCAAATTGAGGAGAAACTGACTGATGCTGGGATACTTGAGACTTTACGAAGAGAAGAACGTTCGTGTAGCTTTGCTGATGAAATTCACGGGGTAAAACACGCTTTCCAATGGGAGTGGTGGAATGACCAGTTCTAACTTGGTAGGCTTTATATGCGGGACAAAAGGCGATTCCATTTCCTTCTTGGTCAACAAGGATGTTAGCTTGTCCTTTGGGCAAATAGTACGCATAGATTCTGGTGAAAGGTGCTTCTACGCGAGAGTTGTTAATTCTGAAAGTAGCTCTACTCTTGATACCATCGCGCAGCTACGGGAGGCTGAAGGTAAAGAAGCCTTTGGGCCATATTCAGCTTACAGAAGCGTGGACGCGATACTGTTCTTAGAAAAAAGAACAGGCAAATTGCGTTCTCCTACTTTTAATCCGAATTACCGGGATAAGGTCTACGCAGCAAGCGAAGAAGACTGTTCTATCCTGAAGCTCTCTGGAGAACTTGAAGTTGGACGCTTACGTTCAGAAGATCAGCTTTTGGGCTCAGTGGGCATAAACATTGAAGCTATACCGCGGATGATGGGCATGTTCGGTATGACCGGTTCGGGGAAAACAAACACGGAACTGATTCTGAATGCCCACATAATCGACAATAGCCCCCAAACCGTTGCTCTAATTTTTGATTTCGCAGGGCAACTTTTAGAAGGAAAAGAAATCAAACCACAACGAGGCTTAAAGGACCATCCATTATTCCACAGCAAAGTTCAATACTACTCAGCGAGAGACGGAAAAATGGCTGTTGGCCTGCACACGATAACTCCTGCCAAACTGGACACGCTTTTCCCGGACATTCAACCACCCCAAAAAAGACTCGCCTGGGCGTTGTACAAGCATTTTGGAGCAGAATGGATCGAAAGAGCACAAGAAACCTACAGAGCTGAAGGAAACATCGGCATACGCGTGCAGAAGATCGTTGTTGAAGCCCTTATGCAAAAGCTCTTATCACTACCGCATGACCTCTTTCCTGCTTCCAATTACACTTTCATCGACAGCGCTCTGCAGAACATATGCAAAGGCGTAACTTGCTTGGTTGACATTTCAGGTCTTCGCTCCGAAGATCAGACCCGCGTTGTTTGCTTATTAGCCTCAGCGATAGCGGAGCACTACAAGCGCGTGTGGGAAGAGAGCTATGAGGAGTGGCGTAAACTTCCTACGCTGCTTATAACTCTTGAAGAAGCGCACGAGTTCCTTGACCCGAACAAGCCGCGAACAATCTTTTCCGACATCGCTCTTACTTATCGCAAGTACCGCGTGGGCCTTAACGCAGTGACGCCTAGGCCGTCAAGGATAAACTTTGATGTTTTCGCTGAATTGTGGACTAAGGTTATCATGAAGACTGAGCTGAAGAAAGATAGGCTCTACTTGACTGAGAACACGCCTTACATGGAATACAGCGAAACAGAGATAAAGATGCTTGATGTTGGAGAAGCCTTGCTCATATCCGAGCCCAAGATCAAATTTGCGGTGCCGATAAAAGTTGCCCATTATCCCGAGTACCTAGATAAACGGGGCAAAGCTGACTACGGACTTCCTGATTCTCCACGGCTTTCAGAAATGGATGACCGCCTCAAACAATTGAGTGGACAAGGAAAACTTTCCTTGGAATAATCACGTCTGCGGGGTTTCTGTTTTTTTCAAGAGTTTTTCCATTTCTTTTTTGACGCTGTATTTGAATGGGATTTTGCCTGTTTCCCGTTCCAAATAGCCTTCTTCATACAGTTTCTTCATGAGCCTCGCGGTGTGCTCTCTGCTAAGCTGGACTTTCTCCTTAACCTCAGGCGCCGTCTTTGACCCTTCCATCGAGAGCATTTCTAAAACCGCCAATTCAGTATCCGTTAGCGCAGCCATGGCCTTATCTTTTTTAATTGGTATAACGGCCTCGCTCCTCACTTCAGGGCTAGTCAAAAACTTTTGTACTTGCTCATCCAATGCTGTGGTTTTCGTTTTCAATGTTTCATGTGACGCCCCGATATCACGCATTTTCGTGTCAACGTCGGTTAACCGCGCTAAAATGTTCGCGTTATTTTCAGAGATGGCGTTGACTTGAGCTTCAAAAGGTGCGATTTTCTTTTCGATGATATCTATCCTTTTAAGACTCGTATCCGCCTTAGACGCGGTTCCTTCCACTTTAAACGCCATAATCTCCAGCTTGTCGGCTTCTTGTTTAAGTTCCCTGTTGAAGCTCAGAACGACATCTTCGACGGCTTCCTTTGCTTTCTCATATTCCCTTTGTGCCTTGCGGATTTGCCTGTAGTACTCGAGGGCGGCGCCTACAGTCGCAGCGAGCAGAACCCCTACGAGTATTAGTAGAAACTCAATCACGTGGTTCACTTCTGTGATTTAGACGTGATTTAAACAGTTGCATCACACATCACAGTTTCTCCATGGAGATTTAAAGTTTACGGTAGTTTCGACGAAACATGCTGCATGACGTCACACATCACAGTTGTGAAGGTTCACCATCAGCGCTTTTTTAATTACATACATGCTATAATGAACTCCTCTTTTTAGGTTTATTTTTTGATTTAAACCGCATTATTGAACGCTGTTAATGCTTATGTTTTCACAAACCGAACTTGTGTTGCAGTGGGTGTGATTTGTGATGTCACACTATGCCTTCCGATGAACTAGAAAGCCTTTTTAGGCTTGTTTCAAGCTCTTCTCGTATGATTTCTATGACTTTTAGATGGTCTTTCAGCTCTTCGCCCTTCTGTGGTATGCCTTTATGGGCCTCAACGTACTCGTGCAGTTTATTCGCTATTTCAAGATAGGGGTCAAGAGTTGTGCTCTCAAAAATGCCTAAATATCCCAAAAGTAACACCGTGTATATTGACTTTATCACGTTTTCTTTGGACTGTTTTAAGGTCCTATTAAAGGCACCGCGGCTTATTTTTGCCTTTGTTAGCCTTAATCTGGCTTTTTCATCATATTTTAACTGTTTGCCCGCCATGTTTTCAGCTAAAACGTCTATGAGCAGTGTTTCGAGCTGCGTTTTGGTTAATTGGCTGTTTTTAGAGAGGATTTTTACAATAGGGTCATTTAAAGCCCCGTTTAGCCATGCTTGAACGCCTTCTTTTAGTTTCAAAGTCGCTTCCTCTGCGTAACCTTAAATGGATACACTTTTGTATACTGGCTTCACATTTAAACCTATTGCGGAGACTTCGAAACCGCTACCACCGAAGAGAGGTTTTCTGCATGAAATAACCAGTTATGAGGCGCTTAAACGAATTAAAACCTAAAAATACCGTATTTTTGTATTCTAAACTAAAATTGAGCTATATTTTTTAGGATACTCCTAGAAATGACGTTTTTCACATTCCATTGTATTCTTGATGGAACCTATAGGTGAAGGGAAAAACCGCACTATAACCTTGCTTGGCGACGAAATTTTAGCCACTCCACTCTGTTTGCACGAGCTAGCGCATATCCTGTTGTTTCCTGCAGCTTTCAGCCTCCCATGTGAAGGTTGAATCTTTCGGGGTGAAAGGCGTAGGCTTGACTTTTATTAGGTGTGACGTCACTTATCACAGGAGAATCACGCGTGATTGCGTTTGATTCTTTTGATGTCACGGCAGAATGTGATGTGACTGTGATTCGTGACGCGTTGGTGTTGCAGAAGATGCTGCCGAGTTTCTTGCCGCGTTTAGAGGGTTTCTGAGTGTTTTTTTAGTTCGTCAAGGAGTTCTGGGCGCAGGTCTTTGAGGGTGGGGATAAAAGTTTCTGCGGGTCTTATGTCGTTGTAATCGACTTCGCACGTGACAAAATCTTCTTCGTCATACTTCGCTTTTGCAAGAACGTCTCCGGTTGGGCTTACCAGTCTGCTTCCTCCCCAAAACTGCAGTCCTTCCTCTACGCCGGCGAGGTTGACGTAAGCGAGGAAAGCCGTGTTTTCCAAAGCTCTTGCCGCCGTCAAAATCTCGAAGAAACTTCTGCGGACTGATGGCGAAGCCGAAATGGACACTATCAATTGTGCACCTTTCAATCGCGTTAGGCGGCACACCTCTGGGAAGAAAAGATCGTAGCATATACACAGCCCGATGTTTCCCAGCGCCGTGTTGAACGCGGCCGTTTGATAGCCGGGGCGGAAGTATCTCTTCTCTTCGAAAACGCTGTGGGTAGGCAGGTACATTTTGCGGTATTTTCCGATGAAGCCTTTTGGTCCTATGAAGACTGCCGTGTTGAATATTGTTGCTTTCGTTTTTTCGCTTAGCTCGGGCATGCCGAAAATGACGTGCACCCCCGTTTTCCTTGCTATGCTCTCTATTTTTTTGGTCGCTGGGCCAGGTATTGTTTCAGCCAGTTCGTAGATTTGGTCTCTAACCACGTAGCCAGTTAGTGAAAGTTCTGGGAAAATCACGAGGTCTGCGGCTTGCTCTTTTGCTTTTATGGTGAGTTCTTCGATTTTTTGCAGGTTTTCTTTTTTGTTTTCGCGTTTGCTGCTTATCTGTGCAAGGGATAGTATGATTTTTTCTTTCATATCTCTTTCCTCTTTGAATTTTTAGTAGGCGTCTCGTGGAAGCCTGAAGTCTTTTCCTACTGTTCTGTATTCAAGTTTTGCTGTTAGCAGCATTCGCCTTTTGTGTTCTGCTGAAAGCCACCTGCTTTTCACCTTCTTGACAAGCGTATTTCCGATGTTTAGCTGCTGTGCTATTTCTTCAGTGGTCATGAACCGCTCAAGTCCGTAAAGGATTAGGTCAAGCGTTTCATATTTGATGCCGAGGTCTGTTTCAGCAAGCTGGTGAGGCCATAAGGCTGGTGTGGATGGTTTTGCTGCCAGTTCAGCTGGAAGGCCTAGGTGCACAGCGAGTTTGCGAACTTGGGTTTTGTACAGGTCCATTATTGGCGATATGTCTGCGGCTACGTCTCCCCATTTAGTGAAGTAGCCCATCATCGTTTCTGACTTGTCAGAGCTTCCGCAGACTATTCTGCTGAGCTTGTTTGCATAATAGTAGATGTAAATCATCCTAGTTCTTGCTTTTATGTTGCCTTTGCAGAGCTTGTCTGCTTGGTCAAATATGGGTATTGTCTTGTAAAAACTTTCTAAAACGGGTGTGGTGTCGCAGATTTGCGTTTTCAACCTGAACTTTTCTGCAACAAGCTTCGCGTCGTCTATGTCTTTAGGGTTGTACGTTTCTTTTTCTGGGAGCATAAGCCCTATCACTCGGTCTCCTCCTATTGATAGGCTAGATAGCGCGGCTACTGTGCTGCTGTCGACTCCGCCAGATAGTCCCAGAACGATGCCGTTTGCTCCCGAGTTTTCCACATACTGCTTGATGAACCTTCTGATTCTCTTTTCGATCTCAGATAAGTCTAATTCTAGTACAGAAGGCGCCAATTTCATCTTGACTGCGCACCCTTAATGTTCTATGGTTGTAGGCAAGTATTTAAGGACAAGCATAAATACTGAAAGCGCATAATCTACGTTGCAGAAGGATGTGATGATGGGGCGAAGAAGGAGAAAAGTCATTCGTATCCCCAAGAAGCGGTTGCCAAAGTTCTTCTCTTGCCCTAAATGTGGAAAAGAAACGGTTAGAGTAGAGATTTTTAGAGAAGAGGGTCGCGCTGTGGTAGGCTGTAGTAGCTGTGGTCTTCAGGAAGAATTCCAAGTTAAGCCTGCTCAGGGTGAAGTTGACGTTTACTGCATGTTCACTGACAGAGTTTATGGCTCTCCACGAAGGGTATCTGTAACTAACGTTAAAGATGCTTAGTCAGAGGGTTATGCATGCTTGGGCGTGTTGAGAAGTACTTGCTCGAAAGAATCAAGTCGGAAGGTTCGGTTCACATAACCCTTGTAGACCCTGAAAAAGTGACACCTCCCCAAGCGTCACGAGCTGCTGCGAACTCTAAAATCAGCGGGACTTCCGCCATAATGATTGGGGGCTCAACTTTTGTTTCGCAATCTCACCTTGATAATGTGGTCAAAGCCATTAAACGCACCGTCAAGATTCCAACCATTCTTTTCCCCAACAACATAACGGGAATTAGCCGCCACGCAGACGCCATATGGTTCATGTCTCTCCTGAATTCTGTAGACCCTTACTTCCTCATAGGCGCCCAGACTTTGGGAGCCCCTCTCGTAAAAAGATTCGATTTAGAACCGATCTCTATGGGCTACATAATTGTAGGCGACGGTGGCACCGCTGGCATCGTGGGCAAAGCCATTCCAGTGCCCTACAACAAACCGGAGCTTGCAGCCGCCCACGCTCTTGCTGGGCAGTACTTAGGGATGCACTTCATATACCTCGAAGGCGGATCTGGAGCGAAGACCCCTGTGCCTCCCGAGATGATTCGCACGGTCAAACACTTCATTGACATCCCACTCATAGTAGGCGGAGGAATAAGAACTAAGGAGCAAGCGTTAACGGCAGCCTCCACAGGTGCAGACATCATAGTCACTGGCAACATCATCGAAAGCATTGATGCTAAACAGAAAGTCTCTGAAATCATCGACGGCGTCAAAGGGACCAAGCCATAGCAACATACCCATTTTGAGTTGAATCCGCCGAAGTAGGTTTTCAGCCGAGGAGTTTTTTCGGTTTTTGTGTTAGAAAACCAAAATAACGCTTTATTCACAATGATTTGCGAGGGAGCCACTGCTTGAATAACAAAATGAGCGAAGGGTATCAGCACTACATCGAAACGCTGGAGAACCAACTCAAACAATTATACTTCATAAGTGAGACCGCTAGGACAAAAGGACTTGACCCGTCGCTGACGACCGAATGCACCATCGCAAAGGACATAGCTGACTTGGTAGAGGGGCTTGTGGGGCCGAAAGAAGTGGCTGCCAGCATCCGGGAATTAAGCTTGAAACTGCAGCGGGAAGAAATAGCCTTTAAAATTGCCGAAGAAATCGTCTACGGCAAATTTGGGCACATGGAACCCGAAGCAGCGGCAGAACAAGCCATCCGCACCGCCCTCGCGATCTTCACAGAAGGTCTCACCGCGGCTCCGATACAAGGAGTGGCGCACGTGAAGATCAAAACCAACTTTGATCGGACGCGGTATCTTGCCATATACTTTGCGGGGCCCATAAGATCCGCTGGGGGTACAGACCAAGCGCTCACTCTTGTTGTTGGAGATTTTGTGCGTCGTCTGCTGGGGCTTGATCGTTACAAGCCTACAGCCGAAGAAATTTCCCGCTTCCTCGAAGAGTTAAGATTGTATGAACGTTCTGTGGGGCGCTTCCAATATCACGTTTCAGATGAAGAATTAAAAAAGGCGCTTGACTGGCTTCCTGTTGAGGTTACGGGCACAGAATCCGACCCCGTAGAAGTTTCTTCCTTCAGAAACCTTCAAAGAGTAGAGACCAACCGCGTCAGAGGTGGGGCTCTCAGGGTCGTAAACGACGGCATCGTAGGGCGAGCTCCCAAGGTTTTAACAATAATAGAAAAGCTTGGTTTTCAAGGTTGGGATTGGCTCAGAGAGTTCAACAAAAAATCAGAGAAGTCAGCTGGATTCATGGATGACGTCATCGCTGGGCGCCCCATTTTTTCCTTTCCTTCCAGGCGAGGCGGGTTTAGACTGAGGTATGGCCGATCGCGAAACACTGGGCTTTCAGCGGTGGGGATTCACCCGGCAACAATGCTCGTGGTAGAAGGTTTTCTTGCGGCTGGCACGCAAATGCGCTTAGAGCTTCCTGGAAAAGGTGGCATCGCAGTGCCGGTGGATACGCTTGAACCTCCTGTTGTTTCGTTGAAGGATGGCTCAGTTGTCCGTGTTTCCCTTGAAAACTTTAACAGCATAAAAGATAAAATTGATAAAATTCTGTTTCTGGGCGACATTCTGATCAGTTTTGGCGATTTCCTTTACACCAGTAAAGCGCTTTCTCCGTCGGGTTACGTTGAAGAATGGTGGATTAAGGACTTAAAGAAAGTTCTCGCAGAAAAGTTTGACGGGGACCTGAAAAAAGCAGCGGAAACCGCCAAGATTTCAGAGGAAAGACTGAAAGTTTTCTTAGAGGAACCGTTTACCAACAAGCCTGCTGCTAAAGAAGCCATAATACTATCTCTGCACTTTACTGTGCCCTTGCATCCGAAGTTCACGTTTTTCTGGTCAAACCTGTCGTCAATTCAAGAGGTTGAGCTGCTGCGAAAATGGCTGTCAGATTCCGAAGTGCTGCTTGAGGATGGTACTGTTCGCAAGATTGTTGGAGCAATGGAACCGAACGTGGCTCAGGCTTTGAGAAAAATCTTTGCGCCGCATAGGCTTCTGGACGGAAAGATTGCCCTTGAAGGCGAAGATGCGTGTGCCTTTGCTTTCTGTCTTGGTTACGGCGCTTCTCGAGTGGTGGATTCTTCAGCGGATTCCGTCTTGAAGGCGGTTAGTTTGCTTTCTGGCGTGGAGGTTAAGGATAAGGCGCCTACGTTTGTGGGTGCGCGTATGGGGCGGCCTGAAAAGGCGAAGAGGCGGGAGATGAAGCCTCTGGTTCACGTGCTCTTTCCAGTGAGTTTAGCTGGAGGTTCTCACAGAGACCTCGTGGAAGCGGCAAAAAAAGGACCAGTGTTCATTGAGGTTGCCAAACGCAAGTGCCCTGCCTGCAAGACTTTTACTTTCAAGGTGAAGTGCAATGATTGCGGCTGCGAGACCGTTGTCGAAAAGAGTTGCCCGCGTTGTGGACGGGCTTTAAGGGAGAACGGGTGCCCGACGTGTAAAGCTAAGGCTGTGCCATATCAGAGACAAGCAGTTAACTTTAAAGAACTGCTCGAGGAGGCGTGCCGCTCACTTGGTGTACCTGCTCCTAAACTCTTGAAAGGCGTAAAAGGGTTAACTAGCGAGGATAAGACTCCTGAAATTATCGAGAAGGGTGTTTTGCGGGCAAAGCATGAGTTGTCGGTTTACAAGGATGGGACGATTCGCTTCGACGCCACTAACGCCCCCTTAACGCATTTTAAGCCTGCCGAGGTCGGGGTTGCGGTTGAAAAGCTTAGGCAACTCGGCTACTCTTACGACGTATTTGGCGCACCCTTAACTGATTCTAGCCAGATTTGCGAACTGAAAATTCAAGATGTTGTTATCCCGAGAAAGGCAGCAGAGTACTTCGTGCAAGTCGCAAGCTTCATAGACGACCTCCTAACACGCGTTTACCAACTTCCAAACTACTATAATGTCAAAAGCCCCGACGACTTAGTTGGGCACTTGATTATGGGCTTGGCTCCCCACACCTGCGTTAGCATCTTAGGCCGCATCGTCGGCTTCACAGAGCTTAATGTTTGCTACGCCCATCCCATTTGGCACTCAGCCAAACGCCGAGACTGCGACGGCGATGAGGACACCGTTATGCTGGCTTTAGACGCGCTTCTGAATTTTTCGCGCAGGTACCTGCCCGCGCAAATAGGCGGAATTATGGACGCGCCTTTGTTGTTGCTTCCGTTTGTGAACACTAAGGAAGTGCAGAGGCAAGCGCACGATTTTGACGTTGATGCGACTTATCCGCTTGAATTCTACGAAAAAACTTTGGAAAGAGCTGAGGCTAAACAGGTCAGCTCTTTAATGGACCTTGTTAGCAATAGGCTTGGAACCGAAGCGCAGTTTGAAGGTTTCAACTTTACCACGCCTGTTTCTAACATAAACCTTGGCAATTCGGAAAGTTCCTATAAGCAGTTTAAGTCGATGATTGAAAAGTTGAACATGCAGCTGGAGTTAAGTGAAAAAATTGACGCTGTGGATGTGAGGCGAGTCGCCTTAAAGGTATTGACAACTCATTTTATTCGAGACATCGCGGGTAACTTGCGTGCTTTCTCAACTCAGGGTTTCAGGTGCAAATCATGCAACAAGCGTTTTCGCCGTTTGCCTCTCCGCGGCAAATGCCCATCCTGTGGCGGGGCGTTGTCTCTGACTGTTTACCGGGGCGGCATCGAAAAGTATCTGGAGGCAGCTCAACAATTGGTTGACAAATACCGCTTGCCCTCTTATTACGCTCAGCGAATCGCCTTAATAAAAGACGAAATCGCCTCAATGTTCGCCAACAAAAAACCAAAACAAATCAGCCTCACAGACTTCGCCTGAGACTAAAGCTTTTCAACCTAAACCGCCAATCTATTCTTGGTGAAACTTTATCAAAGAAACCTACCACCCGAACGCTTACCTGCAGCGCATAAGAAACGTAAAAGGCGGTCTCAAAGCTAGAACCAGAATACTGAACGCTCTAGAAAAGCAGCCCTCTGACGCAGTAACCATCGCAAAGGAAACATCCCTATCGTATGGCGCGGTAATGCACCACCTGCGGCTTCTAGAAACCGAAGGCACCGTCAGCCGAAAAGGAAACAGACCCTATTCTTGGTTGTTGACAGGCTTGGGGCAGAAACGCCTAGTCAGCTAGAACGCGCATTGACATGGCGACCTCTGGCATTTTGGGCACTTGCCGCTATACTTGTTAATAGTTGCCCTTTCAAGGTCGATTCCACTTATGTTAGCAAGAGACGCAAGCCACGCGATGACATCCGCAAACTCTTTTTCAACAGCTTCTTTGTCCTCTTCTTCAAGGGCTTCCCCTAACTCTCTGACTTCGTCCACAAGCCAATCATACGTCCCCTTTATGCCGCGCTCAGAATCCCTGTGGAAGTATAAGCGCTTCATCATCTCCTGAAACTCATGTATATGCACAGTGCTCACCGCTTTCAGCTGTGTTTATGCCTTTCCAGAGTTAAAGATTTAGGGAAAGCTCGGAAAAAATGCGCAAGATTAATAATGCAGAAAAAATTATAGAAATGCATCGTTTCGGTAGTGCAATGGGGAAAAGGCGATGAGTAAGAAAAAGAAAGAAAAAGTTCCGATGCCCGCGGCAAGTGCGGGGTTGCTGAGATTTTTCGAGGAAGAAACTGAAGGCATAAAATTTAGGCCAGAGCTCCTCGTGATATTTGCGGTAACTCTGATAGTCATCTCTGTTATAGCCTATGTGTTCTTCCACGCCTAATTTTCTTTAGATGCTTTTAGCGTCGCGGAGGATGCAAAACTTCTATTCTTTGAACTGAATTGAGATGAAGGAATAGCTCGCTTCTTTCCTCTCTGCTCGCAACTTGAGGAATGGGCTGAGCGATTGTTGCCCTCAAAACAACAGCCTCGGCGTCTGAAAGCCATATTCCAGCGGGCTCATAGGTCACAGCCGATAGGGTACCTTCAAAACCGTAGGCTGGGTCCAAAATGACCCTGATTTTCTTGCCCAAACTTCTTTCGAGCATGTGAAATATGGAGGGAGGTAATTCTTGCTCTGGCATAGGCTTCGCAAAACATTATAATTAGCGTTCCACAGATAAAACAATTGCCCTCGCGAGACATGCTGCGTCAACGATGCCGCCGCTTGCGCACCATTTCATGTTAATTGCCTTTTAACTGCTTCATGTTAAAATTTTAGTTTACTATATTAGAATTATCTTGGAAAGCGGCTTAAGTGTTGCAAAGAGTTATTCCCTAACTTAGCTAGACTTTAATAGGCATATTTTATCTCATAAAGAACCTGATTTGAGATGGTGAATGTGGCAGCTGAGAATTCTATGAGTCACTCCATAAACAAGGCAGTGAAACATTACGCATCAATGTTCTTTCTTCCCACATTCAAAAAAGCCCTCTTCGCCGTGGCTGTACTCTGCATAGGCGGAGTGGGCCTTTCCACTTTTGCCCTTTTCCAGTCGGTTGACGGATTAATTAACAGCCTATTTTTTGGCTTTTCCTTATTCGCTGTGACCATACTCCTTGATTACGTTGTCAGCAAAATAGTTCTACGCGACCCAATTTATGTTCTGAGAAGAATAGTAGCGCTTTCTCTTTTTGGATGGCTTTTCTGGTTGTTCTTTATTATTCTCGGCGTTGTTTTTGGAGTAATATTCAGTTTTTGGTGGTGGATTAAACTTTGCCTTTTAGGCTTTGCAGCGGTGCTGACTCTCCGTTTTGTTGTTTTCCTCGCCACCTCTTCAGTAGGAATCTTGCGGCGTCTATTAGCTTCTTTGCTCCAGCCTCTCCTCTGCATAGTTACGTTCATGGTTTTTTGGGTAAGACTCGCCAGCGTTAACCCTCTCCAGTTTCTGCCTTTTCTGGTTATCTCGCCTATAGCGTGCTACGCTTCAGCTTTCTCTTTTGTTTTCATAATAAACCGTTTAGGGCAGCGAATGTACGGCGTGCCTGCTATACCTATTTTCAGAGCGTTCATGCTCAACTGGGTAGTTGCTCTCAACGCACCCTTTGAAGAACTTCTTGAAAAACTGGGTGAAGATGAAGATGTGGAAGTTTCCTTCTTAAAGTTCGATTCTTCTAAGCCTAAGGCGGCAATCATCGTTCCTCTGGTCCATCCAGGTCCCTTCAAGAACATTGGAAGCAGTCTTCTGCCATCTATGCTTAAGCGTGAATTTGAAAAAGAGTTTGGCTGTGACGCCTGTGTTCCCTTGGGAATTCTTGGTCATGAGCTTGACTTAGCCTCGCAAGTGCAAAACCAAAAGATAATAGATCATGTGCTAACCTCAGCAAAATTCGCCGCATCTGCTAATAAGGCAACGCCCTTCGTTAAAGCTACGGATGGTTTCGTAACTGCTTCCTGCCAAGTTTTTGGAAGCACTGCCTTCCTTTCGTTTACGCTTGCCCCCAAGACTACTGAGGATCTGCCGCAGGAGTTAGGTCGCATCGTTCGTGAAGAAGCAGGAAAACACGGGCTTGACTGCGCTATCGTGGTCAACGCCCATAACAGCATCGACGACACAATAAATATGGAGGAATCATTAGATGCGCTGCGTGCCGTGGCTTCCGACTGTCTCAAAAAAGCTGTTTCTTTGCCCTCTAAACCCTTTGAGGTGGGTGCCGCCACCGTTTTCCCTAAAGAGTTCAGCCTCAAAGACGGCATGGGCCCCGGCGGAATCACCGCGGTTGCGGTTAAAGTTGCTGAACAGAAATCCGCCTACGTTGTCATCGACGGAAACAACATGATCTCTGGGCTACGTGAGGAAATCCTTTCCGCTCTGGCTTCTATTGGTTTTCATGAAAGCGAAGTTTTCACAACCGACACGCACGCGGTAAGCGCAGTAGTCTTGGGACGCCGTGGTTACCACCCTGTAGGCGAGGTCATGAACCATGAGACGTTGATCGGCTACATCAAAGAAGCCGCAAAGGCAGCAGCCGCCAAGTTGGAACGCTGCAAGGCTGGATGCAAAAGCGTTGTCGTCCCTAAAGTCAGAGTCATTGGAAAAGCTCGTTTAGAATCATTATCAATGCTTGTTGATAAGGCCCTTCAAAAAGCGAAGCAAATAGTTATCCCGATTTTCGCGTTTGAGGGACTGTTTTTGCTTTTGCTTCTGTCGATTTTGTAAGCTAAAACTGATATTTTGAGACTTTTTTAGACACATAAAGGTTAATCTTTTGTCTTTACCTAGCGAAAGAAGCCTAAGCAACGTTCTAGAAGTTGCTTGGTTTCGCTATTACTTCCTTTATTCTTAAGTCGAAGAATCTTGCGGCGTTAGCAGGTTTAATTCGCAGCGCCGTGTCCGCGCCTTTTCCAGTGCCCGCAACAGCGACAACATCTTGATCCGCAGGAATTAACCCCGCATCTGTGGCCATCAGCGCTATTTCCACGCACACCTTTGTCCCATCGCCCATGAGTCTGAGCGTGTTAGCGATCAGCTCCAGCGGTTCCAGCGTGCCAAAAGTTTTACGAACAGCCCTCTCCGCGCTGCTTAAAGCGTGGGTTCCGGTGAAGATTTTCGCTCCGTTCGCCAGTATCTCTTTTTTGAACTCTTCTTGCAACTCAAATTTTCCGGGCTGTTGAAATCCGTGGCAGTGCGTTACTACTACGGTGTTTTTTCCTTTGAAGGTTTTTGCCGCTTTAGCTCCTGTTTCACCCGTGGATGAGGCAACGACGATATTGGCGATTTTTTCTTTGCTTATGTATTTTTTAACGATTTTTAAGAGGGCGTCGGTGTTTTGCTCGCCTGCCTCTTTAAAATAAACCGTTCTTTTCTCAAACGAATCCATGTTGTTCTCCTCTTTTGTGTCTGTTAATTTGTGCTTTTGAGGTTTTTAGCTGTTTTCCGAGGTTTCCTTTTCAGTTTTGTGCCGCAGATTGCGCACTTCGTAGAGCCGTAGTTGGCGGGATATTCTCTGTGGCATGCTGGGCAGTATCTGACCCATTCCAGAAGGCGGCGGATGCCAAAGGTGGCGAGAGCCACAAATTCTATCCCCATCTGGGCGGCAACGTTCTGTATTGAATAGTCGTCTGTGACGATTTGAGGACTGTAACCTGCTGCTTTAAGTTCTAAGGCTAAAGCCAGAATTTGCATGTCGGTTTCCGACAAGAAAAATGAGTCGCCGACCGTGATTGCGGACGCTTTCACTCTGTTCAAGAATTCTTCGGAAGGCGCCTTAACTTTTAGTTTTCCGTTTTCCACTGCTGTTTTGAATCGCACCCATGTCATAGAGTTTGTCTTTATCTCCTCTCTCACTTTGGGCACCGTGGCTTGTTCTTCGCTAATGGAAAAAGGATCAAATCCGACCAGAAAGGCAGACGTGTCTAAAACCATGACTCGCTTAGGCGGATTGTTTCTCCGGATTTTTCATCCCATTCCCTTAAACAGCACTCTGCTGCGCAATCGATTGTAGAAATCATCTTTAAACCTGATGAACGAAGTCACATTCTTGGAGCGCGTGACCGTTAAGGCGGGGTTCTCTGATGTTACGAGTTGACGACAGTTGCCGTCGATTAGAACAAGCATGCGCTTCGGTCTAATGGCTTGAATCGTGACTTTGGAATCCGCTGGAAAAACAAGCGATCGGAACACTGTTAAGGAGCAGATAGGGGTCAAAACGAACGCGTCTACTTCTGGATCTAAAACTGGGCCTCCTGCCGAGAGCGAATAGCCAGTGGAGCCAGTTTGCGTCGACACTATCAGCCCGTCTGCCTGGCACTTCAGAAGCGGCTTCTCATCTTTGAGTATCTGCGTGTAGAGTATCTTTGAGGGTTCTCCAGCAGAAATAACGATGTCGTTTAAAGCGTCGGGAATTGCACATTCACCAGTGGACACCGCAAGTTTGGCACATTTTTCAATCTTGAACTCGCCTTTCAGGCATTTTTCCACGGCGGCGCACGCTTCTTTTGGTTGCACTTCCGTGAGAAAGCCTCGTACACCCATGTTGATGGCTAGTATTGGCGGTTCAGGTTTGGGAAGTGCGATGCTGGTTCTTAGGATGGTTCCGTCTCCGCCGATGGTTATTATGAAATCCGTTTTCATCTTTGAGAGAGGAGCCATTTCTTCTTTGGTGTTCACTTTTCCAGCGAGAGTATCTTCCATGTAAACTTTCAAGTTTTTGTTTCTCAGGTACTCTGCCAATTCCTCGGCGAGTTTTAACGCTTGTTTCTTGTCGTAGCGGGCGACTAATCCGACGCTTTTGAACACCTTTTTCACCGTTCAGGTAAATAGCGGTACCTTAATCTATATATGGATGTTGTTTAAAATTGCTTTGAACAGAAAAAGACTGTTGGTGAGTGTATGACTAAGCCAATTGATGTTGGAAGCTTGCGCGTGGGAGGTTACATGATTATTGACAACGAACCGTGCCACATAGTGGACATAACCAAGTCAAAGCCTGGGAAACACGGCTCCGCCAAGGCGAGAATAGTGGCAATAGGAGTATTCGACGGTCAAAAGAGGCAGTTCGTTAAGCCCGTTGACAGCAACACGGAAGTGCCCATTATCGACAAGAGAGCCGGTCAAGTGTTCGCTGTGAACCCTAACGGCGTCCAAATCATGGACCTAGAAACATACGAATATTTGGATGCGCCGTTTCCCCAAGAAGAAGATTTGAAAGCCAAACTTGTTGCTGGCGCTGAAATCGAGTACTGGAAGATAATGGGCAGAATGAAAATCGTCAGGGCAAAATAACCGTGCACCGAACCGTCGCTACAGTTTTCTGTTGCTTGTTACCTGAGAACTTGTTTTGCGCGCTTTATACTGGGCTCCACCAGTTCCAACCGAGCTTTTTGAAGCTGACGTAAAGGATTAGGAGGATTATTCCCCAGCTTAGGGTGACGCCTGCTATTTCGAGTATAATGTTGTCGTTCAGGTAAGTGAGGCTTGCCCATGCGCTTACGCTCCAAAAGCCTATCAACAATAGGGCAAATACTGCCATGTGTATGGCGCGTTCTGCGGTCAACCCTTTTTCACCACGCAGTCTATTTCATGAATTAAGCCTCGTTTGTGATAAAAGATTTTCGCCAAAGTTTATCTCCGCGTTTGCGCAAGTGTACCTCTTGGAGCCGATGATGCATGAAGAGCCGTCTGAATTGTGACGAATTCTAAATTGATGGGGCTGAGGCTTCGTAATTTATTCTATTGAGATTCCGTTTTCATATTTCTCGGAAGGGAATCTCCAAGAGTTTACGTTTAAAGCGTCACTATGTGTACCATAATTTCAGCATATTGTACAAATGGGTAAACAAATATGTGGAAAGCCGATAGCGCAAAAAACTGGAATAGATATGGTAAAAGGCAAGAACAAGTGAATGAATTTACTGAAACCAGCTCTAAAGTCTCAAGGTTTTCACTCTTAGCAGTTCAGCTATTTCCTTTCCGTCATGAAATCCTTGCTCTACTTCTTTTCTGGTTACTCTATTCCAAGGATAGTTGTGATAAGAGTAGGCTACTAAACGGTGTATGATCCTATTCCGCAGTTCATACCATTTGTCAAGCCTTTGATCTTCTTTCTCATCAGTTAGTTTATTCCCTTTAAGCTCATGTCGTAAATATCTAAACCTGTATTTATTTTGCATGATTTTCTTGTCTATCAGTTCTATGAGAGTTCCACCTTTGCGTAGGTGGTGTTGTTCGTAGAGATTTGCCATTTCCCACTCAATAAAAGCGTGAAGCAAAGCAAAGGCTTCAATTATCCTGCCTTCTTGATATGCTTCATTCGCTCCCTCTAGAACATTTCCATCTACGAGGATTGTCCCATCTGGATATTCCTTAACCTTCAAGCCTACCAACCACCGCTACAATACCCTAAGCTACCACCCAGAAATAAACACTCAGATACAACACCCGACAAATCGACAATACCAAGTCTGCAAATATATTTAAGACTTACGAACAACTCCTTAGAATATAAAAAACGCCTTGAAACAGAATCTATCGATCTCTTTGATGGTAAATGTTCAATATATGACATTCGAGTATACCCAAAAAATTTTCAAAAAGCATGCGCTTCTAATAAATGGCTTATGAAGTGACTGATTAATTTTAACCTTAAGGTTCATTAAATACATTTGTAATTTAATTATCACTAAATATATTTAAAGGCGCTTAAGATGTTTAAAGAGCTGGAGACTTAAATGGCTTTAGATCGCTTGGGTTCCTCGCTTTACGACGCCTTAAAAAAGATTTTCAGAGCCTCAGTAGTAGACGAGGCTGCAGTTAAAGAACTCGTGCGCGACATACAAAGGGCACTGCTCCAAGCTGATGTTAATGTCCAACTGGTTTTCGACATCTCCAAACGGATAGAAGAAAGAGCCCTAAAAGAAAAAGTTCCGCCAGGCATCTCAAGGCGCGAGCACGTGATAAAAGTTGTCTACGAAGAATTAACGCGCTTCGTGGGTGAAAAACCAGTTCCCATAAAAATGGAACTTGGAAAAAAGCAGATACTTATGCTCGTGGGCATTCAAGGCTCTGGAAAAACCACAGTCGCAGCCAAACTCGCACGATACTTTCAGAAGAGGGGACTCAAGCCTGCCTTGATTTGTGCGGACACTTACCGCCCCGGCGCGTACGCGCAACTTCAGCAGTTGGCAAACCGAATAAACGTTCCCGTCTACGGCGACCTAAAAGCCAAAGACCCAGTCAAAGTGGTTTCCGAAGGGCTAAAACAGTTCAGCGATAAGGACTTAATAATCGTCGACACCGCGGGACGACACAAAGGGGAACAAGAGCTAATCAAAGAAATGAAAACCCTTGAGAAGCACATAAAACCCGACGAAGTCATTATGGTAATCGACGGCACAATCGGGCAGCAAGCGCTAATCCAAGCAAAAGCCTTCCACGAAGCCACACCAATAGGCGCAATCCTAGTCACAAAACTCGACGGCTCAGCCAGAGGCGGCGGCGCGCTCTCCGCGGTTGCAGCCACAGGAGCTCCCATAAAATTCATCGGCACAGGCGAAAAAACCGAAGACATCGAGCCCTTCATCCCTTCCCGCTTCGTCGGACGCCTCTTAGGCATGGGCGACTTGGAGACGCTTCTCGAAAAAGTCCGCGAAGCCGAAATAAAAGTT
>DATDQZ010000058.1:0-10100 GCA_035292005.1 Bathyarchaeia archaeon | reverse complement strand
CCAAAGTTTGACAAGCCAACTTCGACGCGGCACATTATGTAACCAGCGATTTTCCCGTTTTCCTCCGCAACAATGAAAGTTTCAGAAAACCGCTCATGCAAATCAATAAAGAAGAGGTCCGTGTAGTTTTCCGGCAAGCATACGCGGTTGATTTGCATCACGCTTTGCAGGTCGTCTGGCGTGAACTTGCGCAGCTTGAAGGTTTCTTGCATCTTTTCGCCTTCTTAAACGAAAGATTCCAAACCAAACTTAAAGTTTACGTTTTATGCCTCTTCCGCTGATTTGACTTCGGGCAAAGTGAAATTGCCATAAGGCATCACCCAGACCCTGCCGTTTGAGCCCACAATTTTCAAGGCTTCGTTTAAAGCGTTATTCACCGCCCTCGCAGTCTTCAGCTTAAAGATGTTCGCCGCGTAATAGTCAGGCAGCGAAGAAACGAGAATAATCTGATGGTTCTGTAAGGCTTTCAGCAGGTAATACGCCTTATGCCCGCCCAAAACAAAGTTGCGTTTGATCTCGCGCTCAACCGCTTTTAGCTCTCCAAACCGCACCATCCAATCATAAAACACCTGGTTCCCATGCCCCTCAGGGCACTCGGCCACAAGAATTATCACGCCGCCGCGCTTTACCACTTCCAAAGCGTTATCCACAGCCTTGTACGCCTGAAAAAGATTTACGTCCGCTGGATAGCCTCCGGCACTGGCAACTACAATGTCTGCCCTGCGGTCCACCGTCACGCGGTACATCTCATCCACAACGCGGACAGCTTCAAGAAACGCCTGTTCCAAATCGCCAGCAAAAGCCTTGACAACTTCGCCTTTGCTGTTGGTCACAACGTTCAAGATGAAATCCACTTTCGCCATTCTCGCGGCCTCAGTCATGTCTTCATGAACGGGGTTTCCCGCTAAAACTCCAGTGCGCGCATTAGCGTGCAAGAGCAAGGCGTGATTGTGCTTTATTGTCTCTTCACCTGCGACAGCGGGCAGAACACTCTTCCGTCCCCCGCCGTAGCCAGCGTAGTAGTGAAAGCCCACGTCGCCCAAAAGCACTTTCACGTCCACCTCAGCGAACGTGCGGTTCAAGTAAACCTTATTTCCATGCTTTCTGGTTGTGCCCACGTAAACCAAGTCTTGAGCCTTGCAGTCGTGGCTAACCGTCTTGACGCGCTTAAGAACTTCTTCCCCAAGCAGCTTAACGGCTTCCTCAGCTTTAACAGCCCTGTGAGTACCGCAGCCGAAAACCACCGTAACATTTTCATCCTTCACGCCACCTGCGTTTAGTTCCGCAAGCACAGGCAGAAGCATCACGTCGCTCGGCGTGTGCCTAGTAGCGTCATCCACAACTATCGCCACTTTATGCTCTGGCTTAACAATTTCGCTTAGCCTCTTAGAGCCGATAGGCTCTTTTAGGGCTCTTTCCACTTCAGCCTTGGCATCAGCCACGCCAGCGCGCTCTTTAGGTTCGATGGAGCCCAGAAGGTTTCTAGCTGGAACTCTAACGCAGATATCGGTTTTTCCGTAGGGAAGCCAAACGTCCACCATGGCAGCATCACGCAATATATGGACAAGAACGCAGAAAGCAGCTATTAAGCCTTATCAAAAACAACCAATTCTCAACATTTATTTTGTAACAAAACTTCTTTAAATGTGAACGTTCAATGATTGATTTAACTTTGGGATGACATAAAAATGAGATTTCTTGGATTATTTAGGAAGAAGAAGCCTCTAAGTGAGGAAAAAAAGATAATAAAGTTAGGAGAAAATGAAGTCTTAACATGTATCAGTATCCTTAAAGACAGAAGTATTGTGGCACAACAACTTGAATTGTCTCCTCGTGAAGAGGCAGCAATGAAACTTGGAGAGGCACAGGACGAAAGAGCTATTCAACCTTTACTGGATGTCTTAACATCAGAGTCAGAGGGCGATACGCTAAGATACTTAGCTCTGGAAGCCTTAGGAAAAATTGGCGGCGAAGAGGTAAAAGAAGGCATCATAAACGCCTTTAAGAATGGCGACAATTTCCTGCGCGAGATGGTAGACTCCCATCTCAACCCTGAGAAGGGGGTTCTCAGAAAAACTGGGTTGACAAGAACCGTTCTTTACGGTAAAACCGCAGAAGAAATGTCAGTGATAGACAGAGCTGAACAATGCTATAAAGAAGGCTGTGCCTATTGTGATAAGCGCGATTGGAAGAAGGCTTTAGCCAAATTCAAAGAGGCTTCCAACCTTAATCCCAATCATCTTTTTGTTCACCAGCAGTTAGCGAGAGTATATATCGAGCTAAGAGACATCCAAGAGGCCGAAAGAGAACTTCATAAACAAATTGAAGTTAACTATGACGATTTTTACTCCCATGCTGTCTTATCTATAATATATGAAGCTAGAGGCATGTTACTAGAAGCTCGGGAGGAAGAAATAAGGGCAATGCAAACTTCTGCCTACCGACAATACTATTCTAGGATTTCACGTGACTATGCAGACAAAGTCGCAAGCCTTGTCAGGAAGCATAAGTGATGCAAAGTCGCAAACCAATCTTCATTCTTTCTATAAGCTTTTCTACTTTTTGTAACAAAACTTCTTTAAAACTCAACGAACAATAATACTAGCAGGTGAGGAATCAAGTCATGCCAATCGAGAAGACCCCTGAAAAAAACGCAATTCTATTCGTATGGTTCAACCACTACGCAGGAGTACTCATCAAAACCCCATCAAAAACGCTCGTAATAGACCCTGTAGACGTAAAAGCCCGTAACCTCAAGAATGTAGACGCCATTTTAATAACCCATGAACACTACGACCACTTGGACCAACGCTTAATAGCTGAAATCCAAAAAGCCACAGATTGCATTGTCATAGCAGACCCAGCTTCCGCAAGAAGCCTACACCCTGCCATTTCTCCGGGAAAACTGCAGGAAATCCGCCCGGGCGCCGAAACCAAAATAGGCGAGGTTTCTGTGAAGGCGGAAAAATGTAATCATCCAGCAGCCGCACCCGTGACTTTCATAATCACAAGCGAAGACGGCGTCAAAGTCTTCCACACCGCCGACAGTTTGCCCTTTCCAGAGCTGGCCGCCATCGGCGAAAGAGAAAAATTCGATGTTGTCTTCTGCACCGTCGCCATCGCTCCAGGTGCCTCGCCAGAGACAGGCTTTGAAATCGCAAGATTAACAAAGCCGCAGGTAGCAGTTCCCTACCACACCAATTCAGTCACTTACCAGAACAAGTTCGCTGAAATCTTAAAGAAGGAACTGCCGAGAACCGCATGCTTAATCCCTGAGTTTAACAAGATATACCAAGTTACAAAAAGGAAGTGAAATCTTGAACACAAGAAAAAGCAATGAAACAAAGAAAGTAGAACTGGCCAAGATTCTGCGCAAAATAGACGCCTTAAAATTCGGGGTCTTTAAACTCACAAGTGGGAAAGTGAGTCCTTACTACATAGACCTGAGGATAGTGCCGAGTTTTCCAGACGCGTTTCGGCAAATTTGCGATTTCTACGGAGAATCAATAATCAGCCAAGTAGGGCTTACAAATTTTGACAGGATAGCCGGCGTCCCCATAGCTGGCATACCATTTGCATCCCAAATCGCTTACAACCTGAAAAAGCCTTTCCTGTACGTGCGCAAAGGCGTTCGACTGCATGGACGGCAGAGAAGAGTAGAAGGAATCCTCTTCTCTGGAGACCGCGTCTTACTCGTCGACGACCTAGTCACCACGGGCTTAACCCTGAAAAAAGCGGCGGCAGCCGTAACAGCTGAAGGCGGCGTAGTGAAAGAGGCAGTTGCCCTTCTGGACAGAGAGGAAGGCGGAAAAGAAAAACTTGCAAAAAACGGAATACGGCTTCACGCGCTACTCAAAATCAGCGAAGTAGCTAACACGTTGTACGAGATAGGCGCCATAGACAAAGAAAGCCTGAAAACCATTCTGAAACAGATCAAAAAATGACGGGAAAATAAGATGTGAGGCATTAATCGTAGAAGATTAGGCTTTTCTCTTCCAGCAACACGTGCAGTTTTTGCACTGCATCGTAAACGTCCTGTTCTCTTTTGGCTCCAGTGCAAACAAGTTTTCCGCTCGCAAATAGTAGAATCACAACTTTCGGTTCGTCCATTCTGTAGATCAAGCCTGGAAACTGTTCGGGTTCATACATTGTTTTTCCAAGCGTGAAGGCTGCCTTTTCCAGGTCGATCATGCCGCCTAGGCCTGCTGAGGCGACGATGTTCACAACCTTCAAGTCCGGCTTGCTGATGATGATTATTCCGCCTTTTTTCAGTTCCTTGATGACTTTCATGACGGCTCTGCGCGCTTCCTTCTCAGACTTCGCGCCTGTACACACCATTTTTCCAGAGTTAAAAATCAAAGTCGCCGTCTTCGGTCTTTTCAGCCTGAACACGAGTCCAGGAAACTGTTCTGGACGGTATTCTACGCCTGGGTACCCTTTCACCACGGCGTTTAAGTCGACTTTCTGATTTAGTGTTGCAGAGGCGACAACATTTTCGATTTTTATTATAGCTTTAACTTTTGGCATGGGTTCCCCTTCTTGTTTAATGCGTGCTTAAATATCCTTTTTATAAAGTGGTTCTCTTTATAAATACATCTATGGTTGCTGTTGCGTTTCTTTCTGCTGTTCGGGTTCAGCAGCTGGCGCTTTTTTTCCTCTGATCAAGGGGACAATAAACTCGATAATCACTAATAGTATTATAATTATTATGATTATTGGCAAGCCAAAAGGCTTCATGAAAAGGATGACATGCCCCAGCCAAGGAATGCGCATAACGACTTTACCGTATATCTGGTCTTCGGGAACACCGTTAGGCAAGTTCCAAGGATCATAATCCAAGGAGCTAATTTCGCTTGGCCATTTGTTAAGTCCGTTTCCATCACCCTTAGTGTGGAAGTATAGTGTGCCGTTGATTTCTTGTTTCGCAACTATTCTGTGCACGATCCTGGCGTCCAGATCTGTGGGGTAACGAGGATCTTGGTAGACGATGATATCGCTGTTTGAATAGTTAGCGTTGAGGTCCTCGGGGTTTACTCCTTGAAGGACGATTAAGTCGCCTATATGCAGAGTGTGCTCAAATGGATGGGTCCACCCATCACATTCAGAGTCTTGTGGAATGCACATACTGCCGGTTACCACTGCCAACACAGGATATCGCGTGTTCAGCACCATTTGTGCGCCGTACCAGAACCCAACGAATATTAGCACTATTAAGCCGAGAATTGCGGCTGTTTGGACATATTCGTTCTTCCAAATTTTCTTGAGAGTGGCGGTCAAAGCATTGCCTCCTGTTGAATGGTGAAATATTCCTGTTCATTTAGCAGTCTATGTTTTAAAACTTACCGCTTTAAAAAAGGAAAAATGAGGGAGTGAAAGGGTAATCGTAACTTTTGGCCTTTAGTATTGGTAGGGGTTGTCGCTGTGCATGCTTAGATTTTCTTTTTGCTCAGCACTTCGCGGAAAGTAGCATGACATTTGGGGCATTCAAAAAGCCCGATTTCTAGTTGCATTCGTTTTCCTGATTTGTCTGGGCGTCCAGCCATCTTCCAAGCTTTCTTTGGCTTTGAGACTTCGGTTCCACATTTTTTACATTTAGCCATTCAATTTCCTCCGTAATGTTCCGTATCCATGGTTTCTTATGATGGTGAATAAATAATTTTCCATTGTTTTTAAATCGAAATTTTCCGTTTGAACATCAAGATTAAACATGTTCTTGTAAAAAACCATTGGGACTCGACTGAGGCTGCGAAGTATGCTGTAAGCAAGATGCGCGCAAAACAACAGTGTCTTTCTTGGCTATTCTTCGATGTTCTTGGAAAACCATATGTAACTTTCAGCTTGTCATTTGCCTAATTTCTATCTGCGGTTTTTTCTTCCTTGCGAGTTTAGCTTTCCTTTTAACTGACATTATTTTTCTTGTTTAGATTTGGAAAATGGCAATATAAATTCTTTGAAAAACGCTCCAAAACATTTTTACAGTTGATTCCGCGCTTAGTCTTCTCGGCACCTGAGGCTTAACCAAACTTGCAGGAATCTTCTGAAAACGTTTTTGGAATGCTTGTGAAGCCAGTTCGAAGGCTCGTCGAGCAGAAGGGATTCCCTAAGCCGACTGAGCCTCAGGAGAAAACGATTCCTAAAATTCTCGAAGGCAAGAACGTCCTCTTAATCTCGCCTACGGCTACAGGCAAGACTGAAGCGGCGTTTCTTCCAGTGCTGAGCATGCTGCTTCAAGAACCGCAAAAAACGCCGGGAATAAAAGTGTTGTACATCACGCCTTTGCGTGCTCTAAACAGAGACCTTCTCGAAAGGCTTGAATGGTGGTGCAACAACTTGGACATAAAACTGGCAGTCAGGCACGGCGATACTGATACAAAAGAGAGAACGCGGCAGTCGAGAAGTCCACCTGACATTCTGATAACAACGCCTGAAACGTTACAGGCCGTGCTGTCTGGTTGGCTGTTGCGCCAGCACCTGCAAAGCTTGAAGTGGGTGATAATTGACGAAGTGCATGAACTGGCGGACAGTAAACGTGGAAGCCAGATGTCCTTAGCTTTGGAACGAGTAAGGAGCCTGATTGGCAGAGACTTTCAGATGATAGGGTTATCCGCAACAATCGGCAGTCCCGAGAAAGTGGCTCAGTTTCTCGTTGGCAACAGTCGAAGCGTTGAAATCATCCGCGTGCCCGTCGCCAGAATGATGCGGCTACAGGTGATTTTTCCGCAGCCCACCGAGGAAGACGCGCGGCTTGCGGGAAAACTCTACACGCACCCAGAGGTGGCAGCGCGATTAAGGATAATCAGAGATTACATGAGCAAACACAAATCCGTGCTCCTGTTCACGAACACCCGAGCCGTCTCGGAAGTTTTAGCCAGCAGGTTCAAAGTGTGGGACATAGACTTTCCAGTATCCATACACCACGGTTCTCTTGCTAAACCATCGCGAATAGCGGCAGAAACAGGACTGAAGAGAGGCGAGCTTAAGGGGCTTATCGCCACCAGTAGCCTCGAGTTGGGCATTGATGTAGGCCGCATCGACTTGGTCATTCAGTACATGAGCCCGAGACAAGTGACTAGGCTTATTCAGCGAGTGGGAAGAGCGGGCCACAGCGTCGGCCGCGTGGCGGAAGGCGTGATTGTCGGCATGGACTCCGACGATACGCTGGAGGCTTTGGTCATTGCACGAAGAGCCTTGAAGGAAGAGTTGGAGCCTGTGGAAATCCCGCCTAAACCTTATGATGTACTGACTCATCAAATAGCGGGATTACTGCTTAAGAATAGGCGATTGGAATTCAACGATATTTTGGAGATAGCGCGAAACGCTTATCCCTATCAAAACATGACCATGGAAGATGTTGAAAAAGTGCTCAGGTACATGCATGAGCGTTTTCCGCGTTTGGCTTGGGTTTCCTTCGAGGATAAGGTGGTTTTGAAGCCTTCGCGAACAAAAGCGCTCTTCGAATACTACTTTGATAACTTATCCATGATTCCTGAAGAGAAACAGTTCCTCGTTGTAGAAGAGTCAAGCGACTCTTCGATTGGAGTGTTGGACGAGGCGTTTATGTCGGAGTATGGCAAGGCAGGAACCAAATTCGTCATCAGAGGCAGCGCGTGGCAAATAATTTACACGACAGAAGACAAAGTTTACGTGAGACCCGTTGATGACCCCACGGGCGCTATACCAAGCTGGATAGGCGAAGAAATCCCAGTGCCCTTCGAAGTGGCGCAGGAAGTCGCCTCGATAAGAGGGTTTGTTGAAGAGAAAATGCGAAGCGGGCTTTCACAGGAAGAAATCAGCGCGTTGCTCAGTGAACAGTATCCAGCCGACAAAGAAACCATACAACGTGCTTTGACGGAAACAATAGAACAAGTCAACGCGGGCGTTGCGGTTCCTACGGCGAATCGAATAGTCGTCGAAGACTGGGAAGACTTCGTCATAGTCCACGCTAACTTCGGTTCTCTTACGAACCGCGCTTTAGCGCAACTGCTGGGGCAAATTCTCTCAGACAAACTTGGACACGGCATAGTGGTGCAGCATGACCCGTACCGCATCTTCGTGCAAACACTAGGCGCCGCCAACTCAGCCCGCATCCTCGAAGTATTCGATGAACTGCGTGCCATGCCAGAGCAAGCAGTCAAAGACACGGTAACAAGGTCAACGGTGAAAACAGGCTTATTCAAACGACGCGTAATCCACGTAGCACGCCGTTTCGGAGCTTTGAAAAAATGGGCGGATTTCAGCAACGTGAGCTTGCAGAAACTGATAACCAGTTTTGAGGATACGCCCATTTACGAGGAAGGTTTGAAGGAAGTTTTCACGAAAGACCTTGACGTGAACAGCCTTGTCCATGTTTTGGGCAAGATTCGAGACGGCGAAATCACGCTGCAGATAGTTGATGCTGGCGACAACGCTACTCCCGTAGCTCGCGTAGGCATTGAACGGGTAAGCATGAAAACCGACCTTATTCCGCCCGAGCGAATGCGCGCCGTGCTGGTGGAATCAGCCAAAGCAAGGTTGCTGAATGAAACGGGCAATTTTGTATGCACGAACTGCTGGGACTACATGGAGATGATTCGCGTTAAAGACTTGCCTGATAAGCCTAAATGCCCCAGATGCGGCTCGCAGGCGATTGGGCTTTTGAAGGTGGAAGAGGAAACGGCGCTGCCCCTCGTAGAAAAGAAGGGACAAAAGCTGACTAAGGCTGAAGAGAAACTGCGGGACCAGGCGGTGCAGACTTCGCAGTTAATCGCGAAATACGGCAAAGCAGCAGCCGTGGCTCTGAGCGCTAGGAAAGTTCAGCCGTTAGAAGTTGCGGGAGTTCTTGAGAAAGAGCCTAAGCTCACTGACAGGTTTTACGAGTTGGTTCTTGAAGTGGAACGCAAAGCGCTGAGCAGACGATTCAGGTAGGCAACCACCATCAACATGGTTTCTTGAAAAGGGTTTTCTTCAGAATTGTTTTTTGGTTCTTAGTAAATTCACCGAGATTTAGGAATGGTTAACAACAACTTTTTAAGTGATGAACCGCCTTATTTTGCGTAAGCATCCATTCAATCGAGAGGAGATTTTGAAAGGTGGAGATAAGTCGAAGAAAGTTGCGTGAGGAAGTTCTTGAGCGCGTCAAATACGTTAAAACATGTGTTATGGCTAGAGAACTATGCCTCCTAGTGCGCTCAAACAGGGCAGTGTTGGAACCCAAAGACGTGAAGGAGGTTTGCAGTTACGTGTCGAACCTTTGCAGAGAAGAAGGCTGCTCCGAACCCAGTGAAATCTGCCAAAAAGCGGCTGAGGCGGTTGGCTCCAAAGACGAGGAGAAATACTTGGAATTGTGCGCCCAAAGTTGCTTGAAATGTGGGGAAGCCAAAAGGCCAACGCCGAAGAGAGAAACCTACGTGGCATAGGGACAGCGTAATATCTCTAAACCCAATTGGAGGCTTATGGCCTGTTCATTGCGCCTTTCGTTCCAAGCCCGCTTCCAGTGATTCAGCGTATGCTTCAGTTAGCCGAATTAAAGCCTGGCGAAGTCTTATTTGACTTGGGTGCAGGAGACGGCAGAACAGTCATAATGGCTGCCAAGACTTTCAGCGCTAGAGCCGTGGGCGTCGAGTTAAGGGAGGATTTGGCTAAAAAAGCGCTCAGCACCATCCACGATAATGGCTTGGCGGACAGAGTGACGATAGTGAACGGCGACATGTTCAACGTGAATTTGACTTCTGCCGACGTGGTTTTCTTGTACTTGACAACGAGCGCGAACGAAAAAATCAAGCCGAAGCTGGAAACTGAGCTTAAAAATGGTGTTCGCGTGGTTTCTCATGACTACGAAATCGTGGGGTGGAAGCCCGTAAAGGTGGAGAATTTCTGCGAGAATCCGCAGCTAGGTTATCCCTCGCATACGATTTACCTTTACAAGAAGCCATAGTTTTTTGGTTTTGTGAAAAAGATTTTTAGTCAGTGATTGCCCTAATATTGAGTGTGTCCAGAATGCCGTTTGTTCCATGGCAGTGCATCGCAAACTGGAAATGCACCACGTGCGGTTACTGTTGCAAACTGTACAGTGTAGTCTTGAACTTTCCTGAATGGCTCGGAATCGTCAAAACGTTTGGTGT
>DATDQZ010000057.1:0-4837 GCA_035292005.1 Bathyarchaeia archaeon | reverse complement strand
CATCCCAAGATGTCGCCGTTGGATGTGATAGAGTCGGTTGAAGCTGAAGTAATGGTTGAGGCGACTCCCACCAACGTGAAGAACGGCGAACCCGGCTTATCACACATCAAAAATGCGTTTAAAACGGGCAAGCACGTTGTCACCACCAACAAGGGTCCTCTCGCACTAGCGTTCCCCGCTTTAACAGAACTTGCTGACTACAATAAGGTGTATTTGCGGTTCAGCGGCACCGTGGGCGGCGGCACTCCAGTTTTGGAATTGGCCAAAAAGTGCCTCTTAGGCGATAAGATAGTCGCCATACGCGGGATTTTGAACGGCACCACAAATTACATCCTCACAGAAATGGAGGAAAAACACATAACTTTCCAACAAGCGCTGGACAACGCCCAGAAACTTGGGTATGCCGAAACTGACCCTTCAATGGACGTTGACGGAATAGACACAGCGTGCAAAGTGGTTATTATGGCGAATTGGATAATGAACAAAAAGTACACTTTGAAGGATGTGGATGTGCAGGGCATCCGAGGCGTGACTCTGCAAGCGCTTGAAAAAGCAGCTAAAAAAGGAAACACGATTAAGCTTATAGGGTCGGTAGATGGCAACCCAAAAGTTGCGCCTACGGAAATATCCAAGCATGACCCGTTATGCGTAAGCGGCGTCCTCAACGCTGTAACCTTCGTTTCCGAGTTCGCTGGAGAAGAGACCATTATAGGCAGAGGGGCAGGCGGAATGGAAACCGCCAGCGCCATATTAAGGGACCTGTTAGACATAAAACATAACTTAGCCGATAAACTACTTACGTAAAAGTCTGGAAAGTGCGCGAATATGAAGAAGATAGCGATGAAGTTTGGCGGAACTTCCGTGGCTACAGGCGAAAACATCCGCCGCGTCGCAAATTTGGTAGCAGACAGCGCCAAACAAGGCTACAATGTAATCGTTGTGGTCTCAGCTTTGGACGGCACAACCGACAAACTCTTCGAAGCGGCGGAAAAAGCGAAAAAAGGAAATGACGAATACGTTCGAAAGTTTAAACAAGAACTACTTGAAAGTCACCTGACGGCTGCGGAAAAAGCCATCGAAAACAAACACGTACGAAAAGAAGTAGAGCAAATCATTGAAAAGACAATCGATGAACTTGAGAAAGTTCTCACTGGAATAAGCTACGTTGGCGAGCTCACGCCCAAATCGAAAGATTACGTTTTGTCTTTCGGAGAACGATTATCCGCGCCCATAGTTTGGGGCGCTCTTCGAGATTTGAAGCTTGAAACGCAATGGTTCACCGGTAAAGAAGCGGGAATAGTGACTGACTCGGACTTTGGAGAAGCCAGCCCGCTTATGAACGTGACCATGCACCAACTGCGAGAACGAATCGAGCCTTTGTTTGAAAAGCGAATAATCCCAGTGGTGACGGGCTACATAGCTGCAACCCAAGACGGCGTAGTCACAACTTTTGGGCGCGGAGGCTCAGACTACACGGCTACCCTTATAGGCGCCGCCTTAGCCGCTGACGAAGTCTGGATATGGACCGATGTAGATGGGATAATGACCGCTGACCCGAAGATCATTCCATCCGCAAAAATGCTGCCTGAACTCTCTTACCAAGAAGCCGCGGAAATGGCCATCTTCGGAGCAAAAACCATGCACCCAAGAGCATTAGAACCAATCATGAAAGAGAACATTCCAGCTAGAATAAGAAACGTTTTCAACCCTGAAAACCCAGGCACGCTAATATCAAATGAGCAGACAGCCAAGCGGGCAGATGTTGCGAAAGCAATCGCCCTAATCCGAGACGTGGCCATGATTAACGTTAGCGGCGCAGGAATGGTGGGGGCGCCTGGAAGTTACGCGAAAATCTTCGATGTGCTTGGCAAGAGCAACATCAACATCATGATGATTTCCACGGCGGTTTCAGAAGCAAACATCTCGCTGGTGATTCGCAGAAACCTGTTGGGCAGGGCACTCAGCACGCTTGAAATAGCCCTTTTAGGCAGAGGCTTGGTTAGTGATGTGACTGCTGAGGATGATGTTTGCGTGATAGCCGTCATGGGCGCCAACATGAAAGGCACACTGGGCGTGGCTTCAAGGTTGTTCACTGCAGTCGCATGTGCAGGAGTAAACATCCGCATGATAGCTCAGGGCTCCTCGGAGCTGAACATTTCTTTAGTGGTTAAGGAAAAAGATGGAGAAGCAGCAGTCCGAGCAATTCACAAAGAATTCAAACTGGACAAAGCATAGCATAACGGTTAGTGGCTTTCATTTTTCATGTGCAGTTCGCTCAGCTTTAGAATAGTCTCCTTATAGACTTCAATGCCAGCTAAGTACTCGCTTATGTCGATGTGCTCGTCTTTTCTGTGGTCCAAATGCGAATCGCCAGGTCCATACGTGACTATGGGGATGTTCATGGCTCTGCCGAGGATGTTCATGTCGCCAGTTCCCGTTTTCCTCAGAAGCGTGGCAGGTTTGTTCATGACTTTTCTGATGGCGTAGGACAGGGCTCGCACAAGAAGCGAGTTCTTGGCAACTTCGAAGGGTTCGTTTCGGTCCCATACTGCGACTTTCACCTGAACTTTTGGGTTGGCAGTTTGCCACTGCTTAATCACGCTTTCGATAACGTTGAAAACTTGGGCGGTGGTGAATTGGGGAGGAACCCGAATGTCAACGCGCATCTCGCTTTCAGCAGGAACCTTAGAGTTCCCTCTGCCACCAGTCAGTTTGACTAGGGACGCGGTTACAGCGTGGTAAGGGCTCTCCTGCTCTTCCACAGGCGGATAGGCATTCTTGATTTGTTGCCAGAGTCCAAACGCTTTTTCTAAGGCATTTTCGTAAAACCACGGCGTAGAAGAGTGCCCAGTCTCCGTTTTGCAGGTTATTTTGAGGTGCAAGCCGCCCTTGTAGCCTATGGTTATGTTTCCGACGCCGCTGGGTTCCCCGAATATGGCGTAGTCAGCTTGAAGCCCCTGCTTTATTATGTGTTTGATGCCCTTGCTGGTGGCTTCTTCTTCTACAGCGCCGACAACCAGCACTCTAGCCTCAAGAGTTGACTCGCGGGCAAGTGTGGCTGCAGCGATAATCATGGCTGCTAGTGGGCTTTTTGCGTCAACGGCGCCTGCGCCGTATAATTTGTTGTTTTCACTTCGCACTGGCAGGTTTCCCACAATGGTGTCCATGTGCCCGCACAAGAGAATTGTTGGTTCGCCCTGTCCAATTTCTCCAATCACATTTCCAATGGCGTCCTTTCTTACGCGAAAGCCGAGCTTTTTCATTTCTTTAACGAGAAAGCTGGAAATAGCCTCTTCTTTGCCTGAAGGGCTGTAAATGCTCAACAGGTCAGTTAGCAGGCGCACCGAGTAATCGCGCATTTTCCTCTTCTCCTAAAACAGCGTCGAGAACAGACAATGCTTTGTCAATTTGTTCTTTTTCGATGACTAAGGGCGGCAGGAAACGCAGAACGTTTTTTCCCGCATCCAAGATGAGCACGCCCCTGCTCATGGTTTTGAGTAGTATGCTGAGAACGTCGAATCTGAGTTCCACGCCTATCATTAGCCCTAAGCCGCGAACTTCTCTTATGATTTTGTATCTCGCCTGCATGTCTTCCAGCTTCGCCTTAAAGTACCCGCCCAGAGACGCTGCTCTTTCCACAAGTTTTTCCTCTAAGAGCACGTCAATCGCGGCGCACGCGGCAGCGCAAACCAGCGGACTTCCGCTAAAAGTGGTCGAGTGCTCTCCCACTTTAAGTGAAGACATGACGTTCTCTTTGGCTACGGTTACGCCGATGGGCAATCCGCCAGCCACGGGCTTCGCTAAACACATCACGTCAGGAATAACACTCCAGTGCTCGCACGCGAATAGCTTCCCAGTGCGACCGAAACCCGTTTGCACTTCATCAAAGATTAGGAGAACGTTCTTTTCGTCACATGTTTCCCTGAGCCCTTGAATGAACCCGTCGGGTGGAATTCGTACTCCGCCTTCGCCGCGAATCGGCTCGACAAGGACGGCGGCAGTTTTATCCGTTATGGCTTCGCGTACCTTTTCAAGATTGTCGGGAGGAACATGCTTGAACTCGGGCACTAGCGGTTGAAATGGTTCACGATACTTCTTGTCCCAAGTCGCAGACAAGGCGCCCATGGTTTTCCCGTGAAACGCTCCCATCATGGCGATTATTTCAGGCTTGCCCGAGAATTTTCGAGCCAGTTTTATGGCGCATTCCACAGCCTCAGCACCGCTGTTCGAAAGAAAAGCCTTGTCCAACCCTTCTGGAGTTATGCTCACGAGTTTCTGCAGAAATTCCGTGCGCATGTCGTTGTAGAAGCCAGCGTGGCAGGAAATCAGCTTTTCTGCCTGCTTTTGTATTGCTTCCACAACTTTGGGATGCGAGTGCCCAAGTAGGGCGACGCCGTAGCTGCCCGTGCAGTCCACGTATTCTTTGCCGTTTATGTCCCAGACAAGCGCGCCTTTGCCCCGTGTCAGCACTACGGGTTTTTTGGCGAAAACGTTCGCCATCAACCTGTTCTCGGCGTCAATTATCTCTTTTTCATTCACGGCTAATCACGGTACCGCACTTGTGTTTCAACGCGGAAGAAATAGGCAGTTTCTCCAGACCTGACGTGATTAAGACTTCGCCGACGCCTTGGTTGAGCGCCTCCAAAGCCGCGTGCACTTTGGTGCTCATGCCATGTCCGATGCTGGAGAGAGCCTCTTTAACTTCAGTGGCGCTTATTTTTGGAATGGGCTTGCCTTTCAGGACTAAACTTTGCACGTCTGTTAACAGAATTAGGCGGTCTGCTTTGAGGGCGCCAGCGATGAAGGCTGCTGTCCTATCGCCATCCACGTTGAGCGG
>DATDQZ010000056.1:0-12074 GCA_035292005.1 Bathyarchaeia archaeon | reverse complement strand
ATAGATAAGAATGGAAAAATTGTATCCTAATTTAAGCATAGTGCCTGAAAACATCAAAATAGATAAATCCTTGAGCGGAGATTTTATTGTGGGATGATGTGAGGCGACGGCTACGAGCTTTCAAGCTGTGAGAAAAGCCGTACTTGCACTGACCCTTTGATGGAGTTGAAAGCGTGCTCTCGGATTTTAACCTCTTAGCTACTACTTCACGCGGAAGCGAGAGGCAAATGTGTTCTGAAATGCTCTATCTGCTTAAGGAGGAGATAGGCGACGTCGCGGCAACAGTGAATAAGACGGGAGTCAGAGGCTTGATCGCGGCAAAAACCACTCTTGACCCTTACAAGGTCATCGAAAAATTCCGCGCTATTCTGCAGGAGCGTCCGTACGAGTTTCGTTACGCGCTGAGGATTATTCCAATCGAGAAAGTTGTACGCACTGATTTGGAAGAAATAAAACGTGCGGCTACAGAACTTGCCGCCAAGATAGGAGAGAACGAGGCTTTCAGGGTTACCGTGGAAAAGCGTTTTACAAGCATTCACTCACGAGACTTCATAGAGGCTGCCGCAGCGGACATTCAGCGAAAAGCTGATATGGAAAATCCCGACAAAATCCTGTTAATCGAAGTCATCGGCGGATTAACAGGCATGTCCCTCATAAAGCCCAGTGATATTTTAGCGGTTGTCAAAGAGAAAATGCTTTAAGCTTAAAGTTGAGTGGACAGCAGAGCCATTCTCTCGACGACGAGGTTAACCAAAGCCTGCTCAAGGTTATTCTTTTTCATGACCGTTTCAAGCTCTCTCTCAGATATGTCGAAAGCTCTGCGGATGCTCCGAATCTTACCTTTGGACAATTCGAGAGCGGTCTCGTCGGGTTTCGCACCAATGCACTTTGAAACTGTATGAAGAACTGTTTGGACGGAGTCTGGAGTTTCACCGACTATCACCACCGCCATGTTTGCAGAGTCACATTTGACCCCTACGAGTTCTATAGCCTTTCGAATCTGCCGTTGCGCAGAAGCGTAAAGCATAACTTCCATGGCGACGTTTTTCGAAATGTTCCCTTTGTTTCTGAAAGCCGTCAATGCGTTTAAAGCTGCAAAGTACAAGTGCTGCCACGTAGCCACAAGCTCAGCGTTGAAGAATTGAACCGCGGTGTTTTGCTGCTTCTCCTTGCGGATTGCCTTCAAGAATTCTTCAGCGTCTTCAATCTTGACGTTTCTAAAACCCGTGATTTCCACGTATTTTCCATGTTCTTCGATGTATTTCAGCAATTTCTTTCCTCAAACATTTCTTTCAGAAATCTTTCCGCCAGTTGTTTAGGCAAGCTAGCTTTTACGAGTTTCGCGGTTTCCACAGCTTTTCCTCTTCTACAAAGTGAAGCCTGTTGAAAACTTATAAGTTTAAACTTTGCTTTGACTTTCTGCTATTTTGCGAAGCCGAATTTTTTGGTAACCTATATTACTTTGTTGCGCTTAGCTTTAGTCTGGTATTGCTTTGAGTAAAACCGCTAAGGGCAGAACCAGAGAAAGCGCGGACCTTCTTATTGTGAATGCTGAGGAGTTGTTAACTCTTGCCGACGGCGGTCTAAAACCTCGGACAGGCAGGCAGATGCGTGAGCTGGGAATTGTGCGTGACGGTGCCATAGCCACCAAAGAAGGGCGAATCGTGGCCGTTGGGAAAACTCGGGATGTGACAAAAGCGTTTAGGGCTGAAACCGTCCTCAGCGCTAAAGGGAAGGTTGTTCTTCCTGGGTTTGTGGATCCGCACACGCATTTGGTTTTTGCTGGTTCGTGTGAAGATGAGTTTCAGATGCGGGTTGAAGGCGCTTCTCACATGGAAATTCTCGGTTCTGGCGGCGGCATACTGAGAATCGTTAAGGAAACACGAAGAGCGAAAGTTGAAAAACTCGTTGATTTAGGCTTGGAAAGGCTTGATGCTATGCTGGCTCATGGCACGACCACGGTTGAGGCTAAGAGTGGGTATGGCTTAAGCACGGCAGATGAGCTGAAGATTTTGGGAGCCACTAGACGGCTGAACCAGCTGCACTGCGTGAATGTTGTTTCTACTTTCATGGGGGCTAATGCTGTTCCTCCTGAGTACAGTGGTAACTCGGAAGAGTATGTTGGCTTGATTGTTGGGGAAACTATTCCAAAGGTTGCGGAGAAGGGGTTAGCCGAGTTTTGCGATGTTTTTTGTGAAAGAGGAATCTTCAGCCTAGAGCAGACTAAACGAATTTTGGTGAAGGGCAAAAATCACGGTTTGAAACCCAAGATTCACGCCGACGAGATGAGCATGCTTGGCGGCGCAGAAATCGCCGCTGACGTTGGCGCTGTTTCTGCCGAGCATCTGCTTTTTTCTTCTGTTGAAGGCATCAAAGCTATGGCTGAAAAGGGCGTTATTGCGGTTTTGCTTCCTGCGGTTGCCTTCAGCCTGATGATGGGCAGATACGCTGATGCGCGGTTAATGATTGACTGTGGAGTGCCAGTGGCTTTGGGAACGGGTTTTAACGCGGATTGTTGGGTTGAGAATCAGCAGTTGGTTATTGCCATGGCTTGTAATTTCATGCGTATGACACCTGCTGAGGCGATTACGGCTGCGACGATTAATGCTGCTTACGCTGTTAATCGCGCTGGCGAAGTGGGCAGTTTGGAAACGGGTAAACGAGCTGACATTATCGTTCTGAATGCTCCTAACCACAAGTTTCTGGGCTACCGTTTCGGCGTGAACTTGGTGGACAAGGTAATAAAGAATGGAAGATTAGTTGTTGACAGAGAAAAACAAGACGAACCAGTGTTCATGAGCAAGACAGAGTGAGAGTGTCTATCCAAACCTCGTTTACTTTTTTGTGACAGAAACAAAGTCGAAGCCCTAAAGCTGAAGTAGACATTTCACTGACATCAAACCAAGAACCGCTTTAAATAGGAAAGGTTTTTAGTTAAGTTGTCACATGAAAGACTGCAAAGCGTAAAGAGTTAAAGTGAGGTTAAAGTTATGTCTGTGTTTGCAGCACCAGGAGCATACGACCGCGCCATAACCGTTTTCTCCCCAGATGGGCGGCTCTTTCAAGTTGAATACGCCATGGAACTAGTGAACCGTGGAGCAACAATTTTAGGGATTCAATGCGCGGGAGGAGTAGTTCTGGGCGCAGAGGAAAACATCGAAATTCTCGAAGAATCGGAATACTCCTGGAAAATCTTCAAAGTTGACGACCACGTAGGCGCCGCGATAGTGGGCTTAAGCTCCGACGCCAGAATACTCATAGACCAAGCGCGGATATACGCGCAAAGCAACAAATTAACCTACGACGAACCCATAGACACGGAAGTTGTAACCAAACGAATATGCGACATACAACAAATGTACACGCAACACGCCGGTGTAAGACCCTTCGGAGTTTCAATAATCTTTAGCGGCGTGGACAAAACTGGAACACGCGTTTTCGGAACCCATCCGAGCGGAACCTACAGAGGCTACAAAGCCACAGCCCTAGGCGCTGGAAGAGAAACAGTGCTGGCAATATTAAAAGACGAATACCGCGAAGGCATGAGCTTGGAGGACAACATAAAACTCGCAGTAAAATGCTTGATAAAAGCCTTAGAAGCCAGACAATTGCCGCCCAGAATAAAAATCGTGGTCATCCCCGTAGAAACGAAGAAAATGGAAACGCTCACAGACGAAACAGTAGAAGGCTATATCAAAGAGCTGGGTTCGAGCAAGTGAAACCTTAATGAGTGAGAAATACACCGTTGCACGCTTAACAAAAGACAACGAACATTTTGAAGTTCTAGTAAAACCCCAGAAGGCGTTAGACTACCGCACGGGAAAAATTGCCGGAATAACAGAGGTTCTAGCGACTGAAACCATTTTTGCAGATGCAAACAAGGGCACGCGAGTCTCAGAGGAGCAGTTGCGCAAAGCCTTCGGAACAACAGAAACACTGAAAATCGCAGAGATTATACTTAAAAAAGGCACACTTCAGCTTACAACAGAGCAAAGGCGCAAAATGGTGGAAGACAAAAGAAAGCAAATAATCGATTTCATATCACGGCAGGCAGTTGACCCGAAAACCAATCTTCCACACCCACCCTTGCGCATAGAGAACGCCATGGAACAAATCCACTATCCAATAGACCCGTATAAGTCCGTGGAAGAACAAGCCAGAGACATAGTGAAACTCCTGCGTCCGATTTTGCCTTTGAAAATAGAACAAATATCCGTGAGCGTCCAGATACCTGCGGAATACTCAGCAAGAGCGTATGGAGCAGTCAAAAACTTCGGAACGATAAAACAGGAAGAATGGCGTGCCGACGGTTCCTGGCACGGCATAATAGAAATGCCTGCCGGCTCTTACGCTTCGTTCCTTAATAAACTTGGAGAAGTTACAAAGGGAAATGGAGAAGCGAAAATAGTTACCTAAAAAATTTGAATCAAAATGGAGGTTAGATGAGATTATGCCAACATTTTTTGAAAAGAAGCAGCTTGTAACACCTGGAGAATTGCTTGCAGAAGGCGACTACGTAGCAGGCGAAAACACATACGCTGAGGGAAACAAAATCTACGCCTCACGAATCGGCCTTGTAGATAATGATGACAAAAAAGTGAACGTCGTCGCTCTAAGGGCATTTTACGTTCCCAAAGTAGGCGACATGGTCATAGGCACAGTTGTGGAAATTGGATTCAACGGATGGACAATAGACATTGAAGCACCTTACCAAGCTCTTTTGAGAGCTTCAGACGTTCTAAGCAGGCCTTTCAAACCGCAAAATGACGAGTTATCGCAAGTGCTTAATGCAGGAGATTTGATAGTTGCCAAAATAGCGTCATACGACAGAGCACACGACCCGCAACTCACGGTCGGCGAGCCTGGCTTGGGAAAAATAACCCGCGGACAGATAACGAAAGTGACGCCGACGAAAATCCCCCGAGTGATCGGCAGAAAGGGTTCTATGATTTCCATGATAAAAGAGGAAACAGGCTGCCAGATAATTCTGGGACTCAACGGAGTCATATTGGTCACTGGAAAAAACCCAGAAGACGAAGAACTCGCCATTATGGCGATTCGAAAAATCGAAGAAGAATCCCACACAAGCGGTCTAACAGACCGCATCACACAATTGCTCAAAGAAGAAAAAGCAAAACGGGAGGAAAGTAAAAAATGAATGAAAAACCAGAAAAATTGATTGATAAAAAAGGTTACAGATTAGACGGAAGGAAAATAGACGAATTAAGACCTGTAAAAATCGAAGTGGGCGTTTTGTCAAACGCTGATGGTTCAGCGTACATCGAGCAGGGAAAGAACAAGATTTTGGCGGCGGTGTTCGGCCCGAGAGAAATGCATCCTAAGCACTTGTCGCTTCCAGACCGCATGGTACTGAGGTGCCGCTATCACATGGCGCCTTTCTCGGTGCAGGAACGCAAGTCACCAGCGCCGTCAAGAAGAGAGGTGGAACTTTCAAAAGTCATCAGAGAATCGCTTGAGCCTTCGCTGTTCGTGGATTTGTACCCACGGACGGGCATAGACGTTTTCGTTGAAGTTTTGCAGGCTGACGGTGGAACACGGTGCGCAAGCATAACTGCTGCTTCCTTGGCGATAGCAGACGCTGGCATTCCCATGCGAGATCTGGTGGTTGCGTGTGCAGCAGGCAAAGTTGACGACACAGTGGTTCTGGACCTGATGGATACAGAAGACAAAGCAGGCGTCGCTGACGTTCCTGTGGCTTTCATGCCCAATTTGAACGCTGTAACATTGCTGCAGATGGATGGAATACTTACTCCAGAAGAGTTCGAGAACGCAGTGAACATGGCAATTGAAGGATGCAAAAAAATCTACGACTTACAAAAGGAAGCGTTAAAAACAAAGTACATGAACGTCAAGGAGGAGGTTGAAGAGTAATGTCATCACTGGTTACTCGTGTAAGACAGAAGCAGATTGGACAATTAATTGATGCTGGGAAACGTCTCGATGGAAGAGGTTTAGGTGACTATCGAGAAATCAAACTTGAACAGGGATTAATCGAACGGGCAGAAGGCTCCGCTAGAGTGCTATTGGGAAAAACCGAGGTTCTGGTTGGAGTAAAAATTGAAACTGGCGAGCCGTTTCCTGACATACCAAACGAAGGAGTGCTGACTGTAAACGCTGAGCTTGTGCCGTTGGCTTCAGCAGCTTTCGAGCCTGGACCGCCAGATGAAAACTCGATAGAACTAGCCAGAATAGTGGACAGAGGCATAAGAGAATCCAAAGCTTTAGATACGGGAAAATTATGCATAGAACCTGGAAAAAACGTTTTCATCGTTTTTGTTGACGTTTACGTGCTTAACCATGATGGAAACCTGATAGATGCTTCTGCTTTAGCCGCGGTCGCCGCGTTGCTCAACACGAAGATGCCCAATTATGAAATCGAAGATGGAGAAGTGAAAATCAAGACGGGGTATACGCCGCTTCCGATGAAAAGTCATCCTATAACGGTGACTCTGGGAAAGATAAACGACAAATTAATTGTTGATCCATGGTTGGAGGAGGAGCAAATAATGGATGCGAGGATTTCAATGGCGATTAATGATGAAGGCAACATCTGTGCTGTACAAAAAGGTGGCGCGGGATATTTCACACTGCAACAGATTGTAGAAGCCACAAAAATTGTGCAAGAAAAAGCTGCAGAACTACGGAAAAAACTGGAGTGGTGAGAAGGTTGGGAAGAACCAAGAAAGTAGGTCCAACGCGGGGTTTAGGAGTTCGATACGGAGCTACGGTTAGAAAACGATACGCCAAAGTGATTGTGGAGCTAAGGAAAGCGCATAGATGTCCGCAATGCGGTTTTGCGAAAGTTAAGCGAGAAAGCGTAGGCGTCTGGAAATGCAAAAAGTGCGGCTTCACGTTTACGGGTGGAGCATACACTCCGACAACCAAACTCGGAATCGTAGCCAAACGCGCAGCGAAAGGCGCACCCATAGAAGAGACAGCAAAGGCTATTGCAGCAGAAGAAGAAAGCAAATAATCCCTTTTTTCTATTTTCTTCACATTTTTTGTCAGTTACTACCACGTATTTTAAAAGGCAACGCCATTAATTGAGTTAGGAAGAAGTTTAATGAAGGCAAAGGCTACTGTTCGCTTACAGTTTTCTTCAGAAAAGCACCTAACCACGTTCATCAACGCCTTAACGCCAGAGGTCAATAAGCCTGTCACTAGACGCGCTAACGCTATTTTGGAGAAGGAGGGAACTTTCCTAATCCTGAAGGTTGAAGCCAAGGACACGGTTGCTCTGCGTGCGACGTTAAACGCTTATCTGAGGTGGGTGGGCGCCATGGCGAATGTCGTAGAAGTTCTAGAACAGGCTTCATAGGTTTTCCTAGGTTTTGGGCATGTTGTCTTTTGAACCTTTACTTTGAGTGCTCTACCCTCTCCCTTATAAATAGATTGAACTTTTGTTTGGTTTTGCGCTTATTTTTCTAAGCGAAAAATCCGTAAGTGCCCTATTAAGTTAGGTTATAAAACTTTTTAATCCTGCTTTTTCAGCCAGTTGAATCGCCTTTTCCACTTCATCATTGGTGAGCCTTCTGTGTAAGTCGGGGATTTCGTGTGCGCGCCATTCTGGTCTGTACTGGAACATGACGTTGACTCTTGTTTCGGTGCCTAATTTGTCCGCTATCCAGCTCAAAATCGGCTTCGTGCAGCATTCCAAATGGTTTGGCAGGACTAGCACGCGTATTATCAGTTCGCCGTATTTTTTGGCTTCCAGATGATTACGTGTGCACACTTCCCAATAATTGGGTGCGTCGGAAACTCTTTCAGCGCAATCGCCTGGGCCATACTTGAAATCTAACAAGTAAACATCCGCGAATCCCGCTAGAAGCTGGGCTGTTTCTGGGCTGTAGTAGGTATTTGAGTTCCAGACAACGGGCACATTAGCGCCAACACGCTTGAACGTCTCTAGCCATTGCCAAAGCCACGGCGTAGGTTCACCGCCTACAAGATTCGCGTTTCTGCAGCCGTTGAAGCGCAAACGTTCCACTTCCCTAGCCAATTCTTCTGGCGTATAGTCGGTTCCGTTTTCCATCCACTGGGAAATAGTCCAGTTTTGGCAGTGCCGACAGCGCATGGTGCAGCCCATGGTGAAAATTGTTCCAGAAGGCACAAGCTCTGGCTCTTCGCCTACGTGCTCAAAAATGCTGGAGACAGTCATCACGTTGCTACATTTGCAGTAACCCAACCCGCCCGTCATTCTGTCCGCGCCGCACCTGCGACTGCAAAAATGGCAGCTCTGCAGAATTCTGCTTGCGATTTCGATTTTCAGGTCAAGATAGGATTTTTCTGGAGCAGGCATGTCTTGGAAATATTTTTGGGTCGTATCAATTCCATGTTCAATCATGGCGAAGTCACAGGTGCGCTTCGTGTGCTCTTTCCAAAGCTCTTCTAGCGAATCGTTTTTGTCGAATTCGGCTGGAAGCTTTTTGGCTATCATGAACTTCGCCAATTTTCTGTTTTGCATGACGGCGAAGTATCTGGCTAAACTCTTTTTTGCCAGTTCGTCATCAAGAACAGCAATGGCGTCTGACCTTAGAAGTTTCCACATTCTCTCTAGTTATAATCAAAGTCGCACGGCGTATTAAAACAGGGCGTATGGGAAGGAATATCCGCTTGGGTGCAGCTTCCCTTTTATTGGAATTTCGTGCCCGCACACTGGGCAACGCATATCCTTTGTTAGGTTCCACCTGGTAATTTCGAAGCTGTACCGTTTAATCACAGTTTCGTTGCAGTTTGGGCAATAGGTGTTTTCGGCTGGATGCCCCGGAACGTTTCCGATATAAGCGTAGTTTAACCCCACGTTTTTTGCGGTCATGTACGCTTTTTCCATGCTTTCAATGGACGTGGCTGGAATGGTCGTCATTTTATAGTCGGGATGAAAACGTAACAGGTGGAAAGGAGTATCAGCGCCCAAATTATTCTTAATCCACGTTGCCAATTTTTTTATCCTGTCGATTGAATCTCCGATTTTGGGAACGACTAGGTTAGTGATTTCTATGTGAACGCCATTTAGCCTAAGCTCTTTTAACGTTTCATAGATTGGTTCGACGTTTGGGACGGCTGAAACGGTTTTGTAGAAGTCTGGGTCTCCTCCGCCTTTGAAGTCAACCGTCGCCGCGTCCAAGTAGGGCGCGATTGTTCTCACGGCTTCGGACGTCATATAGCCATTCGTTACAAAAGTGTTGAATAAACCCACTTGATGAGCGAGTTTTGCAGTGTCGTACGCATACTCCATGAATATCGTTGGTTCAGTGTAAGTGTAGCTTATCCCTTGGCAGTTTCTCTCTCCTGCCGCTTTCACAACCTCTGCTGGAGGAAAATGTCTGCCAGCCACTTCTCTGTCTTGGCTTATCATCCAGTTGTCGCAGAACTGGCAGCGGAAATTGCAGCCCGCCGCCGCAATAGACATAACCAGTGCTCCGGGGTTAAAATGCGAAAGCGGCTTCTTACTTATCGGGTCAACACCCGCGGACACAGCCTTCGCGTAAACAAGCGAGTAAAGCGTTCCGCCCTCGTTTTTTCTAACCAAGCAAAACCCAGTTGCGCCGTCGCTTATGATACATCGGCGCGCGCACAAGCAGCATTTCACTTTCTTGTCCGCTTGTTTTTCGTAGAGCATGGCTTCATGCAGTGCCATTCAGTTTTCACCTACTGCCATAATAAGCGTTTCTCACGTGAACTCCGCAGCTAGAAATATGGGGGTCATTTCTTAAAAACTATTGGCTAAAACTCTAACTTGTTGTGGAAACAAGTGTCTTTTCCAGTGTGGCAAACGTTTCCTTTCTGCTCCACCAAGAACAACAATGCGTCGTAATCGCAGTCTACGAGAATGCTTTTGATTTTCTGCGTGTGCCCTGACGTTTCGCCCTTCATCCACAACTTGTTTCTGGAACGGCTCCAGTAATGGGCGTAACCCGTACTCAACGTCTTCTTAAGCGCTTCCTCGTTTGTGAAAGCCAGCATAAGCAACTTTTTAGACTTAAAATCCTGCACAACCACTGGAATTAGCCCGTTGCCTTTTTTGAAATCCAGCTTTTTCAGCAACTCTTCTCCAGTCAAGGTCTAACAATCACCCCCTGCTTCCGCAGGTACTCTTTCACCACTGGAACAGGATACTTATTATAGTGAAAAACGGACGCTGCTAATGCCGCATCGGCTTTTCCATCCGTGAAAGCTTCAAGAAAATGCGCGGGTTTTCCAGCGCCGCCGCTTGCGATGATTGGAACATTTACTCTTTCAGAAATTGCGCGTGTTAATTCTAAGTCGTAGCCGTCTTCTGTGCCGTCCTTGTCCATTGATGTTACGAGAAATTCGCCAGCGCCAAGCTCCGCAGCCTGCACTGCCCATTTAATCGCGTCTACTCCTGTGGGTTTTCTTCCTCCGTAAGTGTAAACCTCAAACCAGACTGGGCCTTCGCGCGTTTTTACCATTATCTTGTCTGCTCTCTGTTCGTATCTTCTTTTTGCGTCTATGGCTACAACCACGCATTGCTGTCCGAAAATGTCCGCTAGCTTAGTTATCACCGAGGGATTTTCAACTGCCGCCGTGTTCACGGAGACTTTGTCTGCGCCGCTGCAAAGCACAAGCCTCGCGTCTGAAACGTTGCGGACTCCGCCGCCAACAGTGAAGGGAATGTTTATCGCTCTTGCCACGCCTTCCACAACGCCGCGTAAAATATCTCTTTTTTCCGAGGAAGCAGTTATGTCCAGAAAAACCAGTTCGTCCGCGCCCTCATCCGAATAGCGCCTTGCCAACTCAACAGGGTCTCCAGCTTTTTTCAAGTTTACAAAACTAATTCCTTTAACAACTTTGCCGTGGTCCACATCTAAACATGGAATTATCCGTTTCGCTAAGGGCATTGCATTCTAGTCTCCTTCCACCGCTTTCAAAGCTTCCTTAAGCGTGAATTTGTTTTCGTAAAGGGCTTTGCCGACGACCGCGGCTTCAACGCCGACACGTTTAAGCGCTGTTAAATCGTTTAAACTGCCTATTCCGCCCGCTGCAATTATCTCCACATTCGGGTAACGGCATGCTTCACTGAGCGTATTAAGGTCTGGGCCTGAAAGAGTCCCGTCCTTTGTTATAGAAGTTATAAGAAACGCCTCAACCTCAAGTTTGGCAAACTTTTCCAAGGCTTCTTTTAGGCTGAAGGTTGTTGGGGTTTTCCACCCTTCAACCATGATTTTGCCATCCTTGTTATCCAAAGCAACAATTACGCGTTCGGAGCCGAACTTTTTCTGAATCTGAGCTACCGCGTTCGAGTTGCTGAACGCTAAGGCACCGAGAATAACTTGGCTGATTCCCATTGTGAGCAAGTTTTCAACAGTCTTGATTGTTCGGATTCCACCGCCCACCTGAATTGGCAAGTCTACGTTTTCTGCAATTTTTGCGATTATTGAAAGGTTGCCGCCCGTGCCAAAAGCGGCGTCTAAATCGATGATGTGCAGCTTTTTTGCGCCTTCTGCTTTCCATTTCTCCGCGGTTTCCACAGCAGTGCCAAACTGCGCGTAAACTTTAGCGGTTTTTGGGTCGCCGCGTGATAGTCTAACAATTTTGCCGTTCATCAAGTCAATGGCTGGAATCACCTGCACCTCACACGTCACCTCTTCACTATTTTGGCAAAGTTCTTCAGGATTTTTAACCCGATGTCGCCTGACTTTTCTGGGTGAAACTGCGTGCCATACACGTTTTTTGCTGCTATGGCTGAAGCGAACGTTGCCCCGTAGTCCGTTTCAGCGCAAACAATCTCTCTATCAACGGGCACTGGATACAATGAGTGAACAAAGTAAACGTAAGCCCCATCGGCAACGCCTTCCAAAAGTTCGTTCTGCTTCACTTTTCGCAGCGTGTTCCACCCCATGTGCGGCACTTTCACGGAGTTTGGCAAGCGGACGGTTTTGCCTTCAAAAAGCTTTAAGCCGTTTCCTGCGCCTTCTTCGCTTTCTGGAAAGAAAAGTTGCAAGCCTAAGCATATTCCGAAGATTGGAGTGCCGCTTCCCACGGTGTCTACGAGTTCTTCTTTTACGGCTTCAAGTTTGGCGGCGGCTGCCGCA
>DATDQZ010000055.1:0-43646 GCA_035292005.1 Bathyarchaeia archaeon | reverse complement strand
CAAGGGTGTTGTCTCTCGGAGTCCGCGGATAATTCCTTTGCGGCACGTGATTTTTTCCATCAAAGACGAAAGCGAAGTTGACTGCGCAGCATATGAACCCACCGGAGACCTTCGCAAAGTGGCAAGAGAACTCATCATAGGTGACAGCGTAGAAGCCTATGGCGCTGTGCGCAAGCCCTCAGTAGCAAAGCCTTTAACGATAAACCTTGAAAAAATCAAAATTTTAGAACTCGCTCCGAAAACTGCGTGCCAAAATCCCTTTTGTCCAACATGTGGCAAGCGGCTGGAGTCTATGGGCAAAGGCAAGGGTTTCAGGTGTAAAAAGTGCGGCGCAAGGTTTGATGATGCCGAAAAGATGCAAGTTACTGTAGCGCGGGAGCTGAAAGTTGGGCTCTATATGACTTCAACTAGGTCGCAGAGGCACTTGGCTAAGCCCCTTAGGCGTTATGGACTGGAAAAGCGCTATGCAGAAGTGAAAAGCATGATTGACGATTGGCACTTTCCGTAGTAATTACCTTTCTGAGGGCTTTGCTTGTTATTCTGCAGGAAAACAGATTTAAACTGAACTGCCTTAACATAGGAAGAGGGAAGGATAAATGAGCGAGATAATAACCCCAGTTGTTTACCAGCTTGGTCTAGGCGCAGTAGGCGGCTTCATAGTGGGTTTTGCACTTAAAAAATAGCTAAGCTCTTTATTGTTCTTATAGGCATATTCATCATCGCACTGTTTTATTTAGGCACAAGCGGAGTGATAAGCATAAACTATAGCGCCCTCTGGAATACAATAGCTGGTTGGCTAGGCGGTGCAGGTCAAGCCGCGTCGTGGCTTGTCGGCTTGATTTCGCTTATTCCCTTCATAGGAAGCTTCATGGTGGGCTTTTTACTCGACTTGAAGATTGGGTAGCGAAATTATTTAAATCCATGAAGCTCGTAAACCCTCACTATAAAGCAGAGAAAACTGATAGCGAACGGAGTGCCTTGAGAATTGAACCGATTTCCAGCAGAAGAGTACACGCTTCCCTTCTTCAAAGAAGAGGGCTTTGTGAGAAAGCTCTGTCCGAAGTGCAGGGAATATTTTTGGACGCAAAATCCAGAGCAGGAAACCTGCGGCGAATCCACCCCAGATGAATGCGCTTGCTACACGTTCTTAGGCAATCCGCCCACGAAAAGAAGCTATAGCCTTCCAGAAATGCGGGAAACTTTCCTGTCATTCTTCGAAAAACACGGACACACACGCATCAAACCTTACCCAGTTGTGGCAAGGTGGAGAAACGACATTTACTTGACTCACGCGAGCATAATTGATTTTCAGCCCTACGTCACAGATGGCATCGCTCCGCCGCCAGCTAACCCGCTTGTGATAGCGCAGCCCTGCATCCGATTGGTGGACATTTCAAACACGGGGCCGACTTTTGGCAGACACTTAACCATTTTTGAGATGGGCGGGCATCACGCCTTTAACTATCCTGACAGGGAAGTGTACTGGAAAGACCAGACAGCACGTTATCATCATGAGTTTGTCACAGAAGTATTAGGCGTGAAGTCTGAGGAAGTGGTGTATAAGGAGGATGTTTGGGTGGGCGGCGGAAACGCTGGCCCAGACGTTGAGTGCATAATCCGCGGGTTGGAGGTTGCCACTCTCGTTTTTATGCAGTACAAAGTGGTGAACGACGAGTTCGTGAAGTTGCCCATACGCACGGTGGACACGGGCTACGGCTTAGACCGCTTTGCGTGGCTTTCTCAAGGAGTGCCCAGTTGTTTTCACGCCGTTTATGGGAGCCTGCTGGACAAGATTTTCAAGATGGCTGGGCTAACGAAAATTGATAACGCTTTTCTGTTGGATGTGGCGAAGTATTCTGGGCTGGTGAGCGTTGACAAAACCGCGAACAGGCTTGACGCGAGAAGGCGAGTAGCCAAGCTCGTTGGAATGCCTATGGACGAGTTGGACAAGGTGCTTGCGCCCATCGAGAACGCATTCGCGGTTGCGGATCACACAAAGTGCTTGAGCTTCATTCTTTCGGAAGGCGTTGTGCCCTCGAACATTCAGGAAGGCTATTTAGCGCGGCTACTGTTCCGTAGGATTTACCGTTTGCTGAGGATGCTGGGCATGCCTGAAAGGCTTTATGACATAGTGGGCATGCAAGTTGAGCATTGGTCGAGGGATTTCCCGCACATCAAAGCTATGCGGAACGAGATTATGGAAATGCTCAAGGTTGAGGAAGAAAAGTTTGAGGACACAATAAAGCGCGGCGAGGGAATGGTGAAGCGAATCGCTGATGAGCTTAAAGCGAAACGCCTGAGCAGAATGCCTGATGCTACGCTGTCGGAGTTGTATGATTCTCAGGGGCTTCCGCCAGAGATTGTTAAGCAAACCGCTGAAAGTGAAGGCGTGAAAGTTGAGATTCCCGAGAATTTTTACGCGTTGATAGCCAAGCGACACATGCAGGCGACTAAACCCGTGGAAGAAGAAACTGAAGCTAAGCAAACGCTTGAAACAGCCGCGGAGAAGCTGCCGCCAACTGAGCAAGTGTACTATGTTGACCAGTACATGAAAGAGTTTGAGGCGAAAGTCCTCAAAGTGATAGACAGCGAATACGTTGTCTTGGACAAAACGTGCTTTTACCCTGAAGGCGGAGGGCAACCTGCTGACCATGGCTTCCTATTGTTTGATGATGTGAAGGCGGAAGTTGTTGATGTGCAGAAAGTGGGCAGGGTGATTGTGCATAAGATTAAAGGCTCATACGCGCCTAAGGAAGGTGTTACCGTTAAGGGTGTTATTGATTGGGATAAGCGTTATGGGCTTATGAAGGCGCACACGGCTACGCATCTTGTTAATGGCGCGGCTCGGCGCGTGTTAGGTGAGCATGTGTGGCAGTATGGAACACAGAAGGGCTTGGAAAGCTCTCGGCTGGATATTTCGCATTATCGGCGGTTGACACCTGAAGAAGTGCATAGGATAGAGACTCTGGCGAATCAGGCTGTTCTCGCTGATATGCGGGTTGAGACGGCGTGGATGCCGCGGAACGAGGCTGAAAGCCGCTATGGGTTTAGGCTTTATCAGGGCGGTGCGGTGCCTGGCAAAGATATACGCGTAGTGAAGACGGGCGATTGGGATGTTGAAGCGTGCGCTGGAACGCACTTGAACAGCACTGGCGAAATAGGGTTCATCAAAATAGTCTACACGGAACGCGTTCAGGATGGTGTGGAGCGGCTTGCGTATGCTGTGGGGCTTCAGGCGTTGAAGGCAGTGCAACAACAGGAGCGCTTATTGTGGAAAGTTGCGGAGACTTTGAATGCACCGTTGGAGAAGCTGGACAAAACCGCTGAGAAACTAGTGAAAGAGTTGAAGGAGGCCAACGCTGAAAGACGAAAGCTAATCAAGGAGTTAGCTACCAAAGAAAGCGTTGGCTTTGAAGAAGCAAAGACAGTGGAAGCCTCACGAGAGATTGGCGGGATAAAACTAGTGAAGCGTGATTTTCAAGAAGTGATTGATGTTAACCGTATGGTGCAAACGGCAAACGAGATAATAAAGCGAGACGAGGCAACGGTTACGCTGTTTTATGGCACAGACGGAAAAACCGCTAGAATACTGGTCATGGCTGGGAAAACAGCGATGGAAAAGGGCGTGAACGCTGGTGAAATAGTCCAAGCGGTTTCGCCTGTCATCGGCGGTGGAGGCGGCGGAAAACCAAACTTTGCCCAAGGCGGCGGAACGCAACCTGAAAAACTGCAAGAAGCGGTTAAAAAGGCTGAAGAAAACATCACAAAGCAACTCAAACACTAGTGCTCTCTACAGTCTATAGCCCCTTAAATATAGGTTGAATTGTGACTTGAAGCAGAAATTCAGTTTATATTGGTGGTTTGGTGGTGCTTTTTGCTGTTAAGCCTTCGTGCATCCATTTTTTGAATTCTTTCGACGGTGGATAGTCCATGTAGAGCCTTTTTCTTCTGGATTCTAGAAACGCGTTTTCTTTGCCAGCAAATTCAGCCGCCGTCATTACGGTGTGCCCCGTCTTGAGCGCTACGTCGTAAACTTGTTTTATTCTTTGCTGCCACGCCTCGTCTCTTAACGCGTGATGTTCCAAAATGGTTAAGGGCACGGTTTCAACCACGCTTGCCAAATTCCTCAATCCCATCTGCAACTGTGCCTCATCAACTTTGAAGCCGCCAAGATAAAACGGTGGTCCACCAATCATAACCACTTGTGGCTTCGCCTGTTTAATCAGCTCAAGCGTGTGTGTTGACATTGGACCTTGAACGTCTGGCGCAAACATGAACCGCTCTCCGTCACATTCGATTAGTGTCATTACTACCCAGCCGAGCATGGAATCTTCAGGTCCATGAGGAACGGGTTCCGAAAAGCGCAAAAGCGTAGCTTTCCCGAACGCGAACGCCTTGCTGTCTGCGGTTTCCAGCTTTTCAGCGTATTTGCCGCCTGTCTTCTGGAAAAGCCACGCTCGCTGCCTTTGGCTGGCGTTGATTTTCTCCTTCGGGTTCTTCATCAGAACAGTCTTTGCTTGGTAAATCTGCCGCGCAGTTTCATTAGCCTCTGTCCAGTTGACAAGCCAATCTTCGTATGAAGGCGTGTGATGGTCAAAGTGGTAGTGGCTTATGGTAACCACTTCAGCCCTGTCGGCGGCTTCTGCGACATTCTTTCTGAGCCTATCAATAGTTCTGAACTCGATGGGATGCGGCGGCAAGCCGAAACGTTTCGGACAGAGCGAAACTCCAGCGTCCAAAAGCACTTTAACGTCAGGCGTCTCAACAAAAGTGCACATGGACCTGACGCCGAAGCTTTCCGCGGCTAAAGGCGTTACCTTAATCTTATCAAGCATTTGGCTTACCTTTCCTGCCTGTTTCGGGCAGCATCAGTCCCAACGCGAACATGCCTTCGCCGACAACGGCTAAAACAACCATGGAAAGTAAAAACGTTCCGCTGACATCGCGAAGTTGACCAACCAAAGTCGGCAAAAGAAAGGAGCCCAGATTCCCAACCGAAGAAACCACGCCAAAAGCACTTGACAAGAAAGGCGACAACCGCGGCATCTCCACGGGAACAGCTAAAACAAGCGTTAAGACGCCCACAGTGCAGAGGCCAACCAGAAAAGCCGTAACATACGCAGCTGGCCCAGCCACAGTGCCCGCCAAGAATAGGACTGGACCGCTAACAACGCCCATCAACAGTATAAACGGTTTTCTCAAACCCAGCTTATCCGAAAACGCGCCTACCGCAAGGGCTGAAACTAAAAATCCAACTGGCAACATCGCCGCTACCAACGACGCGTTAAAGGCGTTTAAGCCTTCAACCTGCAAAATGTCAGGCAACCATAACAGCATCGTGTCGTAGCAGCCTCCAGCGCAGAAGTACAAGCCCGTCAAAAGCCAAACCTCCTTCATCCTCAACAACTTTGCGAAAGCATGCTTGACATTGGGCGAGTTTGACGCAGGCGCCTTCATGTTTTGCGGTTCTCCACCCGCGAACTTCCACCACAAAAATATCAACAGCAAAGCCCAAACGCCATAAACCTGAAAAACCTGCCGCCAACCGTTGCCCGCTTCAACGAGGTATGGCGTAACGCCCACTGCTATAACGTCGCCTATTGGAAAGCCAGCCATGCAGATGCCAGTCGCAAACCCGACTTTTTCTCTGGGAAACCAGTAAGAAACCAGCTTTGGAATGGCGGGAATAACCCCTGACAAAGCCACGCCCAAAAGAAACTGTGACGCCAAAAGCGTAGTGTAATCCACGGCAAACCCGCGCACCAAGCCGAAGACGCCCATGAGAACCAGCGCTAAACCCATTGTTGCCTTCAAGCCTTTTCGGTCGAATAGCATTCCCCACGGAATTCGGAACAGCATAAGCGTTAGGATGGAGACGGAAAAAAGAAATCCCGCCTCAGCATTCGTCAACGCCAACTCATCAGTGATGTTGCGAACCAACGGCGAATAGGAAAACAAGAGCAAGTGCATGTTCAAAGTTGCTAGGAAACCCAGAGTCAACATGACGCTTTGGTTACGACTCACGCTGAAACGCGGCACACGCTACACGCCCTGCAGAGCCATGTGTTGCGTATTGTTCTATAAGTTTTTATGTTAGAAAAAGCAGAATTTGCATTGGTGGGCGATGACGACTCTGGCCCCGAAGACGCTTGGATGATTTGGATCTTGAGTGCGGAAGCCCGCCACCATTGCAGAAAACTGTCTTTCAACATCTCACTGGATTTTCAACAATAAACCAGTAGCCTTTGCAGACAATTAAGCTGAATCGAAAGTTTAACCTATTAATAGAAGAGGGTATAAGTCAAAAAGAACACAACAGTCGCAACACCAAGGAACCAAAAGAAACAAATGCAAAAAAACTATCCGCTGAACCTTCATGCTCATTTCTTTTCTTCTGGTTTTTCCCACAGTTCCAGCATTTGCTTCTTAAGCTCGCTTCGCTTTTTCTGTAGAAACTTGTAAACATTGTGATGCTGGCTTCCTTCGATTAGCATTTGCACCGCGTTTCGTGCAGCGTCAGCCTGCTCGAAGGTGCCGATTATGCCGACTGTGTGCCCATAAACAGCCACGTTAGCATCCGTTAATTCCTCAATTAAGCGCCGCGTTTTGCCGTTCATCCCGATAATTCGTCCTTTTACGCGTTTGATGTCAGACTCAGACCTGCCGAAAATGATGCGCAGATCTATAACGTCTAATACGGCGTCTTCGTTTCGAATCAAGCGGAAAGCATGCTCGGGCGAAAAGCCTCTGCCGATGGCCGTTACAACATCCTTGGCCTTGAGAAGTAATGAGGGATCCGTCGCATTCTCAGCCATTGTAATTGTTACTCCGCCTGCTTCGCTTTCTATTTGAAGCCCAACAGTCAATTTCTCTTCGATATACTGCTTCACTTTTCCCTCTGGACCGACTAAAACGCCCACTCGTTCTTTCGGAATTCTAACAAAAGCGCTTGGTTTTGACATTTACCCAACAACCTGTTTGTAGGCCTCTTCAACTGAAAGAACCTTAACGCCTAACCGACTAAAGAACCTATTCACATTCTCCAAGTCCCTGCGCAGGAGAAACTCAGCCAAAGGATGCGATGTGGGCACGGACTGCGACATGTCAAACAACACAAGGCGACCATTCCAAACCATAATGTTGTACTCGCTCAAGTCACCGTGCACGAGATCAGCCTTACGATAAAGCCTTTTCAAATAAGTCAACAACAAATTGTACACTTTCTCAGGAGCACTAGGCGACTGTTCCTTCATAGACGGAGCGCTTACGCCGTCTTTGCCGATGAACCCCATCACGAGCACGTTCTTTTCCACCGCAATTGGCTTGGGCACCCGCACTTTCGCCCGCGTAGCCTGTTCCAAGTTCCTGAACTCTTTTTGCGCCCAAGTGAAAATCAGCGACCGCGTATCATGCTTAACATTTTTGAATCGGCGGTCGCCTTCAATGTACTTGCGCATGCCCTTGAGAAACTCGGCAGAAGATGTCAGGTAGATTTTTACGGCCAATTCTTTGCCCTCTTTGTTCTTGCCCCAGTAAACCCGCGCTTCTTTCCCAGCGTTCACGACGCCGTGAACCTCATCTATGACGCCTTTGCTTAGAAAATGATAAAGCACCATACGCGTTGACTGATCAAAAACCTCTTCCAGCGTAGCCCGTTCGGAAGAGAAGTCATGCACGAGCATTTTGTCTCTTCTCTCTACAGTTTTTTCTCTGCGTGCAAGTTTTTCGCGAGCTTTCCGGGACATACGTGTTCATCATGTTATGCATCGCGAGATATTTAAAACCACTTGGAGCCATCAACCTGCAGATTACTCGCCATTCGTCTTTCATTCTAGGTTTATTGCATAAATAAGAAATAAAAGAAACACAAACTTCAGTTATGGAAAATGAAGTTGGTTAAATGAAAACCGCACATAACTCAATATCTGATTTAATCGCGCCTTGCGGAATGAACTGCACACTTTGCGCAAGCTACTTGGCACTACAGAACGAAGTGAAGAGCAAGGGCATCAGAGTGCCTTATTGCGCAGGCTGCAGACCGAGAAACAAAAAATGCGCTTTTCTGAAAAAACAATGTTCCAAATTACTGAATGGCGAAGTGACTTATTGTTTTGAATGCACTAGCTTTCCATGCGATAGGTTGAAAACCATTGACAACAGATACAAAGCCCGTTACAAAATGAGCCTGATAGACAATTTGAATTTCATCAAAAAACACGGAATAAACAAGTTTCTTGGCGAACAGAAAAAATTATGGAAATGCCCGAACTGCGGTGAAATGATTTCCTGCCATAACGGCATCTGCTTCAACTGCGAATTAGAAAAACTAAGAAACAAAAAAGAAAAATACAGGTGGCATGATGAGCAATAACCCAATAACAATTGATGTCAACAACGAAAACAGACGCGCTATTTCAAGTTCAAGAAACACAGCGCCTTTCTAATGGCTAAATGGTTAGGATGCCTTTTCTCCGGAGGATATCCGCTTGCGCGTGTGTGTAACGCCAAACCACATCACCGCGTTTGTCACTTTGGAAATCCCAAGGCGAAACCACGACTATATCGCCATCCCTAATCCAAACGCGCCTTTTCATTTTGCCGCGGATACGGCACAACCGCTCCTTGCCATCTTGGCACTTAACCATTATGCGATCGAAGCCGAGCAGTTTTACTACTACGCCTAAGACTTCGCTTTGTGAAGGATACACCATTTCGCTGAGTTGGCCTTCGCTTAGCACTTTTTTCTTACCCAAACGCAGTCCTCGTGATTATTAGTTTGAAAAGAATGGTTTACCTTCCTTAAAAGGGTAGCTTTTAATGTAGAAGCTTAGATGTCTGACAGTTTTCAGCCTTTCTATGTTTCTTGAAAGGCTGCCACTTTATGCAATACGGTGTCTATGCTTTTGTCGAGTTGATTTTGCATTTCTTCTAGGTCTTTTTCGATGTTTCTGAGGTGGGTTCGCATGCTGCGAACGTATTTTGTGTATTCTTTTGCTTGGGTAAGGCAGGCTAGTAATTCTTCATCTTTGAATAGGGCGCGGAAGTCGGTGACTTCTTTTCCTTCAAGGTACAAGGCTACTAGAAGTTTGCGGAGTATCTGGTAGGCTAGTGCCGCGTAGTCTAAACGTGTAACTAATATGATTCCGCGGTCGCCACAGGAAACTGAAAATCCTGTAATTTCGGCTTCTGCTGGTAATTTTTCTGTTGCTAGGATGCCGAAGGGTGTGTTGTAGTCGCCCATGAATTTTTCAACCTCTTCGAGGTATTCGTTGCTCCATCTTGAGGTTTTTTTGATTTCGATGATTATGGTTTGGCCAATCTCGGCGCCTTTGTGGTATGGTTTTGCTAGTATGTCGGGTTCGCCTTTGCCTCCTAGTCTGTTTATGACATCCCCGGCGCATGCATCTTCCAATTTATCTAAGGCTATGAGTTCTGCGCCTGTGCCTATTTCTTTTGGTTTGGAGATTTTTTCGGTTATTCCTGTGGCTATGGTGCCGAGGCTTTCTGAGAATTTCCCTAATTCCACTCTAGTAGTTTGGATTATGCGTTCTTCGAATATTTTCATGTTTTCAGCTACGAGTTGTGTGGTGGTTCCTTTCAATGCTTGTTCATGGATGGTTTTTGAGTAGAAAAGCCAAGGCTCCAAAATTTCGTTTTCTTTAAGTTGACAAAGCCACTCCAAAGTTTCTTTTTTAATCGTTAACTTTTCAAAATCAATTTTGTTCTGACATATAGGACAAGATATTTCACTCATACATAATCACCTTAACCTAAATTTCTGGAAGATTCCAACCTTCTTTTCTTCTTCGCCGGATGACTTCTTGGACATCGGATTTAGAAATTGCGAACTGTATGTGTTTGCAGTTGCTTGTTTTATCGCGTACGCATAATATTCCTTTGGGGGTGAATTGAATTTGAACGGCTTCTCGTATGTCAGGGTCCCATATTAGTACGCCTTCTGCGTTTAAATTAAGGTGCCACATGGATTTCGGCGGGCCCGCTAGGTCTTCTTGGTGTTCATTATAGTACCATGTGATTAATGATCGGATTACTTCCGTATCTTGCTCAAGCCCCAAAAATGTCTTGATTCGCTTAAACTTGTCTGCTACTTCCCCCTTTAGCTGAACGTTCAATTTTTCTGTCTTATCTACTTCGATGGACATTTTAACACAATTTGTGCATAAAGCACATTGAGTTAATAAGGATTATTCCCATGAATAATGTAAAACAAATTTTATATACGCACAGCACACAATTTGTGTATCAGGTAGATATTCTATGCAAAACGGGCAAAATGAAGAAAAAGTGGATCTACGTTGCATATTGGATGGTGACATTGCGAAGCGCTTTCTGAAAATAAAACATTCCAAAGGATTAAACCAAAATACCGAAGTTATCCGCGCCATAATCAACGATTACTTTAACGACCATTTCAAGGAGGGTTAGGTTTTTGGCGGTTACTTGGGCTGATTGGGATCGTTTGCGGCATTATTTGGAAGCCCGTTTTCCTGAATTGAAAAAGACAAAGAATCAGGTTGAGGAGGTTGCTGTTCTTGATGTCAAATCCGCTTAGAGTTTGCAGGGAGTGTGGGCGAGAGGCTCGTAACGAAGCCGATTTAGAAAAATTCACGAAAGGCAAGCGTAACAGGTATGGGAGACGAAATATTTGCAAAGCATGCCAAAATGCTGAAGAATGTCAGTATTACCGAGACCATCCTGAGAAGAACCTAGAATATGCAAAGAATTATCACAGAATACACCCTAGCCAATATTTAACCAGTATTTTGCTTTGGCAAAAACGTTATCCTGAAAAGCGTAGGGCGCATGTGATTGCTGGAAAGAACATTCCGTTAAATTCTGCATGCATGAATTGTGGTTCTACCGAGGACATTGTAAGGCATCATCCTAATTATAGCAAACCATTAGAAGTCGTTATTCTTTGCCGAAAATGTCACGGTCTAGTACATAGAAAAGAACTAAGCGTTCAGATTGGAGGAGGAAACAGAGATGCATCTTGAAGCTAAATTTCCAGAGCTTAAGGATTCAAAGCGGCGGTTGAAGGGGGCCTAGTTTTTTGTTGTTTAAGGCGACTTTAGCTATCATTGAGAAGCTGATGAGCCAATGCAGTATCGACAGTTTCAGTGTCCGTTCTGCAAGCGTGTCCTTACATGAGAATACAAAAGACCTAGCGAATTCGCCTGGTGAATATGACATCTTGGTTACTGAGCATCTTTGGCACAGTCAGATTTTAGGCGTAGTAGAGGTCTGCCATAATTTCGGCGTTGAGCTGCGCTTGACTGATGATGGTTTGCTGATCCGAGAAAAAGAGGAGGTTTGAGCGTTGAGTGTGCAGGATGCGAAGTTTTGTCCTATTAAATCTGAGCGTAAGCGTGGTTGGCATCTTTCAGCTGAAACTAGAGCAAAGCAAAGGGCAGCTAAATTGGGTGAGAAGAATCCGCGGTGGGCAGGTGATAATACTTCAGATATGAACGCCAGAGATAGAGCAAGAAGACTGATTGGAACTAAGCCAAGTCTGGATATTCATCATAAAGACAATAATCCTTTCAATAATTCACCTGAGAATTTGGAGTACACCACGCGAAGAGAACACATGAAACGTGATGGACGCCTTAATGCGTTGATTCAGCGTAATAAAAACGGTTCTAAAAAGCCTCGTTTCTGCCCTATTTGCGGTTCTAAGTTGCATGTAGATGGCAAGAGGCTGCTGTGTGATCGGCATGGCGAAATGAACGTTTACTTGACTAGTGATCCGAAGGCTGCGCTGGAGCTGGCTAAGCTTGAGGATTTGGAGGCGCAGTAGATGTTGCAACGTTTTTTCATTGTTATAGCGAAAGGCAAGAAGGGTAAACACCATGACGTCCCTTACCTGCAACTGACCACAGACAACAACGAAAAACTCATTGTGCATTTGGAAAGCGCCAGTGACCTTGGCAATTACCAGATTGATGATGAATTCGCCGTTGTGATTGGCGGCGGAAACAGCAAACAAGCCAAGCTTCCCGAGGCATAGCCATGAAGGTTAATTTGCCTTCTGATTTTGCTAAGGCGGTCGCTGATGCTCTCGGTTGGAAGCTTGCGCAAGTGGATGATGCGTTTGATTTTGAGGAGGATAAGCAGGGGTTTTTCTGGGCGAAGTTGAAGCCGAAGAAGTTTCTTGAGAAACTTGACTTTAGAACCGTGTGCGCTTTGACTCGTGATTTGGGCGGGGAAGGCTATTTGATGGGAGCGAAGGCTTGGAAGGTTCCTGGTCCTTATGCGAAGAAAGCGCCTGCTTCGGACGAAGCGCCTGAAGACCCTAAGCCTGTTACTACGAGTACACTCGCCCCTGCGCCTTTACCGAGTACATCGCAGCCTCAGGATGTTCGTGGTATTTCGGATCAACTGAAGTTTGACAAGAGCAAGCCGCCAGAGCTTCCTAATCTTAAGTTTGTTCCAGTTGACGCCATTAAGATACCGCCTTTTTTACCCACTCGTACATTAATCGCCTATGAGAAACAGAGCAAGATTCGGGAAAGCATCAAGAAACATGGTTTAAAATACCCAATCAAAGTCCGCCCGGGACCTGAACCGGGAACCTACGAATTGAAAGATGGTTACTTGAGGCTCACAAGTGTACAGCAGCTAGGCTGGAAAGAAATTTTAGCAGAAATCAAAGATACGCCAGATCAAGAAGTAGTAATTGAATCCCTTGTGGCAAATAAGGACCGTATTGAAGAAGACCCCATAACAGTAGCCCAAAAACTCGACATTCTCATAAACGCTTTTGGTTTCACACAGGAGAAACTCGCCGAAGAGCTCGGGATAGATCGGTCAACAATTGCTAACATGATTAGGTTGCTTAAGTTGCCGAAGGAAATTCAACATTGTTTAGCGCTAAACAATGTTACCTTCTACCACGGCCTATTGCTTCTAACGCTTGATGACCCTAATCTTCAAGTGCAACTTACGAAGGAAATTGTCGAAAATGATTTGTCGACAAGGCAACTGGAAAAGAGAATTGATGAGTTGCAGCCTAAGCCTATTCCCGAAGCCCCTAGCCAGCCAGAACCTCAAGGGGGATTTGAACCCACGACCCAAGCCCGTAGAGCAGAATCTCCAGATTTACGACAGACCACAGAAGCACCATTGGAGCAGGGAATTGATTCCGAAGCTGCTCATAAAGAAGTGGGGAATGCACCCCAAGAGCCTAAGGCGCCTGAACCTGAAGCAGGTCCTCCACAGCCTGAGCCTCAAGATTTTGCTGAAGTAACCTGCCCTGAATGTGGCGAGCATTTCCGTTTAGCCCATTATGGCCCTCATGATCACCGCATCGAATATTATCGAGAAGGCGAGGAAAAATGAAGGCAGTAGGCCTAAAAGGAACCTGTCCACGTTGCGGTGAAGAAGTTGAGTTAATCGTTTCAAAGAAGCAGTTGAAAGCGTTACTCAAGGGCATGAAGGCCACAACTGTGGCAAAAGCAGAGTACATCGCTGAATTGTCGTTAGGCAGAGATAAGAAAGGAGACCTGAAATTCTAATGTCTGTTCGTTATCTCTATCAGACGATTCCTCGTAGTAAACGGATCTGCAATTATCATCGTTGCCAACAGCCTATTCTCCGCAACATCGCCCGTGACAAGAACGGCGCCATCTACCATTACGGCTGTTTACAAAGCGCTCGTGATGAGAAGTGGCGTTGCCGAGAATGCTTCTTGATTTTCGACGCAACAGAAGCCTCTTTCGAAGAAACGCAAATTTTCAAGAATGATGAGTTTCGCGAACGTTATCATCCCATATGCCCACACTGCGGCAGCCACAACCTCAAAGCGATGTCTAGGAGGCCTGACTGAATGTCTGAGGGTGTTCTCTGTATTCTCTGCGGACCCATTTCGTGTAATCAAGCGGATTTTGAAGTTTTCTACGGGTCCAGAGACGATTTACTACGAGTATGTCGGTGGTGCGGGCAGGATCTCGAGTTGCTGGGTTTTAGGAGTAACCAGGTTATTCGTTTGTCCCGTGGGGCAATCCCAAGTATTTCGTTGTTGGAGATTTTTGGTCCTGTTTACAGTTTCGTGTCGGGTTGGAAAGTAAGTGAAGCAGCAAGCCTCTTCGTTGCAAAACCGTTGGGACTGGCACACGCCGAACCTCGAAAAATATTTGCTCAGTGTGCTGGGGCAGCTTCACCTATCCATGAGCCCTTCACGATCCATCAGGAGGCGAGGGCGTGACTATATTCACGGTTAGGCGCGAGGTCTTGGCTGCGTTGTTGGCTGATCCAGTGTGGAAGGCGCATTTGGATAAGGCGCGGAACGTAGCTGAAATGCAGGAGATTGTCTGCGAGTTTGCTAAGGCTAAGGGCTTGAAGGTTGTGGAGGTTGGTGTTGCAGCGTGATTTCGGCTGAGGAGATGGCGGTTAAGGTTGCGGCGTGTGAACCAATTCTTACTGCTGAACAGTATAAGCGGGGCGTGAGTTTGTGGCATTGTAAACGTTGCAACGGCGTAACTGAGCATGTGTATGTGCAGGGCGATTTGGAATGTACGGTTTGCGGCTTCAGTAAGCGTAAGGCTAAAGACGTTAAGGCTAAGCAACGAGAGTACTTTCAGCGTCCTGACGTTAAGGCTAAGAAACGAGAGTATTCTCAGCGTCCTGACGTTAAGGCTAAGCAACGAGAGTATTCTCAGCGTCCAGACGTCAAAGCTAAGAAACGAGCGCGAAAGCGTCAGCGTCAGATTGAGAGGCTAGAGAAGAAACTTCAGGCTTTGAGAATGGAGGTTTCTTGATGCGTTTTTGTCCTTGTTGCGGCTTTGAGGATCCTGCGGTCTGGCATAGTTACCGCTGGGTAACTGACGTAGATATTTGCCGTTTTGAGGATTTTCAACGGGAGTATCCGCAGTGGAGAGACCTCGAGATCGGCGAGATTATTTCAGATCGATATAATTATTATCGGCGGACTGGCAAGCGGAATGGCGGCGCTTTCGCGCAACGTTGGCCTAAAGTTTACGGTCAAGATTACTATAAGAGTAGGTTTTTTGAGCGGTTTAAGGCTAAGCGTGATTTTCCGCATCCTTTGCAGAAGCGACTCGAGCTGGAGGCGGTTTCTTGAGTATTGACGATTTGCAGAAGGTCGTAGCTGAAGCCGATGCAAAATTCGAAGCAGTTATCGCTGAGTTGCAGAAAAAGCGTGACGATCTAGCAGTTAGGTTGAAAGATGCTCTCACCCAGGACCAGAGTAGCCAGATTGACATTGAGTTTTTACCATCTTTCCTTGAGCAACCCTACGTTATGATTCCCAAACACGGTAACGAGTGGTGGGTGATAATTCCGAAGTGGTTGAAAATGCAAGTGGGCTACTTGGATCATAGCACTCAAAGCTACAACATCTTCATAGTCAACAAGTACGTTAAATGGTTAAGTGAGGTTCCATCTGAGCTTGAGGAGAAGCTAAAGTTTCCAGGGTCTCTCCCGCTAAAAGTTTTCGATAGCATGTTGTTAACTGGAGAAGCCTTACAGGAACGCGCTTGGCAAAAGTATAGCCCGTTCCTCAGCCGCAGGGAAGGCAAGGACCGCATCCGCATAAAACAGGGTTACGAGTTCAAGCTGATCGCTCAGTTGATCGAAGATGGCACTTTGCCTTTTATGGCTAAGCCTTTGGCGCCAGAAGACTTGCGTGAGTGGAATGATGTTGGTAACCAAAGATACGCCGAGATCTGCAAGGTCAAAAATATCACGGACCTGCAGGATAAAGCCTGGCAAGAGTTTCTGCAGCGTGGAGCCCTCGGCATCTTCTGGGCCTTCGGTACTGGTAAGAGCATGTTCGGCCACCGCATTATAGGCAACATTAAAGGCCCTCACTTGGTGATTGTGCCGAGTATAATTCTTAAGGAGCAGTGGCTTGAACGCTTAGTTGCCTTCAATCCGTCAACGCGGGCGGAAGTGACGGTTGAAACTTACCACGCTTATGAGAAGGTTGCACGAAAGCCCTGGAACGTAGTTCTCTTTGATGAGTGCCAGCATTTGCCAGCTAACACATTCGTTAAGCTCAGTACTATCCAGGCTAAATATCGTATAGGTTTCAGCGGCAGCCCATTCCGCGAAGATGGCCGAGAAAACTACATTTTCGCTTTAACTGGCTATCCAGTTGGCATGTCCTGGTCCGACCTACTTAAGTTGCAGATTATTCGTGCGCCACAATTCCGCGTTTACGTACTACCTGATCGTCGCATTAAGGACCGCAAACTCGATGAGCTCATGCGCTTGCCTCTTAAGACGATAATTTTCTGTGACAGCCTCGACTATGGAGAGGAGATCAGTAAACGTCTTGAGATTCCCTTCGTTTATGGTGAAACAAAAGAACGGTTAGACATCATACGCAGTAGCCAAGCGTGCGTGGTCAGCCGAGTTGGCGATGAAGGCCTAAGCGACTTGAAACTTGAACGCATCATCGAAGTGGCTTTTCTCTTCGGTAGCAGAATGCAGGAGAGCCAAAGATTTGGTCGTTTGATGCATAGTAAACGGAAGACTCAACATATCATTCTTATGACGAGGGCAGAGTATGAGGCTTATCAGAAGCGGCTTTTAGCGATTACGCAGCGTGGTTTCAAATTGGAAATAATTGAGGAGTTGACTTGATCAAGGAGGCTTCTGCTTGATGTATCTGAATCCGTTTGTTTCTGAGGGCTTTGCTGGTTTTTGGTTGCGTGTTGAAAGGGAATGGGCTGAAGCTGAAAAACGCCATGAAATTTATGATCCATGGAAAGATGATCCATGTACCTATTGTGATGATTGGTACAACTGCCCTGATTGCCCTCCGAGGTTAGAGCAGGAAGAGGAGGATGAAGCTGAGGAGCGCTTGGCGCGTGAGGAGTGTTTGCCATGAATCGGACTAAGATTGAGTACCTCAACTATACGTTAAACGTCATTGTTGGTTGTAGTGGCGAGGGTTGCGCTGTACGCAAAAAGTGCTGGGCTAGAGCGCAGGCGAAAAGGCGAAAGGGAAAATGTAAAGACGATAGATGTTACCGTTTCGTTCCGCATGATCATCCAGAACGGCTAGAAGAGCCGTTGCATGTCAAGAAGCCTAGTCGAATAGGCTTAAACTTCAGTGGCGAAACATTTGACAGAGCATTCAAAGACCGCAGTTACGTTTGGTTTGGAATGTGTGGGATGATGCGGAGAGCAGCCTGGCATACTTTTGTCGTTTTGACTAAGCAGCCCCAAAATATTCCTGAAGACGAAAATTTCCCTCTTCCTCCCAACTTGTGGTTAGGAGTTTCGGTTAACTGCAAAAAAGACCTTTGGAGAATCGATAAGCTCAGAGAAATCAATGTTGCTGTGAAGTTTGTGTGTTTTGAGCCTTTGTACGAGGACCTATGCCCTGTCGACCTAAGCGGTATCGATTGGATCATTATTGGAGGGCAAACGCGGCCAAAGAAGTTGCCTAACCCGCGGTGGGTTTCAAAACTCGTGGTGAAAGCGCGGGATTTTGGGGTTCCTGTTTTTGCCAAGGATAACTTAGAAGAAATGTATTGGCGTTATCCGAGTTCGCGTCCTCAAGAATTTCCAGAGAGTAAGACGTTGCGGGAGGTCTGCTAGATGTGGGTTTGTTTGAATGATGCGGGTATGCGGGTTTGGGGCGATGTTTTTCCAGCTGGCAAAGTTCCCGTTGCCTCTATGGCTTTTCAAGAAGCGAAGTTAGGACCTAAAACCGAGCGCGTCGTCCTGGTTGCTTGGACTGTGTTATCTGAAGAGCAGAAGGATGCTGTGCTGGCGAAGATCAGCGAGAGATGTGGGGCTCCGAAAGAGGCGATTCTGAAGGATATTCTTAAGGTTGGGTTGCCGCTGCGGGAATCATACACGACTGGAACTGTAGCTGCGGAGTTGAGGTTCTTCATTTAGGAGCTGCTTGTTTTGGCTGAAACTAAACATTGCCGCGGTTGCCTTTACACTTGGACACCACGAGTTAAAGAACCTAAGAAGTGCCCACGCTGCTTTAGACGCCTCGACCGACCGCCAAGAATGCCTTCACAAAGGAGTTGGTAAAAATGAGCGAGGAATTCCTGATGGTGGTCAGTAATAATAATAATGAAAAGAGACTTTATATAACATACATATATAACATACACCACCAGCACGTTAAATTGGCTTTTTCTGGAGGCTTTCTTTGAAGAAACGAAGCTGCGTCTACGTTTTAGAAGAAGTCTGGAAGGAGTTTCTGAGAATCTGCAAACGCGAAGGAACAAACGCCAGCAACAAGCTTGAGGGATTTATGCAAACTTACAACCAGCAGCACAAAACTGGGAATCCACAACTTTTAATAACTCATTATGTTAAGCCAGAGGAACCACAACCTCTCCGCGTTTTATGTATCCATTGTCAAGGCGCCCTGACAGATGGCAGAGTTTTTTGTCTGAGACGTGGCGGCATGTGGATTCCAAGCATCCAATGTTACAGTTGCAAGAATAACAGACTGCGGAAGGGCAGAGGAGCATGAAGGATTATGTTTCGTGAGATTTACTATGAGCATTCTAGGGTTGGGTGTACTTGTAGTATGGAGGGTTTCTGATGAGTTGTAATATTGATGGCGCCGCCTGCGATGGGTCTAGTCTGGTTTGTAGATTGAATCCCGGGGCTGGAGAGCAAACTGATTATGATTATGCAAATCCGGGTGTCCGCATGCCTTTTCCTAACCGTGAATGCAGCCATTTTAGGAAAGCGGAGGATTCTGTTTGATTTACTACGAGTATTCTAGGCCTTGTGATGCTCGTAGTATTGCGTTTTTGGATGTGGAAGGTTGTTTAGTGTTTTTTGGGGCTTGTTTTGGGGCGGAAAATAAGGGTGTTTTGGGGTTGTTTTTGGGAAAGGCGGCAGTTTTGGCTATCGCAAGACTGCTGATTTGTTATAGTGTTTGGAGTAGGTTACCGACACTAATTCTTAATGTTGCTGATGGAGGGGTTTTTCCATGAATGAACAAGTTACGCAAGAGTCTAGTTTTAAGTCTGTTCAAACGGTGAAAAAGAAGCGTTCTCCAGAGGAAAAGCATGGTCGGCAAAGGTGGATTTTGACGTTGCTGGAGCGTATTTCAGCTAGGCTCGATGGAATAGAAGAGGCGCAGGACATTATTTTGAATGGTTTAAAGCAGGCTGGTTACTTCCATTTTGATGTACCGTTTATTCAGAAAGTTGCTTGTGTTGATGCTGTGGATTTGAATATTGTGGAGGTTGTCCGAGAGGCTGGTGCAAAAGGCGTTTTTCCCAAAGACGTGGCTAAGAAAGTTAATGCGGTTGGCGCTTACGATTTGAAGTATTATGATGTGAGCAGGCGGATTGTTCGCATGAATAAGCGTTTGAAGAAGAAGAGTGGCGAGTTGCTGTTTGAGAAGCGCGGTCAGAAATGGGCTTTAACATCGTTTGCTTTTGACACATATGGCGAGACTGAGGAAGAGGTTGCTCGTAGTAAATCTGTTCCTGAAGAGGAGGTATAGGAGTGAGAGTGAAGGATTTTTTCTTTTGTGTAATGCGTTGTCCTAAATGTGGCGAAGAACGTTTGCGTTTCTGTTGGGCGTATGCTCTTTTTACTTGTGGTTTTTGTGGAGCGAAGATAACGACTTACTATTTCTTAACGAAATATCGTGTAATTTAGTGATAAAATGCTTGATTTCAGTCGGTTTTTGGTTTTGGGGCTTGTTTTGGCTATAGTAAGTTTTATATCTCAACTCTTAGATAAGTTCTTTTGTACTGCGTAGGTGCGGTGCGTAGGTCGGCGGTCCTTGGGGAAAGCAGCAAGCTTCACCGAGGACCTGCCCAAGGATCGCGTATGGGGCTTGTTTGTTTTTCCCTTGGGCTGACTAAAACTTGAAAGAGCCTTTGGCATGCCATGGGAAGATAACGCTGATTATGTACGTAGTGGTCATCGTAGTCCTGATGATTTTCAGTCTGACAGCATGCGAACCATCACGATCAGCGAAGAGGAAGGCATCAAGGCGGTTATCGGCAAGCTGAAAGGTGAAGACAAAACCACTGTGCAAAGCTATCTTTTTGACAAGAGTAAGGGTTGGACGGTTGAGAAGGCGAAGGCGTGGTTTGAAAAACATCAGCCTGTTAAAGAACATGTTCAAGCGATTTTGCCCTTCAAGGTTCTTGAGAAGATTGTTGATAAGCCGTTGCGTATTCGCGGCGTGGCCATGACTGCGGGCATGAGCAGAAACTTTAACATTTACACGTCTGAGGAACTGCAGGCTTTCGCTTCGAAGTTTGTTGGTTCGCCGGTCTATATTGAGCATGTTTCTGTTGAGAACGCCATCGGCAAGGTCACTAAGACCGAGTGGGATGGGCAAGCGCTTTGGTATGAAGCTGAGATTTACGAGAGCGACGTTGCCGATAAGATTCGGAAGGGTCTTGTGCAGCATGTTAGTGTTGGCGCGGATTATGAGACGCTTGATGTAGTGGATGGGAAGGTTCCGCATGGCCTTCACAATGCTGAACTTAGCTTAGTGGCTGTGCCAGGTATTCCCGAGACTAACTTACAAATTCTGGAAAAGCTCGCAAGAGAGCAGGTTGATCCGCTTGTCGCCGGCGAATACTTCCTGGGGTTTTATCAGGACCCTGCGTTGTTTTTGCCTGAGCATTTCAGGACGGTTTGGCTTGATCAGGCGAATGGTGTTTTAGCGGTTATGGCGAAGGTCCGTGCGGACCCTGCAAAGGAATCGTGTCAATCCATCTTGTTTTTGAAGAGTAAGTGGCAGGCGAATACCGTGAAGGATTGGCTTACTATTCACCCTGATTATGTGTCCCCGGCAAGCATTTCTGCTAGTCAGAATGCGCCGACTGGGATTGAAAAAATGGGTAAAATGAAGAAAATGTTCTCAGAGACTTTGCAGCAGTTGAAGGAGCAAGGCTTGTCGAAGGCTGAGATTGAAGCAAAGCTCAATGAATTAAGTACAGAGCGAAATGCTTTATGGCAGGAACTTGAGGCGATTGAGCAGACTATTCGGCAAGTGTCTGACGCTGAACGAGAAAAAAATAGCGCTAGGCAAAGTGAGATTAACACAAAGCTTGACCTTTTGTGGGCGGAAATCTCAGCGTACCAAGAGGTTCTAGTCAACATCATTTCTGCGGGCGAAGAACCTCTTCGTAAAGAGCTCGGAGACGCAAATACTAAGCTTACTGATACTGCAACCAAGCTCGGTGAAGCCAAAAACACTATTGAGCAGCTGAGAAAGCAGTTGCCTGGTGGCGGATTGCTTGTGAATCCGCCTAAGATGATGCCAATTTCTGAGGCTGTCGGGATTCTTGAGGGTTTGCTGCCGGCGCCTGCGGTTGAGCGATCTACGATGGGCATGCAACGTGAGTGTCAAACGATTCGCTCTGAGATTCTGAAGTTGAAGGAAAGGGCTGAGGCAAAGTAGTTGTCAGCTGAGCCTACCAAGGAAGAGTTTCATGCGGTCGGCGATGCTGAAGCTGACGCGATTGTTGAGGCTTGCAAGCATGCGATTCCGCATAACGAGTGGCTTGGGCGCCTTGTCCGTAACATGTACGGTCGCATTCAGGCTTTGGAAAGGGAAGTTGCTGATTTGAAGGCTAAGAAGCCTAAGCGAGGTCCCTAAATTCATGCTCACTTTTGTGGGGGCGAGTACCAAGGACGAACTTGGGAAAGTCAGGAAAAATTGTGGAGATCGATTTTAAATGGCTGATAAAACTGGCAAAACATGGATGGCTATAGGCGAAACGGACGATCCTAACGCTATAATCGAATCTTTCGAGGTTGCTGCTGCCGTAACGAAGGGTGATCCTGTTTACTTGAGCGCGGATGACAAGATTAGTTCTGCGGCGGCTGCTCAGAATTGCATCGGCGTAGCCACGAAGACGCAGGCTACAGTTGGCGGGCAAGCTCCAGTGTTGACGAGGGGCAGAGTGAAGGTGAAGGCTGGTGCTGCGATTGCTCTCGGTAAAGCGGTTTACGGCGCTGACGCGAGTAAACGTGTGCTGGAGTTAGCTGATGTTTCTCAGGCTGTGGATGAGGGCGGAGCTGCGAAGTACACAATCGCTGTGTATTACGCTCGCAAACTTGGCACTACTCTGGAGGCTGCCTCAAACGCTGACGATCTGATCTTCATTAAGGTCGGGAACTAACATGAAGCCTAGACTTTTTGAAGCTTTGATGGCGAAGCCGAACGAGCAACGCGAACTTTACGAGCAGTTGAAGTTGAAGGCTGAACATCCTTTCCTGAAGCGTTATGCTGCTGTGTGTGTCAAAGAAGGCTTATTCAGCGATTCTGTTGGCGCCTTGGGCAAGATGCATGATACGTTGGTGCAAGCTGCTTATCCTGAGATGATAGGCAGGAACATCATCACAGTGCGGCCTACTACCGAAGCGATGGAAAGGTTTCCTTTGGACGAGAAGGCTGTGGCTTACCGTTACGCTGAAGGCGCGGTTACACGTTTAAGCGGCAAGAAGAACAGCACGGTGGACATCTACACGAATGTGCTGGCTGAATCTTCGGAAGAGTGGACTCGCGAGTTCTTGGAAGACGCCACGTGGAACGTCATGGACATGGGCGTTGAGAAGGCGGGTAGAGCTTTAGGTGAAGACGAGACGAATGCGATTTTAGCGCTTTATGCTGCTATCGCGGCTGGTGATTTGGCTGGTGGCGCTGAGATTGCCGGTGGTGGCTTGGTTCTTAGTTGGGCTGGTTTGCTTGCTTTGCATAATGCGGTGCGTGGCGGGAATTGGCGACCAACAGTGTTAGCGGTTAACGAGATGCAATTGCATCAACTTCTCAACGACGACAAATTCATTCATGCGCAGTATTTGCCTTCGGCGCAGACTGATCTTGAGCAGGGCATTGTCACAAGTGTGTTGGGCATGAAGGTGCAAGCTAGTACTCTGGTTCCTAACGGAACGGCTTACGCGATTGATACTCGCGTGGCTGCTGTTATGCTTCTGCGTAGAGACGTAACTGTTGAAGATTGGGAAGATATCAAAAGCGGCAAATACGGTGTTAGAGCGACTACTCGTTTCGGCGTAGGCGTCCTAAGAGCCAATGGTGTTGCCAGAATGACCAATATCAAGACTACGTTGACTTAGGCGGAGGCTTTTCTTTGGCTGCGTTTAGTGGCAAGTGCTCTCGGTGTGGAAGAGAGTATTTCGCAGATCATTCCGACGTCGTGGTCTGTGACTGCTGGGAGATTTGCCCTTTATGTGGCGAGAGGATGGAGCCTTACACGCCTGATCTAGCGCCGGGTTCGTATGGTCGTGATGGCAAGCGTGACTTGCTGATCATGCGGGTCTGCAATAACTTGGTCGGTCATGCCGATCATGCCCCTGTTTATTCGGAAGTTAAACCTGTTGAGGTTGAATTGGAGAAGTTAACGTGAGAAATCTCGAAGAAAGGCTCAAGTACGCGAAAGTGATTTTGCATGAACTTAGTAGAGAGCCTTTGTCCCGTACACTTTTGAATAAACGTTTTATCCAGCAGTCTGGGACATCTGCGACTTTTGAGGGCATTTTCAAGTTTCTCATTCAAAGTGGCTATGTTGAGAAGAGTGGTTCTGCGCATCGTGCGTCTTACTGCATAACCGAGAAGGGCAAAAAGTTTCTGGGGGGCTTGTCTTGAGCAAGGTCGTTAAGAAGATTCGTGAGGTTTTTTCGCCTGCTTTTCGTTCTGGTGTAGCTTCTCCTGACAGTCAGACGGTTTATGATGTTACGGTTATTCCGTTGGCTGATGTTTGGGAGCTTTACAAGCGTGATCCCACTTGTCGTAGTAGTGTTGATTTGTTGGCTGCGTCGACTGTGGGCATGGGTTTTTACACTACTTGTGCGCCTGAGAAGGATTATGCGGATGCGGAGAAAGCCAAGAAAGCTGTGGATGATTTCAACAAGGTCGTAAACTTGGATCGCATGCTGAACCGCATGGCTAAGCGGGTTATTGCCTGCGGGAACGATTTTTGGCTTAAGGTTTCGGCTACTGAGGTTATTCGGCTTCCGATCGATGCTGTCGAGAAAATCGAGGTAAAGTTTACTGAGATTCAGGACATTCAGGTTCCTCGTCAAGTGAGCGGTTACAAACTTCGTGCGAAGTATGGCGGTGGAGTGCTTAAGCCTGAGGTGGTGATTCATTGGAAACTTGAGGATGATGACTCGCCTTTTGGTTTTGGCATCGGTTTGTTGCAGACGTTGCTTCACACTTTAACGATTAAAGGCAATGAGAAGCGGCCTGCTTACGCTACGATGAAAGCGAAGATTGAAACGATTATGCCAGGTATTTTTGAGAAGTATGCGGGTCCAGACGTGCTTGCGAATGTGCCTGGCGCTGACGATGCGACGATTCAGAAATTTGAGACAGCGATTAAAAACCGCAAGAAAGAGGGAGTTTGGCTTTTCTATACCGGGAAGGATAAAAGTGGTGGTCCCAACGTTAGCATTAATCCTGTGCAGATTGATCCACGTGCACGATTTGAAAGCTACATCGAGCACATGGTGAACCAGTTTTATCTCGGTTGCGAAACTCCGTTGCCGCGTCTTTTCAGCACGCCTGGCTTCACGGAGGCTTCTTCAAAGGCGGCTTTGCAGTTGCAGGAGATGCTGATTTTGCCTACTCAGCGGGATATTAAGCGGATAGTTGAGGGTGACCTTTTTGATGTCGCCGTTAAGCAAGGCGGTTTTGACTCTGAGAAGGCTGCCGTTCGGCTAAATTGGGGTGCTCAGGAAACTCCTGAGTTGTTGGCTGCGGATTTGATTTCTGCTGCTGAAAAGAATCTTATTCGGCCTGAAGAGTTCCGTAAGAACGCGGTTAAGGTTCTTCATTGGGAGCTTTGGGAACAAGAGCCATCCTCTCAGGATGCTCGTAGTAAATCTGCAGGAGGTGCATGAATATGGGTTTGAGTAATAAGGCTCAAGCGGTTCTCGTGGGCTTAAGCGCTGGGATGATTGCCTTCGGCACAGCTGCCGCAGCAATCCCTGATTTCGTTCCGCCTGAATATAAGGTTCCAATTGCGGTTACTGCTTGGCTTGCGGGCGTTGTCGGCTTCAGTATTAAGGAAGCGTTAGGTGGGCAACCGCCTAAATCGGAGGCTAAAGCGTGACTGAGGTTCCGTACGGCCAGTTTGACAAGGCGTACCAGGCTATTCACAGCGCTTTGAGCGGGTTGATGGCGCCGCCTCCTAGCAAGAAAATCACCAAGTTGGCTTTCACTTGGAACGCGGATGCGACCTTAGCGACCCTGAAGGCGTATGATGGAGCTGAGTTGCTCTTTACGTTAACCTTCACCTGGAACGTTGATGGTTCCTTGAAGGAAGTGGCTCGAACGTAGTCAGCGTTGCCTGGCTATGCGAGAAACCGAATTAAAAAGGAGGAAAAAAAAGAATGGACAAAGCAGTTGATAGAGTAAACTGGAAAGCCAAGTGGCGAATAGACAAGTTCAAGGATCCAACTGACGAAATAGCGAAGATGTTGCGGTTAGGCGCGTCAATGATGGAAGTGATGCGGCAGTTTCCAGAAGCGTTTATTGCAGCGGAAGAATTTGAATCCAACATCGCGTTAAACGAGGGTTTGCAAGCGCTGATCGGTTTGGCTTGTGCGATAGGTAGTGAAACGGCGTGGAGCAACGCGGCGGCGTATTTGGGCGTCGGAGATTCTAACGCGGCTGAAAACGCAACTCACACGGGGTTGCAGGCGGCAACGAACAAACTGTGGAAAGCGATGGATGCGACTTATCCGCAGCGCACGAATCAAACTGTGGATTGGCGGGCTACGTTCGATTCTGCAGAGGCCAATTATGCTTGGGAAGAGTACACTGTTGTCAACGCTTCGAGCGATACGGGCAAAAACTTGAATAGAAAAATTGCTTCAAAAGGCACGAAAAGTTCTGGGGAAACATGGACGCTTTCGCTGCAGATAACGTTCTCGTAGGTGAGCTGAGGAGGATAACGAAATGACTGTTTTCGGCTTTAATCAATACATAGTGCAAGGACGGTTCAATGACCTTACAAACAGTACGGTGCTGCAGTTAATCAAAGATTCAGGTGCAAGGGCGCTGCTTGTTTGGCAATGGGATTTCAACCGTAACGGTGCCAAAGAAGTTTCAAATGCGCAGATGGTTCAGCTTGCCAATGCATGTAAGCAATACGGCATCGAGCTTTGGGTAGTTCTCTGCTACGACCCAGCGGCAGCCAAATCTCTCGTGGCTGCGTTAGGCGACCTCTGTAATCATTATGAAGTGTGCAAGGAACCGCACATTTCGGGCTATTGCAGTGCGAGCGCAACGCTTTATGCTGACCGGTGGCGCGATGTTGTCACAGCATGCCGACAAGTCAATCCGAACGCTTTGTATGGCGGACCCGTGAGCGGTAGACCAACAAATAGGCGTGAATGGTTTGAAACGTGGTTGCGCGACTGTGCTGACATCATTAACCCGCAGAACACTTTTCTGTCATATCATTGGTACTCACATTATTCAGGCAGTCTTCCGACACAAGCGCAGTTGATTCAGAACGCGAAGACGCAAATTCCATCAGACATAGCGGCTTTCAAGCAGCTGTGCAGAAGCGTCCTTGGATACGAGCTTCCAGTGGCATTGACAGAGTTGAATTGGACAGCGGATCCAAGCGTGGCGAGATGGGATGAACAGGAAGCTTTCATGACGGAGTGGACGAATGCTGCAATGAACGCGTTGAAGGATGTTGCATGGGCTGCGTTCTTCTGGAATCTTGGCGGAGTTTGGGAGAATACTATGTCAATCATTAAGCCTGGTCCAGCGTACACGAAAAAGCCACAGTATAATGCGATAAAGGGCTTCTTGCAGCAAGTGCCACAGCCACCGCCGCCTCCGCCGCCAGAGACTATTAGCCTAAACGTGACCGCTGGAACGGGCGGGACGGTTTCGCCGTCGGGTTCGCGGACATTGACGATTGGGCAAGCCTACAGCTTCAAAGCAACAGCGAATCGGAGATATCGGTTTTCGCGTTGGAGCGGAGTTAACACGAGCACAAGGAATCCGCTGCCGTTAGTGGCTACTCAGAACATGGATGGCAAGAGTTTGAAGGCGACGTTTAGGAGACGCTGAATTTCTCCTTTTCCCTTTTTTTTAGTTTATAATAATTGGTTGCGAAGTGAATGGTAAGCACTGTAGGCACAACAACTACTGCCAACCCGCTTACTGACCCGTACCAGAAGAAATGCTTTTTTGCGAATGGGCGTTGGTGGGCTTGGTATAACGCGACCAGCACAAGCTTCGGATGGCGCACGAGCACTGACGGCGCATCATGGAGCAGTTTCACAGAGTACGGTACAGCCGTCCAAAACCTATATGACCTATGGTACGATGAGACAAATAACAAAATCTGCTTGGTGCATGGCGTCGGTAGCGGCAGCATTTACTATCGTCAGGGAACCGCGAATGGCGATGGCACGATAACGTGGGATTCCGCTGAGGTTTTGGTTTATGCCGCGACACAAAGTTACGGTCCTACCGTATGTAAAGATTCAGATGGGTATCCTTGGGTTAGTTTCCGCGATACAGGCGCCACGAGCAAAGTGTGTAAGGCAACGACGACAACGGGTAGTGCATGGGGTTCGCCTACTACGCTTTGGACCAGCCGTGCCGCAGGTAACGAGAGAATAAAGATTGTTCCGTTGACTGGCGGCAAAATGTTGGCGTTGAGTTTTGCGAATAGTTTAGTCGTGCAGAGCAGACTTTTTAATGGCAGTTGGGCAAGTGCAGTTAACGCGAGCACATCAAACGCGCAGGGCTACAACAAGGCTGACGGTATAGCTGATGGCGATAACGCGCATTTAGCATTCTTGAAGTTAACGACATACGACATCATCTATGCCAAATATACTTATGGTTCGGGCTGGGGCGCCGAGGAGACCGTCGAGTCCGCGGCGGTCAACCAGTACCACCCAAGCATCACGTTGAAGAGCGCGGATAAGACACGGGTCTTCTACCTTGATAGTCAAACAGTGATCAAGTATCGGGATAGGGAAAGTGGCTCTTGGCAGGATGCAGTTACGATCAGTGATGCCGAATCGACGATGGTTAACATTTCAAGCTCTACTAAACCAATTTCATCCAAAATCTGCGTTACATGGAAAAGCGGAGCAGCAAGCCCGTATAACGTGCGTTTTGAAGGCTATGATGTAACTGGAGCGATTTTGAAAGAAGTTGCGGATTCCGTGGGACTTGCCGATGTTGTTCTTCGTAACAAATCTTTCGCGTTAACGGACGTAGTGGGTCTTGCAGATGTGATTTTGCGAAATAAAACTTTGGCGATAACTGATTCTGTGAGCGCGAGTGAAGTAGTGAAAAGCGATAAGAGCCCGTTGATTGTGGCTGATGTAGTTAGCCTTGCGGATTTTGTGGCAGTGATCACGGGTGCTGTACTAAAGGTTGTTGCGGACGCCATAGGTTTAGCGGATGTAGCGTTGAGAAACAAAACCGTAATCGTCAGCGATGCTTTGTCGGTGCTGGATCAGGTTTTTAGGCATAAGCCAGCTGTTGCCGTTTCGGATGCGATAGGCGCCTTGGAAGTTGTCTTGGTGACAAAGTTGCTGACTATCGCGGATTCTGTGGGGCTTGCTGACGTGGCTAAAGCGTTGAAGACGCTGAATGTGTTCGATGTGGTATCGCTTGTTGACGTTGTTTCGACGCCTTCTCGTGTCCTCCGAGCGCTTGACGCGGTAGGCCTTGCGGATGGCGCCTTAGTGAATAAAACGTTAGTGATTACTGAGAGCATCAGCCTTGTTGAAGTTGTTGTGTGTGGCGCCTTCAAAAAAACGAAGCTTTTTCTTGTCCTTGGTGATTTGGCCATTCAAATCGCTGGATAGTCGTAGTATTGCCCTGTTGAAAACATAGTTTATTTTAATATGTTTATTTTAATATGTTTATTTTAATATGTTTTCAAAATATACGAGATTCTAGTATGTTTTGAATAATATGTTTTCAATCGTAGAATTGCTTATTTTGGTTCCCATACATCGTAATATTCATTATACCCTTATGGGGATGCATGTGGTAGATTATTGCACAATCGCGGACGTGAAGTCGGAGCTGCCGGAGATTGAGGGCACTACATATGATTCTGAACTTAGCGGTTGCGTGACAAGTGCTAGTGCTATCGTTGACAGTTTTCTGAAGAAGGAAGATTTAACTGTGCCTGCGGTTGTGCCGCGGAATGTGAAGGATGCAACGGCGTATTTTGCTGCTTGGCGCTTTCGACGTCGCCGTGATCCTGCAGGAGCTGAAGTATTCTGGATTGAGGCTAATCGGTTTTTGGATGCGTATATCGACGCGGAAAAGGCACCATACGTGGGATCTGCATGAGTGTTCGGGTTGAAACTAACAGTCCAGAGATTGAGGCGTGGCTGACAGAAGTCGCGCAAAAGCAACCTGAGATTTTGTCTGCGTGGAAGATTGAGGGTAGTCAGCTTGTGATGGCGGAGATGCGTGGGCGTGCTCCTGTTCGCAAGGGTTTTCTGCGTGAAAGCATAACTACTGCGTATAGCCCTGACGGGTTTATTGTTTATCCTGCAGCTCCTTACGCGGCTCACGTGGAGTATGGCACTAGGCCTCATACGATTTTCCCGATGCGGGCTAAGGTTTTGAGCTGGATAGGCCCTTGGGGCAATGAAATATTTGCTAGGCACGTTAAGCATCCCGGCTTTCCTGGCCGCTTTTTCGTTCGTAAAACTTTGGAAACTGTCAAGGTCGAGCTCATCCGTCTCTATCACGAGATTGTGGAGCGTGTATTAGGCTAATTGACAAGCCCTAAGGCAATTCGTGATCAAATAATCACGCTTTTGACGACCGCTGACCCTAAAAATGGCGCTGGCAAGAGCGTGGTTAAGTGGTTCAAAGGTGAGCCGCCTAAGAGTCGTTGGCCTGGTTTTCCTTGGGGCTGGGTTGAATGGACTGGAGGGATTATGGAGCCTCCGGTTGGCAGCAAAGCGGAGATCCGCGATAACTTCTTCGTTGTTGTGGTTGACAAGCATGTTGACGCGGAAAAGGCGGAGGACAGCGTGATGGATTTTGCGGATTCTGTTGAGGCCGCGTTGGATGATTCGCCGACTATCGGCGGTTTGGTTGCTTATTCTTGGGTTGTTAATCGAGAGAAGCAGAAAGTCTTCCTTGAGGGAGATTATAGCATGATTGCACTTCGCATCACCCTGTCAACTCGGAGGCGCGAATAACCTCGAGTGACGGAAAGGTGAATTGAAAAAATGGCTGCAACAAGATACGTGGGGTTGGGAAAAGAAACCACATACGGCACGGCTGTGGCTGCAACCCGCTATGGCGAAACAATCGCTAGCCTTAAGCCTGATCAGAATTGGAAGATTCCGAAGCCAGTGGCGTACCGCGCTTTCATGAAGAAATACTTAGGTCCTTACAGGGCACGTGGCGCGATTGGCGATTTTGCGGTTGAACCTGAAAACTTGATCGGTGAATTACTTCTCGGCGTATTCGGCTCTGTTGCTACGACTAATCCTAGCACAGGCGTTTACTTGCATACATTTACTCCAGCTGATACTTTGCCAAGCTATACGATTCGTCAGGGCAGTGAGCAGACCGAACGCATATTGCCCGGTGGGCTAGTTGACGCTTTAACGGTGCATTTTGCGCATGACGAAGTGATAAAAGCGAAAGCTGACGTGCTTAGCGGTTTCGTTGAGACAAAAGCTTCGTTGGGAACTCCAACATTCACCGCATTACAAGCGCTGTCAATGCAGGAAGCTTCAAGCGTGCTTACGATTGCGGGTGCCACTAAAAGAAGCACAATCTACGATCTTGAGGTAAGTGTGAAAAACAACATTCCGTTTGACAAAGGAACTTTAGACGGACGGACATTTAGCAAAAAACTCGTTGGCATGCGTGAGGTTACAGGGAAATTAAGCGCGTACTTCGACAGCACAGACGAATATGACAAGTTCATTGCTGGTACAGAGTTCACGTTGATTATTCAGGCTGATGGTCCAATAATCAGCGGAGCTTACAAGTATTTCCTTGCGTTCGAATTGCGGAAGTGCGTTTTCAAGGGGGCAGTGCCTGATTTGAAGGCTTGGGATGAGCCGCTTGTGGTTGATGCGCCTTTCCAGGCATTCTATGATACGAATGGTGGGTTCAACGCGGAAGCGAAAGCAAAGCTGGAAAATGCAATCACAGCCTATTGAGAGGGTTAAGCATGGAACTTGAAGTTGAAGGCGTAAAATACGAGATAATCCCGATTCCTCCAAGCCTTTCGCCTTATTCTACTTTGATCGGCGATTTACTACGAGCAAAGCCGCAGACTATTGAAGAAGTAGAGAAAAATAGCGGAACTATCGCCAAGGCAATGGAGAAATTGTTCGCTGGAACCGTGAAGCCCACGCCGAAGCTTGAACATCAGACGCAGGTTTTCAATGCCCTAATCAACTTAACAAACAAAACTATTGAAGCGGCAGGCCTTTTTCGCGGCGATAAAGGATCCAGTACTTCGCCAAGCAGCCCAATTGAGCCTTCTTGTGTTATTACACAAGCGCCCTAGTGAGTTGCTTGGGCTTGAGGGCGCTGAAGCCTGGCTATTCGAAGTGGATTACCGCTTGGTAACAGCTGAATTGGAGCGGAGCGCAAACGAAAGTGAGGAAAATGCAGAAGAAAAAGCTGAGAAATTGAGGGAATGGAAGAAATGTCAGAAGTAACATTACGCGTTAACGTTGAAGGCGTTGAGCAGGTTACCGAAGGTTTTCATAGAATAGGTAATGAAGTAGGGGAAATGGGTCGGAAGGTGGAAGATTCCACACGGAAAGCAAGCATGAGTATGAAAGATTTAGTTGTTGGTTTCAGTGGGGTAGCGACAAGTGCCTTTAGTCTTTATGCGGCTTATGATCGTGTTGCTGACATGCAGGTTAGTATTAATCGGGCGAATCTTCAGGTGAAATCAAGCTTAAATTCTGTTGAGGATGCGCAAAGACGATATAACGCAACTGTGGAAAAGTACGGTAGTGCCAGTGAGGAAGCTAATGCAGCGGCGAAGGATTTGCAGCTTGCTCAAGAGCGATATCAAGTTGCTACTGAAAGAGCAGAAATGATGCAGGGAAATTTGAATGAAGCAATAATGCAATCAGCCTTAACAGTTATTCCTTCGCTTATAACAATGATCGCTAATATCGGCAGACTAACGGATAGCTGGAATAAAATCAAAGAAGCCTCAATAATTTTGGATGCGAAGCAGGCTGCTGGGGCAGTAGCGCATGCGGCGGCTGAAGGTGGAAGGCAAGTTGCAATCTGGGCGACAGTTGTAGCGGAAAAGGCTAGGGCAATAGCTCATGCGATTGCGAATGCACTTTCGGGTCCTTGGGGTTGGGCAATTTTGGCTGGTGCTGCCGTTGCCGCAGGTACAGGGATTGCCTTAGCAGCATCGATTCCAAGTAAACAATATGGTGGGCTTATTGAGAAGACACAGCCATACCTTCTACATCGGGAAGAGTACGTTGAAAGTATTGAGGAAAGGCGGCATGTTGAAGAGGTTTTAAGCAGGGTGAGGGAACTTCCGTCACCACATACATCCATAACCAACATCGTGACGATTGAAGGTCCTATTTTCAGATCAAAAGGCGACATGGATTACCTTGTGGATCGTTTGAAGAGGATGGGGATGGCGTGAGTATTTCAATTCCACAGATCAATGTTGAAATTTTTCGGGGTCCAGCCTTTGCGGATGACAACTTCGTTAAGGATTGGGTTATAATAGAAGGCGGCTCATTCAGCACTGATGGAGACATTGCCACCGTTCAATCTTATGGCAACGATTATGGTTGGGTTGAAAAGCAAATTAATGTCAACACGAATAGTTATCCCAAAATTCAAGTTAGAATAGCTCCAGACTCTCAAAATTGGTCTCTTAAGGTTTATGATGGAACCACATGGCTGGTCATTTGGTTTAATCAGACCGGTACTGGTCGGTTTGAATCTACGTTGCCAGCGGGGAAAACTTTAACTAAAATCACGATAATCTCTGAAGGACTCTGGAAGGTTGCAAAGTTCGATTATGTTTTTATTAGTAAGCAGACCGTGTTGACGCCTGCCGTGGATTTGGCTGAAGGCGTCGAAATCACATTGCCTCTGTTGGAGATGGGCGTGTCCGGCGTCAAGCAAAGTTTTCCGAATAATAATGCGGAGTACACAGGCAAAATCTCTGAATTCGACCGCATTATAATTTATCTTTATCGCCAAGGCGAAACAATGAAGAAGGTTTTCGGCGGAATCATAAGTGATTATAGTTATCGGGGGCAACAAGCGGAGTATTGGCTTGACGTGGAATGTTTAGGGTTAGGCCAGCAGCTTCAGAATCCTACGGCGCTTGTTCAGAAAATCTGCTCCGCCGTGAATGGGCGAACGATAATTAAGGAAGCAATAGATGCAGAATGCCCGCAGTTAACTGATAAGTTTGTTGACGTTGACGAAGATATTGCTAGTAATCACACGCTAGAACTTGATGAGGTTTTACCTTACGAAGTGGTGAATGAGATCTGCAGAAAAGCAGCCTCAATCGGCGGGGTTATCGGTTTTGACGCGTACGTGGATTCCGCGGGGAATTCGCATGTTTTTGCCCGTAATAAATATACGAGCTCAGTGAGTTTAACGGGAAAGATTGAGGATTATCCATACGCTGTGGATTGCCACCGCATAAAAAACAAAATAACGGTTTACGGAATATTTGGCGGTTACATACCAACAACTGGAGCATGGACGGATTCACTATCCTATTGGACTGCAAGAAATGGAGTGGTAAGCTGGGTATCACCCTCCTATATCTATTGTGACTGTGACGTAAGCAGGATTTGCGATTTTTACAGAACAACTGCTCCTTATGAGCACATATCAGGCATGGCTAATTCTGTTCCATTAAGTGTTGGTTGGATTGACTTTTATTTCTTTCATCAAACCTGCACAAATCCAATTATGCAAATAGTGATAGAAGCGCCTGATGCGGCAAACTGCTTCTATAAAGCTTACGAAAATTATGCAATGAATGTTGAAATTAGGCGCACTCTTGAATTAGGACCGGATAAAGGTTGGCTTACATTGGGTTCGCCTGATTGGAGAAATATTAAACATATTAATTTCTATGCAATGAGTATTGCTGGAACATTCTACGTTTACGTTAGAGCCTTAAAACTTTACTATTCACGGTTTAAGGGTGAAAGTTCCGATTCGGTTTCGCAGGCTAAGTATGGAACAAGATTTGGGGAACCACAAATAGACGAGGAGTTGACAAGTGATGCAGAGTGCCAAGCCAAAGCTAATAGTCTCATCGGTTTTCTCAAGGAACCGATTGTTAGTTTTCGGGGTATGCGGGTTCAGGGCGATAATGCTTTTGTGCCCGGCAATAAGCAATTAGTGCAGATAAACAACGATGCCATTGACGCTTACTTCCGCATTCTTGAAATTCGCCACGTTGTTGATGGCGTGAATTGGGACACTTTGTTAACGCTTTCGAATGAACCGAAAATGATTGATTATATCCGCGCTAGCGCAGCTTCGCCTAAATATGCTGGGGCTACGGTTATTGTTCCCCGCGACTTCAGTTCAATTCAGGAAGGTATAAACGCTGTGGTGATCGGTTAATGTCTAATTTAATGTCTTTGTTTTCTTTTCGAGTTCGTAGATCCGCTTCTCTAGCGCCTTCTCTAAACTGTAATAAAAAGTTTCTAATCGCTCTGTTTGCTGTCCATCTTCATAAACCCAGCATGCGATTAATATTCCGCAGAATCCTACGAGTATGTAGAATGCGAACATTGCTTTCTGCCAGTTTTCGATGTTTTGCCAAGCTTGCACTGGTATTGAAAAAACACCGAATAAAGCCACTAGGAAAGCTGCCACATAAACTAGTACGACAAATCCTCTTAGGTTCATGCTTTCATTCACTTCTTTGCATTGGAGGTTTATCCTAAGTGAATAAAGAAGTTAAGATTTGTGGTGGCGGCACGGAAGGCGAGGAATATGTTGCTTGCTCAGCGAAGGTTATGCCGACGGATAAGTGGTGGCGTCATTTCGACAAAAACAAGATTTTCGAGACTATCCAGGAGGCTATAGATTCACTTGTCTAATCGTGAAGAGATACGTTGCTATAATTGTGGGCGTTTGTTGCTTAAACCCGTGCCACCTGATGAGAGACGAGGCGTTATCTTGGTGATGCCGAGCGTATTTGAAGTCAAAACTGAAATCGAGCAGCCAAGATCAACGCATTTACTCGGCAAATTTAAACTTAAATGTGGACGTTGCAAAACAATCAATCTGGTCGCTTCCAAAATAATAACCAAAAACCTAGACCTTTCAGTGGGTGTTGTCCCTAAAGAATTCTATGATCTTCTTGAAATGGTGATTAAGGATTCGTTTCTTGTTAATTTGAGCGCCCTTGAGCGCCAAAAGCGTTCAGGGGAGGCTCAGCTTAGTGCGTGAAGAGGATATATGTGAAGAGGATTTACGAAATGCCATTGAGCAAATCGAAAACCGCGTGGGAATGGAAACTGGGCAAATCAGCCAAGATAATCTAAGCAGAAAAGACCTTGGGCTGTATGCGCACGCAAAGGTTTTTCAAGCGCATGATGGTGGCGTAGTAGGCGGAGACATTCAAAAAGCCATTAATCGTGTTGGCGCCTCGGTTGAGTTTCACCGGTCAAAAGCGAGAGTGTTGGCAGAAGACATTCTTACCCGCATTGGCAGCGAAAGTTTTTACCATTATCTTCTTTTGCGTAAAAAGCTTGGTCTTACTAAGGAGTGTTTTTCGCTTTCTCGTTTTCGCGGTCGCCGAATAGGAGATTGTATTTCGTTAGTTAACCCCGGCGGCACAGTCTGGGTTAGCGATGGCACGTATGGACTTACCGCGCCGATCTCATTTGTTGGTGGTGGTCCAGGTCCGCCAAGCAAAACCGTCGCGCTTTTGGGAGCTGGCAGATGGGCCACCGTGTTTAGAGCCGATGCTGACATAAACGCCATTGAAGGCTTGAATAGTGCGTCCGTTTGCTTGCAGCACTTCTACGTTAATATGAATAACAAGAATGGGTGCGGCATAAAGGGCTTGAATACTGGTGCAACTTGGGATAGAAGCTTTCAGAAAAGCGATGTACGAGACCTTGAAATTCGTAATACCGTTGCGGGATATTGGAGTATGCACCTCATAAACCCGTACATCACAAACACGTGGGATAACATTTATATGTGGTCCGCAGGTGGCGGTCTTCTTGCTGAATGCACGAGTACCGGATACGGCAATAATCACTTCGGTAACCTTATGGTTGCTGTATTCGGCTTAAATGGTGTCGGCGTCAAGTTTTTGAAGAGCGGTAATGCTCTCAGCTTGAATAGTATTGAGCGGTTGCATATTGACGGTGGCGCATCTGGGGGTCTGAAGGGAAATTTAGGCCTTGAGCTTGAAGGTAGTAACTATAATAGTTTTGGTTATTTAGAGATTGAGCATTGCAAATATTGTGTTAAGATGGGAACGACCCAGGCGACTCATGGCAACGTCATAAAGAGCGGGTATTTTTATGTGGTAGAACCGGACGGAATATTGTTCCAGTTGACCAGTAATGCCTTGCGGAATGTTGTTCGAGATGTATTTTGCGCGGCGCATTCGGATTTAACCACAACAAAACTGATAGACGATGGCAACACAACAGTTGATGCTCCAAACAGTTACTACGACCTTAACGGCTCTAGCGTAGGGTTCCTTCCTGTGGGACAATATATTGATCGGCAAAGCGTCAATGCCTGTCGACTATACGGTCAAATGCTGTGGCGTAAGGCTCAGAACAAGGTACTGCAGAATTTCTATCTTAATCCGCAGGGGATAAAGGACTTTACGCTTTATCACGCGCTCTGTCTTGCTCCCCCTTTGGAGGGTTGCCAAGTAACACTCGCGAGGGGTACTGAAGTGGAAGACTGGGACGCCTACGTTATGGACCTTCATAACCCTACGGCAACTACGATACAAGTTAGAGTTAATGTAGTCGTAGCCAGTGAGACCCCTCTATCTACAGCAAATCTAGCGTTTTCTGGAGATGTGAACGGTTAGGAGATGGAAATATGGCATATGGTAGTCATCCAGGCATCGTTTGGGTTGGTCTTGATGCAAATAAACCGACTGCTGGAAAGCTTGGTAGATTTGCCTTTGCAACAGATACCGGAACGTTGTATCGCGATACTGGCACAGGTTGGGCAGTAGAATTTAAGCATTTAAAATCTTTAACCATAAGTGGTATGGCTATAATGGATGAAAATGGCAGATTTCTGGTTGACACAGTACCTAGCAACCCAAATGCAGGACTCGGTACTGATACGTATCCGTGGAATTTTATTAAAGTCGTAGGTCTTGGTCGCTTCGGTTGGGTTGCTATAGGTGGAACGATAGTTATAACTTCTGCTCTTCACCTTCAAAACGTAACCGCAGACCTTACATGGCTTTCAATAGGTGGCACTTCTGTCATAACAGCTTCTCGTGTTTTGCAGAATGTTACCACGAGCGCAAGTATAATCACAAGTGGCGGCGTTACCGCGGATGTGCCTGTGGCTAAAGTCGGAGGCGGCACAAGAACCTTGCATTTCGTGAATAGCAAATACACGGGGTACACTGATTCATGAGGAGACAGCAATGAGTAGGCAGGTTTTAAAAGCCTTAGAAAATGTGGAGCCTGGAGCGCTTGTCTGCTGCAGTTGGTGCGACGCTTCGATTGGGAAGAGCAGAACTAACCGTGGAGTAATCGATGTGCCAGTGAAGAGTTGGGGCGTTTTTCTCGGGTTGATCGGCACGAAGATTAAGCATATTGTTCTTGCGCAGAATAGCTTCAAATATGCTGAAGGCTTTTTCGACTTGGATTATACGGCTATTCCGCTCGGCTTGGCTACTGACATCCACATCATAGAGGAGCAATGTATTCAAAAGGAAATTGTGGACGATCTTATTGAAAGTTTTATGATTAGTAAAACTCGGGTCTTGAGGCGGTCGACTCAACCGCGGGTTCTGTATCGCCAGCAGCATAGGAGAGGCTTGTAATGCTTGATAACTTCAGAAGTATGATTCGGAAGCGCTTCATGAGAACTGTCTTAGTGTCTGAACGTGCTACAGCGGATATTACGAGTAAAGCAAGGGCACGGTCTAGGCGCCGCAGGTCTACACAGGTTCCGCCTAGTGAGCGTTTTGTTTGGGGCATGGTCCTGTTGATTATTGCGCTTGTAGGCGTGATCGTGCTTGAGGCCGTGAACATAATCGTGACTGGAACCGTGAACAGCGAAATACTTGCGGTGATTAGTGGCCTAGTCGGCAGTCTTGTGACGGCGTTTGTGATGGGGAAGAAATCATGAAAGGTAAACCTTGGGCTCCTGAAGATGAAAAGAAATTGAAGGATTTGTTCAAGTCGGGGATTGTTGACTTTGGCGTGCTTGCTTCTAGTTTGAAGGGGAAATATTCTGAGGAAGGTGTTCGCCAGAAATTGATGAAGTTGGGCTTATTAAAAGAACAACAACAGCGAAAAAATGTTAGTTGTTGTTCTTCTAAGCTTGTTTTGCCTGAGGAGTTGCCGAGTGTTGAAGAGGCGCTTAAGACGCTTAGTGCCGCGTTGAAGTTGTTGGAGAAGCCTGGTCTCAGTAAAGCGGAGATTCAAAGGTTGCGTAGTATAATTTCAGGTGTGAAAATTTACAAGGAACTCTTCGCTGATTACGTTAATTACCGCGGTCTAGAAGCTGAGCTTTTTGAGTTGAGGGAGAAATATGCGGAGCTTGTCAAAAAGACCAAGGGCGCTGCGGCCAAATAAGCTGTTTTCTGAGCGTGCGAAGCTTCGTGAAGATGTGAAGGTTGTTGAGGAAGCTAGAGGCCGTCAGGTTGAGGAGTTGAAGACTAACCCTGTTGAGTTTTTCCGTCAAATCCTCGGTTTTGAGCCTACAGTTTATGAAAAGGAACTCATCGAACTTTTCCAGGAGAATCAATTTCTTGCTGCGCGTTGGTGCCGGCAAAGTGGCAAAAGCTGGACAATCTCAGCTCTACTATTAAATTATGCGCTTATTCAACCTGACGCGTATATTGGCGTTGTGGGTCCGAGTTGGCGCCAAACGAAGCTGAACATTAGGCGAATAAGCTATTTTGTCCGCAGGCTTCCGCCGGGTACAGGAGTTATCGCCCAGAAGACGCGGATAACATGCCCGAACGGCTCGGTTATTGAGGCTTTTCCGAATAATCCTGACACGATCCGTGGTCCCACGTTGAATGTGGTTTGGTGGGATGAAGTCAATTTTACGCCAAATGATGCGGACTTGTATGATGCAATCCTGTTCACGCTTGGCACCACTAATGGCAAACTGATTGGCACGAGTACACCCTGGAATACGGATAGTCTCTTCTGGAAGATGTGCAATCATAAGGATTATGATGATTTTGCGCGGCATCATGTTACTTGGGAGCAGGCTCAAGAGCCTAATGGGCCCTTAAAAAAAGGCATTTTAGATAAGATTCGGAAACAGTTTGGCGAAGATCCTTCCCGGTGGCGTCGGGAGATGGAGGCGGAGTGGGCCGAAGAGGAAGATGTGTGGCTAGCTCAGAGCTTAATCGTTTCGTGTATTGGCACTGTGAAAAACTGTGGCGAGGACTTGCAGCCTTGGGACCCTGAAAAGAGTTGTCAAGGTGATCTTTTCGCAGGTTTGGATTTGGCTCAAACACGAGATTACTGTATTCTCAGCGTAATTGAACGGTTGAATGATAAGTTGTTCCTTCGGCATCTCAAGATTTTCCAGCAGCCAACGTTATACGCCACTGTTTTGGGTTATTTGAAGATGCTGCAGGACCGTTGGGGCGGATTCCAAAAAATTCGAGTTGACATTACTCGGGAAGGGCCTTCTATTATTGCGGATATGGAGAACGCGGGCATTAACAACGCTGAGGGCGTGACTTTCAGTGTGCCCAGAAAGAGTGAAATGGCTAGTCTGTTGAAGCAACGCATGTCTAATCAGAAGTTTTTCTATCCTTTGCTGAATTGGGAGAGGCCTTACAGGGGCGACATCTGCACGGAGCTCAACGTGGAACGTTATGATTTGCGGAAGGATGGCACCATAGGCTTTTCGCATCCAAATGGTACGCATGACGATGTGTTTTGGGCTATTGCTTTGGCGGTGTACGCAACTGTTGAGATGTCCGCTGAGCCGTTTTTAGTCATTGTGCCGAGGTGATTTTGAAGTTTGGGTAAGCTTCGTGATGTACGTAGGAATTGGCTAAGCGGAAGGTTACGGCTGTTGGCCGCTGAGAATCAGTTTGCGACGTACATGCCCTAATATACGTCGTTTTTCACTTTAACTTACCTCTCTCCCCCCGCGGTTGCGAAGTGCCTTTTCTGCAGTGCAATTTTAAAGCTATAGCGAAATTGCTTATGGGGGGGAATAATTTTTGAGAAATCGCCGAGAGCATTTCAAAATTCATAAGGTCCGCCGTATTTATGATCGTTCAAGTAACAAGTTTGCGTTTAACATTTCTTATGAAACAGCTGTACAGTTGACACCGAGAACCGTTATTGTGGCTGAGGCCTTCGGGCTAGGCGTTGATGAAGCGCAGAAGTTTCAGGTCCTTGACACGGAACTGAAGATCGGGCCCGCCGATATCGTTTACATTACGGGCGATAGCGGCAGCGGCAAAAGTGTTTTACTACGAGCAATCAGGCAGGACCTGGGAGACGAAGCCATTGACATGCCCGAGGTGTATGTGGATTCAGAAAAGCCGCTGATCGAAACAGTAGGCGCCACAGTTGAAGAAGGCCTAGAGCTGCTGAGCTTTTTCCCAGATTAACGCTCTTACTCGAGGCCAGAATTTGCCTTGTTGCCGCATTATTATCGCCTTATTGTTACGTTGCGATTATGGCTAGGCTCTTCGTTTCTCGGCAATAGTGGCCTTCGAAGGTTTCGGTAGCGTCAGCGATTATGCTGTTGAGTTTTTTACGGAGAAGGTCATAGGGCGGAATTCTGATAACGTTTCGGTCGTTGATGTTGTACCATTTTTTGTTGTCAAAACTGAATTGGAGAAGCCACCGTTTGAGAGGATGCTTTCTAATGAAGATTCGCATTTGCCTTGACACCTAAAAATAATGTGAAACAAGTTACATATAAGCCTTTTGGTTATACCAAAAAAGCTAAATAACGAGTAATTATTACATTATTATCATGCAAAAGAAAAGAAAAGGTGGAAGGCCACCCGGGCCAATATGCACAAAGGGTTGCAAAACTAAATTTGGAAAAAAGCAGCGCATGCACCGCTTATATATCAAGCATCATGATGAATGGTTAGCTGTCGGTTGGGTATGCCCAAAATGTAACAGCGTTCAACTTGATGCACTTGAAAAGGAGCCGTAGGCCACTGGCTTCCTGAAAGGTGTCAAGGCTTTCAAAAACATCCAGCAGCCCACAGCCCAAGGATACTCGTAGTAAAATTAACGTTTAAGGGTTACTATTGATAATTAGGGATTGGCGAAGGCTATGCGTACGCATCTTAGAATGAAATGCTGCAAGTGTGGATGCTGGAATAGGCTTCTAGTTGAGAAGCGTGCTGTTGTGGCGCCGACGTCTGAGGCTAAAGCGAAGTTTCTGATTCGGGCGTATGAGCCTTTGAAAGTTGAGAAATGCGAGAATTGCGGAGAAGTTTTAGGGTCTCCGGGTGAATTGATTATTATTCGACCTTCCAAGTGACGTTATGGTTTTTTGGTTTTGTCGATTTCTCTTCGCATTAGGTCGCGTATTGCTTCTGAGCGGCCTGCAGGATACGAAGACGCAACAATGGTCCTGTCGAATTCTTCTAATAACTTTACTGGAACGTTTCGGATCTGGATGTCTACGCATTCTTTTTTTGGCATGATGTTCACCTTTTTTCTATTCGTTTGTTGCCATTATTTTGGTTTTCCTGTTTTCAGGTACCTCAACAGACCTTTTCCGTGCTTTGCGAACTTCCTCTGCCAGCTCATGCAGGAAACCATAATCTTTTTCTTCATTCATTGTTTTCCCTCATTCTATAGTTTTAGGATGAATTGTTCGAATTTCTCGAATTTTTCTGGGTACTTTTCCATCATTTCGGCAAAGTCTTGTAGGAATCTTTCGCGTGGGTTCATTTTTGGAGTTGTTGCTTGTGTGAGAAATTCTAATTCGGGTAGGGCTTCGTGGTATTTTGCTCTTAATTGCTCGATGGCGGGTTTACTGTAGGGTGATTCTTCGCCTTTGACTTTTCGGCCTTTTATTTTTCTTATCCATTGGGGTGAGACTTTGACGTTTTCGAGTGCTGTTTGTACTATGATGCGTCCGTCATGGATTCCGAATTCTACGCCGGCTCTGTCGGTTAGGTGGATCATTGCTCGGCTGATGCCTTCTTTGGTTAGGGGTTCGTGAATGTTGTCTTTGACGCTTAGGAATACATGGTCATCTTCCTTCCAGATGTGGTTGAATGTTTTCTGGTACCATTCTCGGTATTCTAGGAAGATGTGTTTTGCTTCTGGGGTTAGGAAGCTTACTTGTTTTACGCCTTTGTATTTGCCTTTTCCGTGGCCTTTGATTATGCTGCCGGGTAGTATCATGCAGGGGATTTCTTGTTTTTGCCAGTCTTCTTCAAAGTGGTTCCAGCGCCATAGTGACATGGTTTCTCGTGCTATTGCGGTGCACGTTGAGGCTATGACTAGGGAACGGTCTCTTGGTGTATAGCAGGCTCTATAAAGCTTTATTCGTGTTTCTTTTGATGGAACGTTTTGGGATTTTTCCGTTACATATTCGAATGTGCCTGCTGCGCTTTGGAGTTGCTGATAGTTTGTTCGGTAGAATGCTTTTACTGCGTTTATCATTAGCCATTTTTGGCAGTCTGGGAACATGGTTTTGGCTATTGTGAATTTGTCTAGTAGTTTTTCTGCGTCTGAGTTTTCGAAAGTGTTTTTGAGGTTTAAGAGTTCTTCAGGTGTTTTGTTGGCCCATTCGCAGTATAGGTATAGGTATACTGCTGTGCGTTGTTTGTTGGCGTTGAGGCGTTGCAAATAGAGTTGTACGCATCCATGCTGATCTATCCACGGTTGAATGGTTTTCTCTGTTTGGCTGTATTTTCTAGCCTTCGTTGCTCTCTTCCCCTTTGTTATTTTCCCTTACGATTTCTTGTTATAAGGTTTACCTTCATTGTCTTAGTTTCCTTAAAAGCATGCTCATTTCAACACGCTACGTTCGCACGTCAACAGCGTCAACGCTGGTTAGATTTAAATTTTCACAGAGAGATATGACTATTGCGATTGGGAGTTGATTTAAGTGTCGTACGTTTTTAACATACCGTTTCGCAGTAACGCTAAACTGAAGCACGTTATTAACAGCGTCAAAGCAGATACGAAGTTGCACACTTTTTGGAAGTGCGCGAACGTCATGGCTATTGAGCGCATGGGCTACACGGATCACGGTCCAACCCACGTTAAAATAGTCGCCAATTTGGCGCTGAAGCTGCTGCGCATCTTGGTGGATAGGCAGGTTAAACCCAGCATAGTGCGGCATTATGGAATGAAGAATGAAGACGCGGAAGTGGTTGTGGTTTTAGGCTCGATTTTTCACGATTTAGGCATGGTCGTCATAAGAAATGACCATGAGAAGTACAGCGCGCTAATCGCCTTAGAATTTATTGAAAAATGTT
>DATDQZ010000054.1:0-8959 GCA_035292005.1 Bathyarchaeia archaeon | reverse complement strand
GGGGGTATAGTCTTTTCCGAGTACGCTAGCTCTGTCAATCGTCAAACTTCAGTTCTACGACAAGGTTGAACCTATTTATAGAGGGGGTATAAGTTTTTCCGAGCGCTAGTTCTGTGAAGAAACAAAAAAGAAGGGGAACTTGCAAAACTATTTGCCCATGACTTTTTTCGCGGCTATCTCTATGTCTTCAGCTTTAATGGTTTTTCTTCCAGCGTGCATGGCAAAATCTAAGGCTTCTTTGGCGATTTTAACGCCTATCTCCTCTAACGCTTTAGCCAACTCTTTTGCTGCGGCTTCACTTACCCTATCCGCTCCAGCTTTCTTGCACAACCTGTGCATGGGAGCTACAGCTAATTCTAAATTAGTCATAAAGACCCTCCGTAGCTTCTTTTTCTTTTTAAAGCAATATTTAACCTTTTTTGTCCTTTATTCCTTTAAATTACCGTTTAACATCCGTTTTCTTCACACACGGAAGAAAATTATAAAAACGCTTTGCCAAATATAATCGCAGCTAAGGGCTCAAGAATGAAGCTGGTTGACGCGCACATCCACTTTTCCGACGCAGAATACGCCAAGCATACAGACGAGCTTGTGGCGGAAGCCAAACGCTCCGACGTTGTGGCATTAGTCTCAAACTCCATGGACCTCGAAACAAGCATCGGAAGCCTACGATTAGCTGAAAAATACCCTGGCGTGGTTTATCCCGCTTTGGGTATCCATCCATGGAACGTGAACGGGCTGAAAGAAAACGAGCTTGAGGAAACGTTGAAGTTAATTTCTGAGCAAAGCCAAAAAAAGTCCATAGTCGCAATAGGCGAAATCGGGTTAGATTACAAGTATGAGACGATATGGGACAAGCAACTGATGGTTTTCGACAAGATGCTGCGCCTAGCTGAAGAGCTTGCCCTTCCAGTCATAATTCACTCGCGAGGAACAACCGCCCAAATCGTGGAAATGCTCCCATCATACAACCTTAAACGGGTTCTACTGCACTGGTTCAGCCACCCCATGAGCGCGTTATCCAAAGCCGTAGACCACGGGTACTTCATCACCGAAGGACCGCCAGTAGCCTATTCCCATGGCATCCGCGAAATCGTGAGAAAAGCGCCCTTGACGAATTTTTTGACAGAAACGGATGGACCAGTAATTTACAGGAAGCTTCCTTTCAACGGGCAGTTGACAAGCCCTTCATTCATACGCACAGTGGTTGAAGCTGCAGCCGAAGTCAAACAAATGGACGTTGCTGATGTTGCAGAGCAAGTGGCGAGAAACTTCGAGAAATTCTTCGGCATCAAACTGGCTTAACATGTGTCGCACGTTGCTCCATGCGAGTTAATCAGAATGAGCAAGGCGTAAACTTAAATTAAGCCTACGCTCCTATTGGAAGTTGCTACGCCTTCAAGCGTTGGAGACCGAAAACTCGGCATAAAATCAAAGGAGCCTGGTACTTGGGAAAAGTTAAGACGGAACAAGTCAAGCGAACAGCCAAAGAACTCATTGCGCGCTTTCCAGATAAATTCTCCAGCAATTTTGAAGACAACAAACACGTGGTTGACGCGCTCACGCAGGGTACGACAACGAAAATAAGGAACCAAATTGCTGGGTACATTACACGCGTGCTTTCACTATCCCAAACTGGCACTTCAAGCAAAAACGCTGAAGGGGAAACACAAGCTTAAAAGCATAAACAGGAAGCGAAACCTTATGATGGACGAATATAGAAAGGGATGGGCGCTGCGGTACCTGCGTGAGGCAAAGGCAGAGCTAGAAGCGGCACGAAAGATGCCTTACATGGCTCCCAGTTTATTGCTGGAAGCGATTAGAAAAGCCAGAAACGCCATCTACTACAGCCTAGGCGAACCTGCCTTCATAGAAATTCTCATACGCGACGAGGTGGGAAAAACCAAGCCCACAAACGACTCAGTTCTGCGTTTTCTCGTGGAAATCGAAGCGATAGTGCAGCAGTTGACGCAGCTAGAGGAAGTCAACGGCGAAGTAATGATGAAGCAAGCTGACACTCTGGTTCAGATAGCCTCAGACATCGTGGAGACTTTGACTGAAGAAAGAATAGAAAACTGAGAACATTCGACTGGTCCTCATTGTTACGGGGTTCACAGGTACAAATGTTAACGATATATCTCTGATAATCACTCTATAGCACAGTAAGCTGGAAGCAAAGATGGCAATAACTGTGAAGTTCATCGGCGCCTTGCGTCACGCTTCAGGCGTGGACCAACTTGCCTTAGACTGTAAGGACGACATTTCCATAAGAGAGTTAATGAACAAAATCACCAACGAAATGCCCGCACTCAAACGAAGCCTAATCGACCAGCAGCTTGAAGACCCAAGGCCGAACGCGTTGATACTTGTGAACGGCAGAGAAATCAGCGTTTTAAACGGCTTAGAGACAAACCTGAAGGACAGAGATGAAATAGTCCTTGTTCCAGTGGTGCACGGAGGCTAAAAAGTGCCAACAAAAATAATCACGTTGACAACAGATTTTGGGTTGAAAGACCCTTACGCGGCGGAGATGAAAGCCGCAATCTTAGGAATATGCCCAACCGCCGCCATAGTTGACATAACGCACGAAATAGAAAAGTTCAACATACGCATGGGCGCTTACGTGTTAGCTTCTGCGGTGCCGTACTTTTCAAAGGGCGCAATTCACGTGGCTGTTGTCGACCCCGGCGTTGGCACTCGAAGACGACCCATACTGATCACGACGCAGCAAGGCTTCTTTATCGGACCAGACAACGGCGTATTAATCTTAGCAGCAGAGCAACAAGGCATAAGCTGCATTCACGAAATAACCAATCCACGGCTTATGCTACCGCGAGTTTCCAGTACCTTTCACGGAAGAGACGTTTTCGCACCCGCAGCTGCTTACTTGGCGAATGGAATGCCTACGGCAGAATTCGGACCTGAAATCCACCAAGTCGTGAAGCCAGAGTTCACAAAGGTCACGCGAAGAAAAAACGCGCTTGTCGGCGAGGTCTTGCACGTGGACAACTTTGGGAACATAATAACGAACATAGGCGAGAAAGAAACAGTGCAACTCCGCACCAAAGATGTTGTTAACGTCGAATTGCCCAATCAAAAGTTGAAACTGAAACTCTGCAAAGCCTACGGCGAAGCCAAACCTCAAGAACCCTTAGCCCTAATCGGAAGCCACAATTATCTAGAAATAGCCATAAACCAAGGCAACGCGGCAACCGCATTCAAAACGAAACCTGGAGACAAAATCAAACTATCGCTTACCTGAAACTATCGCGCAATCAACTACGGCTCCAATCTATCAAGGCCTTCAATCGCCTTTCTTGTGGTGTGCGCTTTCATTTATCAGTGTTTCTGTTTGCGTTGCAGGTTAGTTGTTGGAACTGTTGTGCTCGGCGAAACTATAGCCCCCCTTTTATATAGTTTAAATATAAAGTGTCCTCTTGCGTTTTCGCCTCCTACTCCGACGATGACATGACCTCAGAGAGCACGGTTGCTCTGTTAGAACCGTATTGTGGTGCCGGGGGCGGGATTCTCGCTTTTCGTTTTAGCGCAGTTTCGAGCCCGCGACTTCTGGACTAAAGGCGTTTGCCCCGTTTGTTCTCCAGATTATGAGTCTGGCGCCCTAGCCAGGCTAGGCTACCCCGGCATTTGAAGTTTCAGTTTATCTTGATAATGACGGCTTAATTTAAGGTTATTTATGTTGAAGTATCATGGTTTTCGGCAAGAACTGCAAACAAAAAACGGCTATTTTCTTTTCATCTTCTCCACAGCGGAGCTCGTTCCAAGATAGGCTACGTCTGCCAATCCGACGAAGAGTCCAGTTTCCACTACACCCGGGATCATTTTCAGCTTTTTTTCAAGTTTTACGGCGTCGTCTATGGGTCCAAAACTAGCGTCTATGACGACGTTCCCATTGTCGGTTATTACTGGTCCAACCTTGCCCTTTCCTTCCCTCAAGATTGGTTTTCCGCCTATTTCCTCTATTCTGCACTTCACAGGGGAAGTGGCAAAGGGCAAAACTTCTATGGGCACTGGATGGTTGTTTTCGCCGAGAACTTTCACTTTTTTGCTTTCGTCGGCTATTATTATGTTTTGTTTTGATGCGGAAGCCACTATTTTTTCTCTTGTCAGTGCACCGCCCATGCCCTTGATCAGGTTCAGGTTCGCGTCTATTTGGTCAGCGCCATCAATGGTTAGGTTAATCGTGGGATGCTCTTCCAGTGTGGTTACGGCGATTCTGTGCTTGACTGCTAACAGGAAAGCCTGGTAGGATGTTGGGATGCCTAGTATGTTTAGGTTTTCGCGTCTTATTCTTTCGCCTAATGCTGCTATGGCGTATGCGGCTGTGCTTCCGCTGCCTAAACCAACGATGAAGCCGTCTTTAACGTGCTTTACGGCTTCTAAAGCTGCTTTTCGCTTGGCTTCTTCGACCCATGCTTCTTTAGGTTTCAATTTCCATCTGTCCCAGTCTGTCTAAGACTTTTTCCACTTCGCTTCTGATCTCCTCTATCCTCTTCTCCGCTTCAGTTTTTGGCTTTTCCGGCGGTTTCCGCTTCTTTTTCTGCTTTTCTTCTTCTTCCTCCTCAACTGTTTCGGCTTTCTCTGGAGCAGGCGTCTGCGGCGTTGGCATCTGCACTTTCATCTCTTTTATGGTTTTTACATCGATTTTTGAGCGAAGTTCCTCCACTTTTGAGGTCAGTTCTCCGAAGCGTTCGCTGAAGAGTTTCATTAGGTCTTCTTGCATGCTTTCAAGCTCGTGTAGTGCCACTATCGTTTCGTCTTTTGCGATTGAGTCTTTCACGGTCATCATTCGCGACTTGTAGGTTCCAGCGAGTCTCTCACGTTCTTGCTCTGAGATTTTGCCTTCGGCGTGAGCTTCATAAAGCCGTCTTATGGCGTCGCTTAGGATTTCTCTTTCCAAATCGAGAATTCGCAGGTCATTCTTGGCTTGAGATGCGTCCGTTGACTGCACGGATTTCGTGATTTTGAACGGTAAACCCCTAAGCTCCGACTCTATTTCGGGCTTTTCTGGCGGTTTTTCCGGTTTCTTTCCGTGTTTTCTCATGGCGTAAATGACGATTCCGCAGGCTACGATTACCACTAAAACTATCGCTGTGATGGTTGCGGCATCGTCGAGAGCCATGCTATCCTCTGTATTTCATTGCTTATGGTGTATATATAAATTATATAACTGTTTTTGATGTTGTGTTTCGCATGGAAACAATGAATATCTCTGCTGAGCGGTCTGAGCATGAACAGCCTATTCCAGGCATTTTCTCAATTTCAACTTCTGAGAAGTACGGTTTAGCCATCTTTCGAATGGCATCGAGTTTAAAACCCAAATGCACGTCGCCCATTTCTGTTTTGAACTCTGTAAACTTGTGTTCACAAAGGTCGAGAATTATGGCTTTTCCATTCTTTGATAGGGCTTTTTTGATGTTTTCGAAGACTTTTTCGGGTTTAGTGCTGTGGTGGAGCATTAAAGTGGAGAAAACTGCATCGAACTTGTCTGGAATTTCAGCGTAGGCTCTTGCTTCTTTTATGCTTGCTTCGATGTTTTCCGCTACGCCGAGGAATGGCGTTATGCTCGTTTTTTTCTTGGCTAATGCCAACAGCATGGCTGGCGTTGCGTCCATGGCGTAGAAAGCAACGTGCGGAATTTTGCTTTTTGTTCTTTCGGCGATTTTGGCTGTGAAGAATCCTGATCCTGCTCCAACATCCAATACTTTCGAACCTGTTCGAAGCGACGGAGCGGAAAGCAAGCGTTCTGTAATGGCTTCGACTATTCGATTGACGCCTTTTTCTCCAAAATAGCCGAGCACAATTGCGTCTCGTTTGTCTCCTTCTTTTGCGGTGAAGTGTTGCACTCCTTTGGCTATTGTTTCGGGGTTTGCTGCGCCTAGCTTCTTGAAGAGTTGTTTCAGGTCGACGTTTTTGATGTACTCTTCGAAACTTGTTGCCATGATGTTCGTCTTCCTTTCTTCTCGTACTGTTTCTTTTTGAGTGTGTTTTGCGCTTTTAATTGTTTCTTAGTATCTTGTACTGTTGTGCTCAGCGGAACTTATACCCCCTCTATAAATAGAGTCAACTGATGCTTGACTTGGTTTTTGAGGTGTTGTGGTTAGCTGCTCGGAAAAGACTATAGCCCCCTTATATAAAGACTGAAATATAGGTTGGACCAGAGCGTGAAACTGGGCGCTCAGAGTTTGTAGTGTTATCTCTTTTGATTTTTGCCAAGTTCCGCAAGGGCCTGTTTGTTTCATTTCACGTTACATGAATACTATTCGAAGCGGTACAGGTTTCCAACGCTGTTCCACACGAAAGCATCTGGCATTGCTCTAGAAATCGCGCACATTCCTCTCCAACCCGTACAGTGAGAAGGCGCTATCAGCTTAGGCGCTTTCGCACATCTAATCTCCGTGGAGCAGTTCAAGGCGCGCTGTTTTCATGTTATCACGCCTTTGAAACTTTTTATTAAATCAGGCAATTTCTCGAGCATTTTTCCAACTTGTTCTTGGGCTTTTTTCGCTTCCTCAACGGTTTTACTAATCAGAGTCATTGCTTGTTCTTTTTGTCTCTCTATCTTTTTGGTCTTGTCCAGAACGTTCAAAATTGCTTTGTACCGTATTTTCCAGTTTTCGTTCTGCATCGGATAATCTTGCTCTTGAAGATTCATGTAATTCCAGAAAGAGTACAACTCCTCGATTTTCGGCGGCAGAACACCATTTTTTAGAATTTTAAGCCAGTAGCCTTTGCTAAAATTCTCAGGGAGATATCCCTTGGAAAATGTTTCAATTTTGTAGCCCAAGAATTTCTGAACAAAAAAGAGCTCGAGGAAATTTCGAAGCTGCTTCCGAACGGTCTTGTGACCTGGTTCATCAGACACAGGCAAATATGCCACAGCGCTTTTCGGACCAAATAAGACAACATCTTTCTTTCGGGAAAGGTTATCGGAAATGCATTCTCCTTTTTCAGGTTCCGTGTCGAGACAGAGAAGGGGCAAAAACACGTTGCCCATGTTTTGATCAATAGTCAAGGGAGTTGTATTCACAATGTCGACCATCGAATAGGTATCTACCCAACCTGGAGGTTTCTCCTTACTATGAAGCCCGTCAACTATCTTTTTTGCATATCCCCTCGCTAAAACGTCTGTGCTAAATTCTTCTATGCCGTCTCCCTTGTCAACCTCAATAGTAACTTTTCTAGGAAAAAGAAGAAACTCGATCATGTCTTCAATCTTGAAACTCTGGTCAGTCGCGAGAAACAGACCCATTCGAAGCGAAGCCAAGCCAACGGGATAAACTCTGATTGAAAGACTCATTTTCACATTACTAGCACTGCCTAGAGACCCCGGCAAGGTGGAAGTAACAACCCGATACTTCTGACTACGGGATGGGAAAACATCGATCACACAGGGATAATGTGGAGTAAGAGTCAACCTCTTCCATGTTTCTGGTGTTGAAAGCCAGTGATAGTAATTTTGAAAACTATTAAAGAAGGAATCCGACGACACATTCAGGGGAACATCAAGGACAGATCGCAACTTGCCAACTCCCTTTATAGTCTTATCCTTCTGTTTCCCCAAGTATCTATAATCTTCAAACACTGCACTATAGTATTTTTCATTATCTGAGAGAAAATCGAATGAGCGTCTAAGCGAATCCTCTGGATAGAAAGCAAATGTGTTTATGGAGGAGAGGTAAACCTCGCTAATCTTAACATCCGACAAGCTCTCACCAGAACTCATATAAGCAACAACTGCGAATATAAAACTTGACTAGACATAGATTGTCTAGATTTAGCCTTGGACAGACTCGAACCCTGAGGATTCAAGTCTGCCCACCACAAATCCATTTGTGAGTTATTTGTCTTAACGTCACCCTTCAAAACCCCGCTCGGCAAGGTTGCTGAAAACACTTCGGTCAAGTAGCGAGTTTCAACCCGTGTTTAGGTCTTTTAATAAGGGAAGGGGTAGTTTCTTCCGAGAGTGTAGTGTTCTTAAATGGTAATTTCATACTTGTCACTGAGCAAATAGGATAACAAATTTCATATACAAGCCAAATAATTTACAACGAGGTGCAACCTTATGAGCGAATCATACTTCAACAAAAAAGTCGAAGCAATAAACGTCAAAGAAAAGAGCATATCGCAGCTTCTGGGTGAAATGAGCCGAACCGCTTACCAAGGAAGGAAACTTGGCGAGGCTGTTGACGTGTGGGAAAACATGTTGAAAGAAAAAGACTTGACGATAATCATGGGCTTTTCTGGCTCCATGAGCACCGCTGGCCAGTGGACAATAATCAACTGGCTCATAGAAAAACGCTTCATCGACGTTCTCGTCTCCACAGGCGCTAACGTGTCAGAGGACATCGTCGACGCCATGGGCTTGGGCTACTGGCAGGGCAGCCACATGGTAGACGACGAGGCACTGTTAAAAGCGGACGTGAACAGGTACTACGACGTTTTTGGAAAAGAGACCGACTACAGGAAAATGGAAGAGTTAATGACAGATTTCCTATTGACTCTGAAAACCGACTTTCCCTATTCATCCGCCGAACTCCTTCACCTGTTTGGCAAATACTTGAGCAAAAAAGGCGTAAAGAGCATAGCCGCGGTAGCCGCAGAAAACGGTGTTCCGATTTTCAGTCCAGCCATGACTGACAGCGCTTATGGCGAAGCCTTTTTGATGGCGAAGAATCAAGGCCACTCAATAATGCTGGATTCAGTCAAAGAGTTTGACCAGTTTGTGAGCATCGGCGAGAGAACAAAGGATGTAGGCGTCGTCTACTTAGGCGGCGGCGTGCCCAAAGACTTCACGCAACTCATAGCCATATCAGTCTCGCCCAAAACCATGGACAAAGGCGTGCCAAGAAGAGAAGGCCACCTCCGCAAGGGTTTGCAAGAGTACTATTACCCGCACAAATACGCCATACAAATAACCACCGACTCGCCTCAATGGGGC
>DATDQZ010000053.1:0-4472 GCA_035292005.1 Bathyarchaeia archaeon | reverse complement strand
AAGGGTAAGGTTTATTCGAGTGAAAAAGCATCTTGCACTATGCTCCCTGAAAGGGAGGGCTCCGGTAGTATAGTCCGGTCAAGTATTCCGGCCTTTCGAGCCGAAGACCCGGGTCCGAATCCCGGCCGGAGCACCACAATTTCTGGTTATGCTTTAACTATAAAGCAAGGAACGCGTATCAATAGCACAATTGGATAAGCAAAAGCAATGACAATATATAAGGGGGCTATAGTCACAGAGAGCACATAAGCACCAACTTCTCCCGAAAAACCATAAATAAGCACCACTGACACACACAAACACAAAGGCGATACTCATGTCAACTAGCATACACTCAGCCTACAAAAAACTCATGGCCCGAACCAAGGACCTAATCGTGCTGCAATCCGCCGAAGACATTATCCACTGGGACATGGAAACCATGATGCCGCCAAAGGCAGTCGAGCTACGCAGCCAGCAACTCGCGCTGTTAAGCCGCATCAAACACAAAATGAGCACCAGCCCAGAAACAGAAAAACTCCTAACCCAGATAACCACAAACCCAGAATATGACAAGCTTAACCAAATCCAAAAACGCAACGTATACCTCATCAAAAAGACCTACGACGAACAAACGGCGCTACCAGAAAAACTTGTAGCAGAAACCGCCAAACAACAAGCCATAACCGTAAACGCCTGGAAAAAAGCAAAAGCCACAAAAAACTACACCCTGCTCAAACCCGAACTCGAAAAACTCGTAAACCTAAACCGAAAAGCAGCAGAAATCCTCATGAAAGTCAAGGCGACAGCCACGCCCTACGACGCGCTCATGGACATTTTCGAACCAAAAATGACCACCGCTACAATCACAACAGTCTTCAATCAACTCCAAAAAGGACTAACCGCCCTACTAAACAAAATTCAAAACGCGCCTAACCAGCCAGACACAACCATACTCCGTCATAACGTGCCAGTAGAAACCCAACGCAAAATCGCAAAAGCCCTAGCAGAAAACCTCGGATACGACACCACTTCACCAAATGCAGGCGGAAGAATCGACGAGACTGAACACCCTTTCACCACAGGATACTACGATGACGTACGCATAACAACACACTACTACCCAAACAACTTCACAAGTGCAATTTTCTCAACACTCCACGAAGCAGGACACGCACTATACGAACAAGGCTTACCACAAGAATGGAAATACCAACCCATCGGCGTAGCCGCCTCATCAGGATTCCACGAATCCCAATCCCGCCTATTCGAAAACATTATAGGACGCTCCCGAGAATTCTGGAATAGCTTCCTCCCCAAACTCAAAAAAATCGCAAGCCCAAGTCTAACGAGCCTCGAATTGGACCCGTTTGTACACGCCATAAACGCGGTAAAGCCCTCAAAAATCCGCACCGAAGCCGACGAAGTCACCTATTGCGCACACATAATAATACGCTTTCAGATTGAAAGAGACCTCTTCGAAAACAAAATCGAAGTCAACCAACTACCAGGGATATGGAACCAGAAATACAAAGAACACCTCGGCCTAAGAATTGAAGACGACTCCGAAGGAGTAATGCAAGACACCCACTGGGCAAGTGGCTTGTACGGCTATTTCCCAAGCTACGCACTAGGCAACATCTACAGCGGACAAATACTAGCCAAAATCAAGGAGAACATACAGGACTGGCGCAGCCAACTCGCTCAAGGCAACTTGGAAAACATAAAGGGATGGCTAGTTAAAAACGTCCACAGCCATGGAGACCTGTACGAGCCAGCTGAACTCAGCAAGAAAATAACGGGAAAGAAACTGGACGCCAAACCCTATTTGGAGTATCTTGAAGAAAAATACAGCACACTCTACGGGTTCTGAGCATTCACTTTTTTTGTCAACTCGCCATGAATGTAGAGGATTAGGATAGCCAGAATTCCTATGATAGCGAGGCACACGCCAGCCCAACCGACAGTAGCGTCATAGTAGTTGGCGCCGTACAAAAAAAGCACAACCCCTAACACTATTACGCCTAAACACGCCCAGTCTTTCCACGACATTTAACGCCCTCGCAACATTGAATGTTAGCATCTCTTATACGCTTAAAATATATAGAGTTACCGATGAAAAAACAAATGACTGCCAACGGACATTACCGCGCCCTTCCGAAAAAGATGACAAAACATCTTGCCGACAGTACGTCTCGGAAGTCAGCTATAATTGCAATGAAGAATTTATCTCCTTCCGACACTCTTATATACTAGATGTCGCACAGAAGAACACAGAGGCGACAAAATGTCGGATAAAGATATCAAGAAACCTGAAACACGAGAAGAACTCGTAAAAATACTGGCGGAAGCTGCAAAAAAAGCGACCGAGCCTAAGCCCCTGAGGCTTAAACCGACAATTTCAGGAACCGCAAAGGCGCTTAACATTCACAGAGACACACTTTACACTTGGTTGAAAGAGTTTAATGTCGATTTCAAAGAAGTTTTGGATCAAATACCGACAACTACTTCAGAGGAAGCCGTCGGCGATGCAGGACCCGTGTATTTGATCGGCGAAGCTCTTTTGGGAGAAGGCAACGAAGTCGCCCACATAGATTTGTTGATAGGCGACAAAAACGGGCCTGTTGGAAAAGCCTTTGCCACGGGTTTATCAAACCTTTCGGCTGGGCATACGCCTTTGCTGGCGGTTATAAGGCCAAATCTTCCGTCTAAACCTCACACGCTGCTGGTGCCAAAGGTAACTGTAAAGAACATGGAGGACACTGGAAAAATTTTCGGGCCAGCTCAAGCCGCAGTCGCGAAGGCTGTCGCGGATGCTGTGGAAGAAGAGATCATTCCGAAAGACAAGCTGGATGATTGGGTGATTGTGTGTAGCGTATTCATTCACCCGCAAGCGAGCGATTACCGCAAAATATACCAGTATAATTATGGTGCAACGAAGCTGGCGTTGCGAAGAGCTTTGAATAGGTATCCTTCTCTTGAGAAAATGCTCTACGATAAGGACAGGGCAAAGCATCCGATTATGGGCTTTAAGGTTCCGCGCTTATGGAGACCGCCCTACCTGCAGATCTCGCTTGACATACCAGAACTCGAAAGAAACAAGAAAATCCTCTCGCAGATTCCTGGAAGTGACAGGATAATCATAGAAGTTGGAACCCCGCTGATCAAGCGCTACGGAACAAGAGTGATAAACGAGCTGAGACAAACCGCCAAAGACGCTTTCATTGTTGCAGACTTAAAGACCTTGGACGTGGGGAAAGTTGAAGTTGACATAGCTTACGAAGACACGGCAGACGCGGTGGTCGCTGCAGGATTAGCGCCGCCTGAAACGTTGAACGCGTTCGTACACGAAGCAAAACGGATTGGAATATACGGTGTTGTAGACATGCTAAATGTTGAAGACCCTGTTGGAAAACTCAAACAGCTAAAAGAGTTCCCAGACGTGGTCATACTGCACAGAGGAATAGATCAAGAAACTGGAAGAACCATGGGGTTAGACCTCATACAGGAATTGCGCCGAACCTTCCATGACAAGCGATTCCTGATTGCCGTCGCAGGCGGAATAGTGCCAGAAACCGCAAAAGAAGCCTTAGAGAAAGGCGCTGACGTAATCATCGTTGGAAGATACGTGACCCAGTCAAAAGACATAGAGCGCGCAGTGAGAGACTTCCTTGAATTGACACCCAAAATGCGCGAAGACATCGATCTCTTCAGAGTTCACGTAGAATAAAACGTGCAAGCTCTTCTTTCTTTTTCCTAATTCTTTCTGTCATGAGAAAACTCTGAGAATCACATACGCCGAAAAGAAAACTGCGCTCGCAACTAGGAACTGAGGGAGAAAACCCGCCGCTTGCGCAAGAAGAGGCCCCAGAAAGGAGCCACATGCCCCTCCTAAGCTTATGAGAACATTAAACAGACCAGTTCTTCCCGCAGGTATGAGTGCCATCGAAAGGGAAAGCGTGAAAACATAATATAGGGCATAAGTGAATCCCATCAAAACCAAAATGATAGCAGCAAACACCGTTGGTTGCACCGCGAGCTGGACAAATGCAACGAGCGAAAAGACAAGGACGCTCTTGAAAAGCACAATCCTTCGCATTTGTACTTTTTCTTCTGTCGGCATTGTTCTTTTTCCGGCGAAGAAGTAACCTGCGACGCTGCCGCTCGAGCTTAGCATGTAGATCACAAAAACCATGCTTGTTGGTAAAGCCAGTTCTTGAGAGAAGAATATTGGCAGAGGCGTGAAGAATACGCTTGAAGCCAACGAAAAAAGAACCAAGCCAATACCGAAAGCGAGGAAACTCTCGCCTTTGAGTTTCTCGCGCAGGGACATGCCATCTAAAACCTTTGAAGCCGCCAGCACGCCTCGGTAAGTGTAATCTATCTTTTTTTCTATACTAACTAATCTTCGTTCAAAAATCAGTATCGGATCTGCTACTAGGAATATTGACAGGATAAACGCGAGTAAGTTTAAGCCGCTGCATAAAAGCAGT
>DATDQZ010000052.1:0-12467 GCA_035292005.1 Bathyarchaeia archaeon | reverse complement strand
TGCGTGTGTATGGGTACTTGTGCAAGAAACTTTAAAACTTATTGATGGGGTGTCTTCTGAAAAACGCCTGCTCCCAGTTTGTCATGCAGGCTTTCATTGAGAACGGGCAGAGGCTGCTAATTTTCATTCGAAATGACCACCCAACTTGTTTTAGGTAATCCAACGTGGCGAATTTGGGAAGGTTTTAAAAATAATACATACCCTCTATATCTTATTGAAAAGCTGCTTCTCTACGTGAGGGATACCAAAGCTTGGGAATAGAGAATCTAAACCGCATTTTTAATCCTAAGCGAATCGCCGTCATAGGCGCAAGCGAAAGAGAAGAGTCTGTAGGCATCAAGGTTCTCCGCAACTTAATAGGAGTAGGCTACAAGGGCACGGTCTTTCCTGTAAACCCTTTCAGGCAAACTGTACAGGGCATAACAGCCTATCCTAGCATCAGCAAAATCCCTTGGAAAGTGGACCTCGCAGTTATCGCAACGCCAGCCCATACAGTTCCGCAGATAGTCGAAGAATGCGGAAAAGCTGGAGTTTCAGGAATAATCATAATCTCGGCAGGCTTCAAAGAAGCAGGAGAAACTGGTGCAAACCTTGAAAAGAAGATAATTGAACATCAAGAAAAGTACAACATGCGCATCATTGGACCCAACAGTTTCGGCGTGATAAGGCCTGGAATAAACCTGTACGCCACTTTTGCGGACAAGCAGGCGAATCCTGGAAAAATAGCTTTCATCTCTCAAAGCGCTGCGCTTTGCGCTTCGGCTTTGGATTGGGCTCGGGAAGCTCAAGTTGGATTCAGCGCCGTGGTTTCAACTGGTTCGATGCTTGATGTGGACCTCGGCGACTTTATCGATTATTTCGGAACAGACCCTCAGACTCGAAGTATCGTGCTCTATGTTGAGTCCATAAGAAACGTGAGAAAATTCATGAGTGCGGCACGAGGCTTCGCCAGAACCAAACCTATAGTGCTGGTTAAGGCTGGGCGTTTCAAAGAAAGCAATGGAGCTACATTCTCTCATAGTGGTTCCTTGGGCGGGGAAGACGCGGTCTATGATGCTGCATTTAGACGTGCCGGTATTGTCCGTGTTGAAGCCATCCGTGATCTTTTTAACTGTGCAGAGGCTTTGGCGATGCAGCCGAACCCGACTGGGCCTAACCTAGCAATAATTACTAACGCGGGCGGGCCGGGAATAATGGCTACTGACCACCTTATCGCCAGAGGAGGAAAGCTCTCGCAGTTGGGTGATGAAACTGTTCAAGCCTTGAAGAGTGTTTTGCCCCTTTACTGTAGTATAGCGAATCCCATCGACATTTACGAGGAAGCTACACCCGACAGGTTCAGAAACGTGATGGAAATCTGCCTGAAAGACCAGAACAGCAGCGGCTTCCTGATTATATACACGCCTCAAGGAGCAACAGACCCATCTGCCTTGGCAGAGATAATCGTGAATCTTGCAAAGCAAACCAACAAACCGATTCTCACTGCTTTAATGGGCGAAGACAATCGTTGCCGAGAAGCTCGCAGAATTCTGCAGAGAAATGGTATCCCATCATTCACAACTCCTGAAGAGGCTGTTTCAACTTTCATGTATATGTACAGCCTCACTCAAAACTTGGAGCTTCTATATCAGACTCCCGAAGAGCTTTCGGTAGAGCAAACTAACCCAACTTTTCTCAAGGGGATTCTCAGGCGAGCTTTCTGCGAAGGACGGAAAGTCCTCACTTTGCCTGAGTCTATGCGTTTCTTGGAGGAGTACAAGATACCAACTGTGAAGACGCTTGTTGCGCGAACCCCCGAAGAAGCCAATGTTCTATCTTCTGAAGTGGGCTATCCCGTGGTTATGAAGGCTTTGTCTCCTCAGGTTACGCACAAATCCAAAATCGACGGTGTCGTTTTAAACGTTTGTTCTTCATCAGAAGTTAAAAGTTTCTTTGATGAGCTAGCTACAAGAGTTAGAGACAGCAACGTAGCGGCGGAGTTCCAAGGCGTTACAATCCAATCAATGATCCGCAAGAAGGGATACGAGTTGCTCATAGGCTCCAAAAAAGACCCTCAGTTTGGTCCAGTAATCATTTTCGGAACTGGCGGAACTGCTACTGAATTGTTTAAGGATGTGAGTGTGGGTTTTCCGCCGTTGAATCAGGTGCTTGCAAGACGACTTGTTGAGGAAACCGCCGTTTACAAACACGCGTCATCTATCGGGCCTCCTTTCAATGTTAAGCTTCTTGAGGAAATTTTGGCAAAGTTTTCGCAGCTTGTCACAGATTTTCCAGAAATAAACGAGATTGACGTAAATCCTTTGATTGTTGACGAGAGCAGTGCTGTTGCGGTTGACGCTCGCATAGTGATAGACACGGATAGAATGATGAGGGAGGTTGCTGAGCATCGCGAGCACCTCGCCATCGCTTCTTATCCGAAGAAGTACGTTGCGACTTGGGAATTGAAAAATGGGACTAAGGTGTTGCTTCGCCCGATAAAGCCTGAAGATGAAGGGCGTTTCAACGAACTTTTAAAGTCTCTCTCTGAAGAATCAATGCGGTTCAGGTTTTTCGCGTTAATAAAGGAAATGTCTCATGAAACGTTGACGCAGTACTGCAATCTGGATTATGACCGAGAAATCGCCATCGTAGCCGAACTTCAGCAGAGCAGCAGGCAAACAATCGGCGCTGTGCGATTAATCGTTGAACCTGATGGCAGAAGTGCCGAGTTTGCCGTGTTGGTCGGCGATCAATGGCAAGGTTTAGGCCTCGGGTCCAAGCTTATCGACTACATCGCCAGCATCGGCAAGGATATGCGGCTGGCGAAAATCTATGGTTATGTGATTTTCAACAACTACAAGATGATAAGGTTATGCGATAAAAAGGGATTTAAGATGGAGACGTTGGATGAAGACACCGTCAAAGTGTCTTTGGCGCTGTTTTGATGAGTGTTGTTCCTTCACGCAAAGGCTGAGAGGAAAAAAGGTGATTGGACCCGCGGGGTCTGTTACTTTCGAAATTTTTGGAGTTTCCTTAGCAGCTCTTTGTCGCCTTCAGGGTCTCCAGCGCATGTTGCAATTATGCCATCTACGAGGCCTTCCAGCTTTGCCGCGTATTCTTCAATGTAGTCCATGGTTGTGGTGATTGGCCACCCAATCATTTTTACTATCTCTGCGTTTCTAGGCGTTCCTATTAGGAAGTAGGCGTAGATGGGTTTGTTTAGGCGTTTGCATTCTTTGGCTACCTGCTCAAGTATGGGGAAGGATTTGTCTTCAAGTCGCATGAAGTAGATGAAGTCCCATGCGTCCCTCGCTCGGGCGATTGTTTCTTCCACAGATCGTCGCGCTGTTAGTAGACAGCCTAGCTTTAGGTTTTTGAGCTTCACTGATGTGCGAAGGAAGTCTCGGGCTTCCTCGGAGGATTTTAACATCTTTATAGGTTCTCCATACTTAGGAACGTCTCCCATGGTAAGCACAAGACCGTCAAGACCTATAACATCCGCCGCTAAAGCCAAACCTCCTACTTCGACTGGACCTTTGTAGTGTAATATGAATATGGGTACGACTATTTTTTCAGGGTATTTAGCCTTGAGTACGCAGCTTACAGCTGTACCACTGGGTGCTGGAAAACCAGCAGCACTGTCTGTGACGTTCCACCCGTCGACTAGGTCCTTGGTTTCTTCGGCAAGCTTCAGGAATTTGCGTGTTGGAACAAACTCGTGTAATATTTTCATCGAGACAGCATCTCGGCTAAAGAGAAGATTGGTTAGGATTAAAAAAATCTTTTGCATAGCAAATCCTCTTGTTTCAAGGAAACGTAAATAAATCCAGAAACGAAAGATTCCGCATAGGGGAAAATCATGAAGGTTGCGGTTTCTGGCAAGGGCGGCGTAGGCAAAACCCTAATCGCCGCGGGTTTAGCGCGCGGCTTCGCCGAGAGAGGCTTGAAGACGATGGCCATAGACGCTGATTCTTCGCCGAATCTCGCATTAACTCTGGGCTTATCCGCTGAAGAGGCTCGTAAAATAGTGCCCATATCCGAGAATAAGGAGCTCGTTGAATCCAAAACTAGCACGGGCTACTCAGGCGTTTTTCGTTTATCCTTCACCGTGGACGATGTGGTTCGCGAATATTCTGTGAACACCCCGTTTGGCGTGAACCTGATAGTCATGGGCACGGTGCGGTCGATGGGTTCTGGGTGCATGTGCGCAGCAAATGCGGTCGTGCGTGCTTTGCTTCGCCACTTAATCGTGGAACGAAACGAAGTTGTTATTCTCGACATGGAAGCAGGTGTTGAGCACATTGGCAGAGGAACAGCGAGCCGCGTGGACGCTCTGCTGGTCGTGGTAGACGCGAACCTGAAATCTCTCGAAGTTGCAAAGCACATTCATGATTTGGCTATGAAGGCGGGGATGAAACAAATTTTTCTTGTTGGAAACAAGGTTATGGATAATGCTCAAAAAGAAGCGATTAGGAGTTTTGCTGAGAGAAACAGTTTGTCCATACTTGCGTTTGTGCCCTTCGACTCGAAGATAATCGAGACGGAAATGCGCGGAGAAACCCCGCTTAAACACAAGGAAATCGAAGCAGTCCGCGTCATCGACAGCATATGCGAGGCTCTTGCTAAAAAGAACATCTAAATTGACGTTACGCCTATAAGCATAGGAGGCTGTGCGGAATGAAAACGATTGTGACTATCGGTCGTGGAGGAACTGGGAAATCAAGCTTTGTGGCTCTGATGACGAAATGCTTCATCGAGTCTGGTCAGGCTCCACTGTTGCTGGTGGATGCTGACCCAGATCAGAATCTCGCTGAGATGGTTGGAATAGACCTGAAAGAGGCTGGGAAGCAGACGATTTCTGAATTGCTTGTGAGCACGTTCATAGAGCAAGGCGGAACAACGGTTGGGGTTCCGCCCGCTGAAAGAATGGAGAGTAGGATTTGGGCAAACGGTCTTTTTGAGAGCAGGAATTTTGATTTTCTAGCCGTCGGCACCAAGTGGGTTGAAGGTTGCTATTGTATGCCAAACGCCGCTCTAAAGGGCGCACTGGAAACGTTAACCAAGAACTACAAGTACGTGCTCATTGACTCTCCAGCGGGACTTGAACACCTAAACAGAAGAATCACATCAAAAGTAAATGACATTCTCGACATCCTTGACCATTCAAAAAAATCCTTTGATCACGTCAAACGGGCACACCGCATAGCCCGAGAGGTCAACATAGAGTTTGACAACTTCTATCTCATAGGCGGTTATAGGTTCCCCGCGCAATTGGGAGGTCAAGCGGAAACTGCTCTGAAGTTCAAGTACTTGGGAAAAATAGCTTCGGATGAACAATTAGACGAGTATGTTCTCGCTGGGAAATCTCTGCTCGACCTGCCCTCAGACAGTGCAGCTTACGTTTCTGTGAAGGAAATAATGAAAACCGCAGGCTACATACAACAGTAATGCACTTTTTCAAGAGGCTTACATTCTTATAGTCTCACCATGACTTTTGCTCAAAAAAATCTGGAAAAGTTTAAAACGCTGTAAGGGTTGATAACTCCTAAACCTTTTGCTGAGGTTTGAAATTTGACAAAAAACGTGCATGTAAAGATTGACGAAATAAAGACCAATATTGGTCTCATTAAGAATCTTGAACTATCCATCGGCAGAGTTATCGATGACTCATGGGCGGAGCCCATGGGGCCCACACCGATGCCCTCGCTTACAACGCTTAGAGATTGGGATTTCAAGCTCCTTAACCGATATAAACCCTTCTACATGCCGTTTTGTGATCTCTGTTGCCTCTGCACTTTTGGCAAATGCGATTTGACAGGAAACAAACGCGGAGCCTGTGGAATAAACATGGCTGCCCAGCAGTCCCGCATAGTGCTTCTGGCTTGCTGCATCGGCGCTGCGACCCACACTGGGCACGCACGCCACATGGTGGAGCATTTAATTGAGAAGTACGGTCGCAGGCATCCTTTGGATATTGGCGGCTTGAACATCAAAGTTGAAGCGCCTGTTACGCGTCTTGTGTGTGGAATAAAACCTCAAACTCTGGGTGATTTGGAAGAAGTTTTGGATTACGCTGAAACCCAGATTAACCATGCGCTTGCCTCTACCCACACGGGCCAAGAAGGAAACAATCTTGATTTTGAATCTAAAGCTTTCCATGTTGGCATGGTAGACCATGTCGGCATGGAAGTTGGTGACATAGCTCAAATTTCAACCTTAGGTTTTCCAAAGGCTGACGCTGAGGCTCCTCTGGTGGACTTGGGTTTCGGAAGCGTAAACGTGAATAATCCTGTAATAATGTGCATAGGCCACAATGTGGTCCCATCAGTCGGCATAATTGATTACATGAAAGAAAATGATCTTGAAGAGAAACTCGAGGTCTGCGGACTGTGTTGCACAGCTCACGATATAACGAGGTACTGGAACCGAGGAAAAATCGTCGGACCCATCTCATGGCAATTACGCTTCATAAGAAGCGGCGCTCCCGACGTAGTCGTGTTGGATGAGCAATGCGTTAGAACTGATGCCTTCGATGAAGCTCAGCGCCTCAAAATGCCAGTTATCGCCGCGTCTGAAAAGAACTGCATGGGGTTGCCAAACCGCACAAACGACCCAGCAGACGAGATAGTTGAAGACTTGGTAAGCGGCAAAACGCCGGGGGTGCTGATACTTGATCCTGACAAAGTAGGCGAAGTCGCGGTGAGAGTCGCCCTTAAAGTCGCACCTTTACGGAAAAAGTTCAAGGCGCTTCCAGAAGCAAAAGAAATTATTCGCCTTGCAAAAACTTGCAGGCAATGCGACCTGTGCAGACGAGCCTGCCCACAAGATTATAACATTCCTGAAGCCTTAAGCGCTGCAGCGCAAGGATCGCTATCGAAACTAGCGGAAATGTACGAGTTGTGCGTGGGTTGCGGACGCTGTGAAGAGGCATGCCCTATAGGTCTAGCGATACACAGCTTCATAATCAAAGCTGGCGAGAAACAAATGAAAGAGGAGACCTACAAGTGCCGATCTGGAAGAGGCGCCATAAGCGATGTGGAAATAAGAAGCGTTGGTAGCCCAATAGTGCTTGGCGAGATTCCTGGTGTGCTCGCAGTTGTGGGTTGCTCCAATTATCCCAAAGGCGGTCAAGACGTTGCCGACATATGTCGAGAATTCGCTAATAGGCGTTATATTGTGGTGACTTCGGGTTGCGCAGCAATGTCCGCGGGTATGTACAGGAACGAAGAAGGAAAAACGGCCTACGAAGAGTACACTGGCGAGTTTGCGGCTGGAGGCATCGTTAACGTTGGCTCTTGCGTTTCGAACTCGCACATCGCTGGAGCGGCAATAAAAATTGCCAACATATTCGCCAGACGACCTCTAAGGGGTAACTACGAGGAGATAGCAGATTACATATACAACCGTGTGGGCGCTGTCGGTCTCGCATGGGGTGCTTACTCTCAGAAGGCGGCGGCAATAGCTGCCGGGTTCTGGCGATTAGGCATTCCAGTCATAGTGGGTCCTCACGGAATCAAATATCGCCGCATGCTCCTTGGAAGAGCAGACAAGGAAGAAGACTGGTACAATTACGATGCGCGCACAGGCGAAAAGGTGTACGTGGGTCCAGCGCCAGAGCACTTGTTCCAGACGGTTGAAACCAAAGAAGAAGCTATGGTCACTATAGCCAAGCTCTGCATGAGGCCTAACGATACATGGAAGGGGCGGTTAATAAAACTCACGCACTACGTCGACTTGCACAAACGATTATACGGAACAATGCCTCAAGACTTGCACAGGTTCGTGCGAACACTTGCGGATGTGCCAGTTACCATGAAAGACGAAATCATAAAAATCTTGGATGAGAAAGACTGGAAGGAAACGGTGATTCCCGACCCGACGCTTCTTCCAAGAATGATTAGGAAAAAGAAGGAGTGAGACTGAAATGTCCGCAACCGAACCTTGGCAAACAGCGGAATTCTCAGGCACAAAAAAAGCTATGGTCATAGCGAAGCCTGAGGTCGCCGTCGCTATGATCAAAAAAGCAAACCATCCAATTCTTGTGATTGGCCACTTAGCAGCCGAAATCGAGTTGGAAGGCAAAATGCTAATTGATTACCTGATTGACTTTGCTCGGAAATCCAAGATTCCAGTTATTGCCACAGCTCACATTGTCGGCGAGTTTCTAAAAAGAGGCTTCGAGCCCGCTGGTTGGATGTCCGCCACAGAAATCGGAAGCAAGCTTGCGGATCCAGAATGGCACGGAATCGACTGCGACGGGCCGCATGATGTGGCGTTATTTGTTGGTCTTCCCTACTATATGGAATCGCTTATTCTTTCAGGATTAAAGAGCTTCGCGCCCAAGCTTAAGACTATAACTTTAGATAACAAATATCATCCACATGCAAGTTGGTCTTTCCCGAACGCGAGTGTGAAAGACTGGGCTGAAAACCTAAAGATAATGATTTCAAAGTTTGAAGAAAGAGGAAGAAAACAAAGAAATGTCAATGTTTAAAGACATACCCGTTGATGTTAGCGTCATCTACGAAGGAGAACGCATCCGCAGAAACGACATGCAAGTGGAACTCGGCGGTCCAAGCACCAAAGAGAAGTTCGAACTAGTAAAAGTCAAAGACATGAATGAAGTTGAAGACGGAAAAATAACCATAATCGGCCCCGACATCAAAGACATGCAGGAAGGCGACACGTATCCCATTGGAATCTTGATAGAGGTCGCTGGTCCCACGATTGATCAGCAACTTGAAGGAGTGTTTGAAAGACGCATTCACGGCTATAGCAATTACATTGAAGGCTTCATGCACCTGAACCAGCGCTACGATATTTGGTTGAGATTAAGCAAAAAATCGTTTCAGAAAGGCTTAAACTCTTTCGAGCTTATCGGCAAGGTTCTGCACAGACTTTTCAAGAGTGAACTGCCCATAATCAAAAAGGTGCAAATAACCTTCATCACCGACCCTGAAAAAGTGAAGGAATTATATCCCGCGGCGTTGCAGATTTATGATGCCAGAGACGCAAGGGCTAGAGGTTTGAAAGACGAGGAAGTTGACAAGTTCTATGGCTGTGTCCTGTGTCAGTCATTCGCTCCAAGCCACGTGTGCGTTATTACTCCGCAGCGATACTCTAACTGTGGCGCCATAAGCTGGTTTGACGGACGCGCATCAGCCCAAATCGACCCGAAGGGACCAGTATTCGCCATTGAAAGAGGTGAACTGGTAAATGCTGAAAAAGGCGAGTACGCGGGCGTCAACGAGGCGGTAAAGAAGAAGACGCTGGGCGAAGTCAACCAAGTTTGGCTCTACACGGCTTTTGACCATCCGCACACTTCATGCGGCTGTTTCGAAGCTGTCGCGTTCTACATTCCAGAAGTGGACGGTTTCGGCCTTGTCAACAGAAGCTTCAAGAGCGTCACGGTGAACGGCTTGCCCTTCTCAACTCTCGCTGACTCCACAGCAGGCGGACGGCAAGTAGACGGATTCCACGGACTATCCATCGAGTATATGCGCTCACTAAAGTTCCTGGACGCTGATGGCGGATGGAACCGCGTGGTCTGGCTGCCAAAAGAAGTCAAAGAACGCGTAAAGGACTTTATTCCTAAGGAGGTTGTTGACAAAATAGCCACTGAAGAGGGCGCGCAGAACATCGACGCTTTGAAAGCTTTCCTAAAAGAGAAAGGTCACCCTGTTGTAACGAAATGGAAGGAAGAAGTGGCGGCGGTTGAAGAGGCTGCACCTGCAGAAGTCAAAGAGGAAGAAGGAGCAATGATGCCTGTTGCCACAGCGGCAACTCTGCCGATAATGGCGGGCGGTTTCAAGATAATCCTGAAAGACGCGAAGATCTACGCCAAGAAAGTCATCATCCGCTCAGCAAAAAGCGAGAAATCATAGGAAGAGGTGAACCTGTTGGCTGCAAAAAAGAAGAACGAGAACGCTTCTGGCATGAAGCTCAGTCCTGACTTGCTGGAGCTGCTGGCGAAATTTCAGGAGATTGAGCTGGAAGACTTCGAGATGGAAGTAGGCGACTTAGAGTTGTGGCTGGAGTCTGGTGCCATAGCAAGGCAAGTTACGCCCAAGCTAAAAGCGAATCCTTCCCTGAAGGCTAAGCCTTCAGAGTTGATTATGGCGCAGTTTGTGCCTCCAGTTGAGACTTATGCTGACAAGATAGTTGAAGTGAAGCTCGGCGCTACCCGCGGCGAAGGCGGAACACGCGGAAAATCAATTATTATCGGCGGCGAGACTGCGCCTGCTTTTTACACGTTTGAGCGGCCAATGCTGCATCCGCCTGTGGTTACGCTTGACGTTTTCGACATGGAAATTCCCTTATCCAAAGCTGTGAAAATGCACGTGAAGGACGTTGTTGGCGACCCTGCGGCTTGGGCTAAGCTTGCGGTTGAAAAGTTCGGTGCCGACATGGTTACGGTTCACTTAATAAGCATTGACCCGTTACTGAAGGATGCTAAGCCGAAGGACGCGGTTAAAACAGTGGAGGCGGTTGCGCAAGCTGTTGACGTGCCCTTGGTGATTGGCGGTTGCGGTGACCCAGTTAAGGATGCGGATGTCTTCGCGGAAATCACTGAAACTTTTGCCGGTGAACGTTTCCTGATAAGCTCCATTACGCGGGACATGGATGTTGAACGATGCGCAAAGTTTGTTAAGAAGAATGGGCACGTGGCGTTGTCCTTTACGCCCATGGATTTGAACTTGGCTCGCGAGCTTAACCGCAGATTATACGATTTCTTGGGCAGAGAGGACATTGTTATGGACTTGACGACAGCAGCGCTTGGTTACGGCTTGGACTACGCGTTCACCAACATGGAGAGGGCTAGGCTTGCGGGCTTGATGGGTGACGTTGAACTTGCGCATCCCATGTCTTCTGGCACCACAAACGCCTGGGCTGCGCGGGAAGCGTGGCTGAAGATGGCGCCTGAGTGGGAGCCCCGCGAGCTTAGGGGTCCGCTTTGGGAAGTGATTACCGCGTTGACGCTGTTGCTCACTGGTGTGGACTTGTTTATGATGATGCATCCTGCTGCGGTGAAAACGTTGAAGGACGTTACTGCCAAGCTGGTAAGCGGCAAAAAAGCTGATGCCTGCAAGTTCGTTGACTGGGTTACCCTGAAACAATAGGACTGTTTGGAGCCGTGAAGGTATGACTGAAAGAGAAGGAAAAAGCAAAATTGGAGTAAAGGAACTCAGCCCTATAGACGTTTACAAGCTTCTTCCCAAGACCAACTGCAAAGAGTGCGGTCAAGAGAACTGCATGGCTTTCGCCGCTAAGCTTGTGAACCGCGAAGTGACGCTTGAGCAGTGTCCGCCGTTGTTGAAGAAGGAGAACGAGAAGGCTTACAAGCAGCTGAAGGACATGCTAAAACCCGCGGTTAAGGAAGTGGTTGTGGGCGTTGGCGACAAAGCCGTTAAGCTCGGCGGAAAACTCGTCATGTACCGCCACGAGTTCACGTACTTCAATCCGACAGCCATCGCAATTGACGTGACGGATGAAATGCCTGAAGATGAGATTGTGAACCGCATAAAGCGCACGGAGCAGTTCAGCTACGAATACATCGGCTACACGCTCAAGTTGGACATGATTGCTGTTCGCTCCACGTCGGGTGAACCTGAGAAGTTCAAGGCAGCCGTCAAGAAGGTGGTTGAAACCACTGGTTTGCCGTTAATACTGTGCTCGTTGAACGCGAATGTTCTTGAGGCAGGGTTGACGGCTGCGCCGAACGCGAGGCCATTATTATACGCGGCAACGATGGATAACTGGAAGGACATGGCTGAGCTGGCGTTGATTTACAATTGCCCATTGGTGGTTTCCGCGCCGAATGACCTGAGCCTTTTAGTGTCTTTGGCTAAGACGTTGCTGGCTTATGGCGTGCAGGATTTGGTTCTGGATCCTGGCACTTTCTTGAATGATGGTTTGGCTGACACGTTGAACAATTTTACTATGCTGCGCAGGGCTGCGTGCAAAGGCGGTGAGGAGTTTGCTGGGTTTCCGTTGATGGGTGTTCCATTGGTTGCTTGGATGAACAAGGGCGAGACGGCTGACGAAATCGTGAAGTGGCGTGAGGCTTACTTGGCGGCTATGCTCATTGTCCGCTACGCGGATGTCCTTGTGATGCACGAGACTGACGGGTGGGCGCAGCTTCCCAACACGGTGTTGCGACAGAACATTTACACTGACCCGCGGAAGCCTGTGGCTGTGGAGCCGGGCTTGAAGGTGTTCGGCACTCCTGACGAGAATTCGCCTGTGTTCTTCACTACGAACTTCGCGTTGACGTATTACACTGTGGCTTCAGACATTGAAAACTCTAAGATGAACGCGTACTTGGTGGTTGTGGATACTGAAGGCATGTCGGTGGACAGCGGAGTTGCAGGGCGCAAGCTGACGGCGGATAAAGTGACTGACGCCATAAAGGCTTCTGGCGTGGAAAGCAAAGTGAAGCACAGAAAACTCATTATTCCAGGCAAGGCGTCGCGGATAAGCGGGGAAAT
>DATDQZ010000051.1:0-8526 GCA_035292005.1 Bathyarchaeia archaeon | reverse complement strand
CAGTATACTAAATATACAAGGTATAAGGCGGCTACAACCATGAAGCACAACATCAGCATAACCATGGACTCGCGGCTATTCCGCGAAATAGAAAACACGCGCGGAAGAGAAAAACGCAGCACCTTCATCGAACACCTAATCATCATAGGGCTCAAAGCTTACAGAAACAAAAATGAGGAGTTTACTGTCAACCAGCGGAAAGCACCAGTAACCCTTTTATCACCCGTAACCGTCAGCCACGCCAAACAGTGAAGCCTACTCCATTCCCCACTTCTTCGAAACCTTCACCAACACAAAGATCACGAACGCAACAATCACGAAAGTCATCAAAGCCACCAGAAAACTGCCAACACCAAACACCTGATTCAACACGGGAACCGTGTACGTCGCCAAATCCTGAAGACCTGGAATAGCAAGCCCAATCGCAGGCAAAAGCAAGTCTTTAACCAGAGACTGAACAAGCGCACCCAAGTAAAGACCAATAATGAAAGCAACAGCAAGCCCCATAACCCTGTATTTTGAGATGAAATCCTTGAACTCAGCCCACAAACCCTTCGGCGCAGGCGCTGCTGGCGCAGCAGGCTTAGGCTCCAACAAAGCACGAATCTTCCGCAGCTCCTCTAACACTTCTTCATCCTTCACCAAAACAGTCACCAAAAACACTCTAGAACGCGTTAATTTATAAAACTTTAACGTAAGTGGGCCGAGCCGGATTCGAACCGGCGACCTTTCGGTTATCAGCCGAACGCTCCAGCCAAGCTGAGCTACCGGCCCGCCCCGCGCGGCGACAACAGTTTAATAAGATGTTAATTAATAAGAATTTTCGTTCATTGTTCTGTGCAGGGGCCCGTAGCCTAGCACGGATCAAGGTGTCGGCCTTCGGAGCCGGAGATCGTGGGTTCAAATCCCACCGGGCCCGCCAACTCCTTCATAACACGCTCACGTAGAGATGCTTTTCAGATACTTGTTCCACAAATACGACGCCGCGTAGCCCGCTACTGCCCCGCTGACTGTGCCCATAAAAAGTATTAGTGCCGCCAGCATTGGATCTATTGGAAGTATCTCTATAAGAATAGTGGTCGTGTAATAGCTCAAAAATCCGATTATGGCGGTGCTGAACGTCATTGCTATCATTATTCTATTGCGGTTAACTACGTCCGTCGTAGGGTTAACCTTGAAAAGCAAAAAGAAAACATCCACAAAAACTCCATACAAAAAAGCAAAGAAAAACGTGAAAGGACCTAGAGCGGGTCGCCCCAGTGCTGTCAAAACGCCACCGACGACTCCAACATAAGTGGCGCCTGCTTTCTTAATGAAAAGTGCAGCTAACGCGAGTAGAACAGCCTGAACCACGATCAATAGCTTATCTATAGGGGATGGCACAAAAACCTTGGTCACAAATATTATCGAACCAAAAAGCGCAGCAATGAACAACCGCTTAGCCTTCTGCATCGAAGCCACCCTTTTCAAATAAAAGGCGCACTTCAGTTTAAAAAACCCTGATATAACAGAGTGCAGAATGGCCCGTGCTGTAGGCTGCCACCCTATTTGATGTTCTCAGGCTTGATCTGTGCTAACCCTCACACTAAAGAAAAGTGCCCCATATCTGCTGAAGGGTCAAACTCCGTTTTTAACGGAAGCTATAAATTGACAAGCTGCAATAGAAAGTAAGTGTTTCAGTATTTGACTTATTGGTGTGTAAGGGGGATAAGGATGAGCACTCACGCAGAAGATTTAAAACTCCGCTTGATGACCATCGAGCTTTTAAGAACTGCAAAGTATAAACGGAACATTACGTACCGCGAATTAGCCTCCAAGACAGGCTTACCAGTCACTGTCCTAAGCAGATACGCTAAAGGACACGTGTTGCCAAACACGACGAGAGCAAAACAGTTGTGGCAGGTGCTGACGAAACTCGTTGGTTTGGAAACAGAACTGCGAAACAGAATAAGATTTGACGAAACCGGATATTTTGACAACACCGAGATAATAGGCGATTACAACATACTTCAGCAGGCGGCAAACCATGCCCTCGCAAATTTTGCTGGAAAACGAGTGACGAAAATCTTAACCGCAGCCGTTGACGGAATCCCCTTGGCCACGATGGTTGCCAACGCCCTCGGAGTCAACCTTGTTGTGGCTAAGCGCAACAAGGAAGTCGGCGTTAAAGCATTTCTGGACGAAACTTACATTCTGGGAAAAGACTCAGGCGTAACCGTAACGCTTTTCATTCCAAAAGAAGCGATCAAAAAACGAGACAGCGTTTTGGTGGTGGATGACATGATTAAAAGCGGAGAAACCCAAGAAGCACTGGTCAATCTTGTCCGAAAGTCAAAAGCTGAAACTTCAGGCGTTTTCTCGCTAATTGCTGTTGGCGACGAATGGAAGAAAAGACTGAAACTCGGCAATGACGCCCCAGTCAAGGTCGTCACCTACCTCAAATCACCACTTGACTCAGGAAGCCGTTCCTAAGTTAAAAGTAACTTTTTTCCCATGATTGTTTCCGAAATCTTAAACAGAACCTTCACGTAAGAACCTAAACAATTAGCGAGGCTCACAAATGCGAACAATAGAATGGCGCAACGGAACCATCATCACAATAGACCAGACAAGACTACCACACGAAACAATAACCTTGGAAATCAAAACATGCGACGAGATGGCTGAAGCTATAAAAAACATGCGAATCAGAGGCGCGCCATTATTGGGCGCAGCAGCAGCCTTCGCCTTGGCTTTGACGGCTTACCATTCAAAAGCAAACAGCAAAACAGAACTGTTAGCTGAGCTGGAAAACGCGGCAACAACCTTAAAGAGCACGAGACCAACAGCCGTGAACCTCTTTTGGGCAGCAGACAGAATACTAAAAATAGCACGAGGCTTTTCTGGAAATGCTGAAGAGCTGAAGATGCTTGTGGTCCGAGAAGCCCAGAGAATCGCAGACGAGGATGCAGAGGCTAATCTGGCTATAGGCAAGAACGGCTCCGAACTCATCAACGATGGCGACGTGATTTTGACGCATTGCAACGCAGGCGAATTGGCGACAGTTGAATATGGCACCGCGTTAGGCGTGATAAGGGCTGCTTGGAAGCAGGGAAAAAAAATCAAAGTCATCGCGACAGAAACACGCCCATTGCTGCAGGGAGCGAGGCTAACGGCTTATGAGCTTAAACGCGACGGGATACCAGTCACGCTAATCACGGATAACATGGTTGGCTACGTCATGCACAAAAGGCTTGTGAACAAGGTTGTGGTGGGTGCGGACCGCATAGTCCAAGATGCGGTGGTTAACAAGATTGGAACGTTCACCGTTGCCGTTTTAGCCAAGGAGCACGGAGTGCCGTTTTATGTGGCAGCGCCGAAATCCACCTTCGACTTGGAACGCACATCAGCCGAGGTTATCATTGAAGAGAGAAAACCGACAGAGGTTACGCATCTGGGCTCTCAGCAAATCGCCACTCAAGGCGTAGGTGTTTTAAACCCAGCTTTTGATATTACGCCGCTGACGTATGTGACGGCTATAATCTGCGAAAGCGGCGTTTATTACAAAAAAGACTTTGTTAAATTCAAAGGAAAGAAAAAATAAAAGTATAACGTTAAAGAGTTAACTATTCTAAAATGAAGATAGTAACGGTTGACAATCAATGAGTGACAAAGCGAATAGTGCAAGCGGTTCAGAACTTAAAGCTTCTGGAGTGCTTGTGGAAAAAGGCGCCAGAATAACCGAAAAGAGCAGTGTTGACGCGCTTTCTCAACGCGGATATGGCACGGCGGAAAACGACGTGTTCACGCTTTCCTTTTACGAAGCACTTTACCTTTTAGACAAGGAAATGCTGGAAGTTAAAGACGAAACAGGCGAGGCAGTGGATTTTCAAAGCCTTCTTCACTGCTACGAAGGGGTTGATGAGAACGCTTGGGTTAACTATTTGGTTTATCGCGATTTGCGAAGCAGAGGCTACGTTGTCAGAGAAGGTTTCGGCGCAGGAATTGACTTTCGAATTTATGAGCGAGGTGCCTATGGCAAAGACACAGCCTCATACCTAATTATGAGCACTCAAGAGGGCACGCCCGTGCCAATACAAGACCTGATGAACGCTATGCTGCAGTGTCAGAGCCAAAAAAAAGAGTTGATTTTGGCTGTGATGAACCGCAGAGGAGAAATAGTTTACTACTCAATCTCCCAATTAACATTCAAATAGCTGGGGAATTAGCCATGCCGACTTTCCAACCTGTTCGCGGAATGCGCGATTTGCTGCCTGAAGAAGCCGAAACGCTGACCTACGTCATCGCCAAAGCTAGAGAAACAGCTGAACTCTACGGATATAAAGAAGTCATAACGCCAGTCGTCGAGCCATATGAGCTTTTAAGCGCGAAAGCAGGCGAAGAAATCCGCCAGCGCATGTTCACCTTCAAGGACTTGGGCAACCGAACAGTGGCGCTGCGACCAGAATTCACCTCTTCAATAGCGCGGTTAGCCACAACCACCTTGAAGAACGAGCCTAAACCCCTAAGAACCCTTTCCGTGGGCAGCGTTTACCGATATGACGAGCCGCAGCGCGGACGATACAGAGAGTTTTGGCAATCAGACTTTGAAGTAATAGGCTCGAACAAGCCAGAAGCAGATGCAGAAATAGTACTGCTCACCAATAGCCTAATGAAAGCCGCGGGCTTGCGAAACTACGTTTTCAAAATAGGCCACATCGGCGTGATAAGGGGAATCCTCAGCCAAGAAAACGTGGACGACAAACTTCAAAACGCCATTCTACAGCGAATGGACAAGAAAGAATACAACGAAGCCTTCAAGCTCATAACATCGGAAAAATGCCGAACAACCCTTCAAGGACTGATAGAACTCAAAAGCAGCAAGGCATTCGAAACCGTGGAGAAAATGAAAGCATACGTGAAAGACTATGATGAAGCTGAGGCTGCCGCTGACAACTTGCTCGAAATCTTGAAGCTCGTCACCGAAAGCGGATGCCCAATCGAAACCGTGGAGCCCGGCTTTGGCAGAGGACTCGAATACTACACGGGAATGATTTTTGAAGTTTACATACCAGAGTTGGACATAGCCTTGGGCGGCGGCGGACGATATGACAGGCTTATTGAAGTTTTTGGAGGCGAACCGACGCCAGCAACAGGCGTCGCACATGGATTAGACCGCATAGCCCTTGCGACGAAAATGCAGAAAACAGCCGTCTCAACAAGGCGAGAAAAAAGAGTCCTAGTAATTCCTGTAAAAGAGGAGTTGAAAGTTGCAGCGTTAAGAATTTCGCAAACGCTCAGGGAAGCAGGAATACCAGTGGAATTTGAGGTTATGGGACGGAAAATGACTAAGGCTTTGGAAGACGCTGATAGGCGACAAATGGATTACGCGGTGATAGTGGGCGAGAAAGAACTGAAAGAAGGCGCGGTGGTAGTTCGGGACTTGGCAAAGCGGGAGCAAACAGTGATCGCAATCAGAAAGTTGGCGGAAAAAATTAGGAACTAAAACGAATAAAAAAAGCGTTTAAGCCTTGTAAAAGAGGTTTGCCTGTTTAGAGTCTTTTGATGTACCTGTTGACTTCCCACTCGGACACTTGCATTCGGTAGAGGTCCCATTCTTTCCTTTTTTCGCTGAGGAAATTCTCGAAGGCAGTTTCGCCAAGAGTCTCACGCATGAGTTCACTGCTTTCCAGTTCATCTAAAGCCTCTTTCAAGGATTCTGGGAGAGAGATTATGCCTCTGGTTTTTCTTTCTTCATAGCTCATGTGGTAAACGTTCAGCTCCACTGGTTCACCTGGGTCAGTTTTGCTCTTGATGCCGTCCAATCCAGCGGCGAGCAGAACGGCAAACTGAAGGTACGGGTTCCCCGACGGGTCAGGGCAACGTATCTCGCATCTTGCAGCAGCTTTCTTTCCTCCAAAGTTGGGAACCCTGATGAGCGGTGACCTGTTCTTGTGCGCCCACGCTAAGTAGACTGGCGCTTCATAGCCCGGCACTAGTCGCTTGTAGGAGTTCGGCCAAGAAGCCAGAACCGCGCACATCTTGCGTCCATGGGCTAGTTGACCGCCTATGAAGTGCATGGCTGTTTCCGAGAGATAACCTGTATCTTTATCGTCAGAGTAGAATAGATTTTGAGTCCTGTCAACATTCCATAGGCTTTGGTGCGTGTGCATTCCTGAACCGTTTATGCCAGCGAAGGGTTTCGGCATGTAAGTGGCTACGTAACCGTTTCGTGCAGCCACAACTTTGGTAACTAACCTCATGGTTAAGGCTCGGTCAGCAGTTACTAAAGCCTCATCGTACTTGAAATCGATTTCATTCTGTCCCAAAGCTACCTCGTGATGAGATATCTCGATTTCTATTCCAAACTGCTCGGCTGTATCGGCTATTTCTCGCCGAATGTCGTCAGTGAGGTCTCCAGGGTGATAATCGAAGTATCCAGCTAAATCTATTGGGGTTGGCAACTGGGAGTCGTTCTCTTTTACTATGAAGAATTCCTGCTCTGGAGCACAGACGTAGCTGAAGCCAGCAGCTCTGCACGTGGCAAGTGCTCTTTCGAGGATGTACCGTGGGTCGCCTTCAAATCGTTCGTATTCTGGAGTGTACACGTCGCAGATGAGCCTGCATGAGGATTTCTCTTTGGGGCGCCAAGGTAAAACCGCGAAGGTTGTAGGGTCTGGAAACAGAACCATGTCTGACTCTTCTATTGGCCTGTAGCCCGTTATTGATGAGCCGTCAAAGGACTGGCCGTTTTCAAAGATGCCTTCGATGTTCTTGGAGGTCACAGCCAAATTTTTTATGATGCCGTTTATATCGGTGAATTGGAGTCTGACAAATTTTATGTCTTTCTCCGTTATTTCTTGGACGACTTTAGTCACGTTTTCCTTCCAAACAGCGTCTTTGAAGTTTTTCATTTTCTATCTATCCTCACATTACGCTTCGGTCTTGGTTTTCAGATGTTATGGAAATGACATTAAACATAAACATATATAAGCTTATCGCTTTATTTTTATAGATAAATGTTCAAATTATACTCAAATTATTGAATTAATGTGCTGCGCGCGTTATATGTTGCCCAACAAGAAAAAAGCAGTCAAAACAGCCACGTTGCAATTGACTAGCCAAACCTGCCGATTGAAATATTAAACTTCTCTGCGTAAAAAATCACCTACATCCGAAATGTTCTTTACGACAACCTGAGTCTCTTCCGCGTCCAAGCCATGGGTTATTTTGCCAAAGCCCAGGCACTCGCCAAACTCATTCAACACCAGCGTATAAGCACCTTTTCGCCGCGAACCATACACAGCCACTACACCTCTTCGGAAAACGTCTCTACCGCAAATGAAGAGCCACGCTGCCTTCCTATCAACAACAATCTTGTTAGCTTCGCCCTTGGCAAGCATCGCTAACAAGTTAAAACTCGGAAAGAACTTTCCATTCTTGACCTTCCCCAGATAAGTTCCCGCATAATAGAAATCCCTTCGGATAAGCCTCTTTAGATTCTCGTTCAAAAGAAAATAGCGCCCGCCCTTTTTCACCATGAGCTCGGCGTTTAAGGCAATCTTCGCCCCGAACTGAAACGCAAAATCCAATATCGGCTTCATCGCTTACCCGCCCGTTTTTTGAGTTTGCAAACGAAAAAGCCCTGAGTTTCAGCAGGCCAAATTCGCGTGCAGTGTTCCACTGAAACGTCCAGTTGGCTTCCAAAAACGTCGGTTAATCCCTTTTGACCGTGGCAATCGATTTCTTCAATCTGGAGGTTTAAGTGTTTTATGGCCCAGTCCATGTTCACTTCGTTTTCTTCCGGCTCTAAAGAGCACGTTGAGTAGACAATTTCGCCGTCGTCGCTTAGGCACGCCACAGCTTCGGTCAAGATTTCCCTCTGCAATCTCGCGTTTCGTTCCACGTCTTTCAGAGTTCTTCTTTCAAACCACTCAGTATCAGCGGCGAAGTTTCCAGAACACGGAACATCCAAAAGAATCCTGCTGAACTTCAAGTTTAGCCGAGAAGCCTGCCTTGCGTCTAAATGGTAAACCAGTGCATTGCCTACGTGGCAACGTTCCAAATGATTTGACAGGGCAGCCAACCGCCGCTTTTTGATGTCTAAAGCCACGATTACGCCAGTGTTGCTCATCAAATCAGCCAGCTGAACAGTTTTTCCACCCGGAGCGGCACAGGCATCCAACACCGTCTTATTCTGAAGGGCAGTGAATAGTGTCGCTGGGATTTGGGCTGCGGCCTCCTGAATCGAGTATAAGCCTAAAAGGTATTCTGCGGTGGCGCCTACGGAAACTTTGGAGCTACTGACCCAGTAGCCCGTTTCTAGAAAAGGAACACGCTCAAGCTGGACTCCCAGAGAACGCAGTCTTTCCTCGAGGTTCTTTCCCTCTGCGTTTGTAACGTTTATTCTGATGGCCTGTCTGAGTTCAACATCTTTGAATTTCCAGCCTAATTGTTCATAACGATTTACAAAAAATTCTTTGCCAGACATCAACCGTAGAATAACCGAACAGCGAATAAAAGCTTTTCAAGACACTTAAGATAATC
>DATDQZ010000050.1:0-8185 GCA_035292005.1 Bathyarchaeia archaeon | reverse complement strand
ACGGTATAATCAGTCGGGGAAATAGAAGCGGCGATTTAAAAAAGTATCTTCATAAAGTTTCACTTTACCACTTCTGCGGTATGGTAGCAGTGACCATGAAGGAAGAAAATAAACGTCCTACAATTAAACAACTTCCTGCCCATGAACGACCGCGTGAAAGACTTATCCAGGGCGGTGACGAACAACTGACAGACGCCGAACTCTTGGGAATCATCATTCGTGATGGTACTCAGGATTATAGCGCTGTTGACCTGGCCAAAAAGCTTCTTTCGGCGTATGGCGACTTCCGAAGTTTGAGTTCGGTTTCTATCCGTGAGTTGTGCAAAACGAAAGGCATAGGACCGGCACGGGCTGCACAGATTAAAGCTGCTCTGGCTATTGCCAAGCGTTTTTCTGCCACTTCCATGAAACCCGGCCAACAGTTTAAGTCTAGCAGCGATATCTACAACCACTTCCACGAGCAACTTCGGGGAAAGAAACAGGAAGTCTTTCTGGCAGTGTTGCTGGATAACAAAAACCGTATCATTAAAATTGAATCAGATGTTTCTGCAGGCAGTTTGACGTCCAGCATTGTCCATCCCAGAGAGGCATTTAAGGCGGCGATCAGGGAATCAGCCGCATCAGTCATCTTTGTGCATAATCATCCTTCCGGCGACCCGGAACCAAGCAAAGAAGACATACAGATAACCAATCGATTAGTGGAAGCCGGTAATATCGTCGGCATAAAACTCCTCGACCATATTATCATAGGAAACGAACAGTATGTCAGTTTCAAGGACAGAGGTCTTCTGCCATAGGAGTTGGCTACCCAAGAAGGTGGGTTTCTTCGATACTGAGATGGGGAAATTAGACAGATGGGCAGAAGATGTGAAAAGCAGCATTGAAAATAAATTGACAGAGAAGGTATGAACAGATAAATTGTAGTAACATAACTACAAGAGGAGGACTGATATGCTGCAAGTTGGATTAAGGGAAGCAAATATGCACTTTTCAAAATATCTGAAGCTAGTCAGAGAAGGGCAGGAGGTTGTTGTAACGGAGAGGGGAACCCCTGTTGCCGTTATCAAGCCGCTCATTAATGAGGGGACGCCGGACGATAAGATCAAAAGTTTGGAAGATCAGGGAATATTGCGAAGGGCTGTTAAAGGGAGGTTGCCGCTTGGCAGGACTATTGCGATTGAAGGAAAGCCGTTATCCGAAACCATGATAGAAGGAAGGGAAGAGAGGTTTTAAATGAACCCGCCCTGGATATATATTGATACAAGCGCCTATCTGAAGATATTCCTGAAGGAAAAGGGTTCGGACAAGGTAAGGAAACTAGTCAAAGAAAACAGCCTTCTTGCTTCCGCTATTCTTACGAGCGAGTGTTTTTCAGCCTTTTCAAGGCGAAGACAAGGGAAAGAGATAAATGATAAGACCTTTGACAGGCTGGTGAACCGCGTGAAAAAAGACTTGCCGTATATTGAAATAGTCAGGCTTACAGACGATGTATTAAGGCGGACTGAGGAAATTCTCTTGCATTCAACTGTGCGAACCCTTGATGCCGTCCACATAGCCTCGGCGCTGCTATTTCAGGAATCAACAGGAATAGCCCTGACATTTATTACCTCTGATAAAAAGCAGGCTGAATTTACAAATGATAAAGGGTTGAAGACTGTTTTTGTTGGCTGAACTGCTGAAGACGGGGAGCTACCCAATGACAGATGCTGACAAGACAAACATTCTCATTAAAGAAGGTGAAGGGCTCACCGTTGAATTTAAAGAGCATTTTACGCCGCGGATTGATGAAGACATTGTCGCATTTGCAAACACCAAGGGTGGGGTTATTCTTCTGGGCGTTAGAGATGACCGGACTGTAAGCGGCGAGAAACTGACCAATGATCTCAAAGCCCGCATCAATTCTATTGCAAGAAACTGCGCCCCGCCTATACAGACAAAGATTAAACACATTCAAAACATCGTAGCAATAGAAGTTTCGCAAGGGGAGGAAAAACCGTATAGTTGTTCATCAGGCTATTTCAGAAGGCTTGATGGTACAACGCAGAAGATGAGCAACCATGAGCTTCGCATTATGTTTCAGGAGAATGAAAAGATTTCATTTGAAGAAAAGACAAACAGAAGTGTTTCATGGAAAGACATATCAAGAGAAAAGATAAGGAACTTTCTGAAAGAAGCTGACATCAGCATCAGAAAAATAATCCCGCAAAACATACTGACAAGTCTGAGTTTAGTGCAGAAAGGCAGAATCACAAATGCGGGCGCTTTAATGTTTGCTTCCAGAGTTGATAAATTCATCCCTCACGCGGAAAGCATCTTTGCGGCTTTTAAGGGAACGGATAAAACGAATATTTATGACCGGCATGATGTTAAAGACGACCTCTTAATCCAGTTTAATGAAGCCGTTGCTTTTTTAAAGAAACATTTGAACGTCCGCAGTGAAATTCGGGGTTTTGACCGCTCTGATATTTATGAGATTCCTTTGGATGCCTTAAGGGAAGCAGTTGTTAATGCTATAGTCCACAGGAATTATACGATTAACGGAACAAGTATTTATGTAAGAATTTTTGATGACCGCGTGGAGATAGAAAACCCGGGAGGACTTCCTAACGGAATTACAAAGCGGGATTTTGCCAAGTCCTCAGTACGGAGAAATCCGATTATTGCCGATTTATTCAATCGCATGGGTAAAGTTGAGCGTATGGGCTCTGGTATTGATCGTATGAGAAACCTTATGCGTGATGCAGGGCTGAAAGAACCTGTGTTTGAAATGGATGAATTTTTTAGAGTTACGTTTTATCGTGATCCGCGTTATTCCCTTAAAGCTGATAGTTTTGAAAAAGTCAGGGCAACAAGTGAGAAAACTAGGGGAAACACTAGGGAGAAAACTAGGGAGAAAATAATACGATCTTTGAAAGCAAATCCGGAAATTACCATGGAAAGATTAGCCGAAATTGTAGGCATAAGTTCGAAAGGGGTTGAGTGGCAGATCAATAAATTAAAAGAGGACGGGGTTATAAGGCGCATTGGCCCGGCCAAAGGCGGGCATTGGGAGATTGTTGATGCCTAAACCCCAAAAACTCGAAATCACATGGATAGACAAGGAGAATCGGCTACGGATAGCGTTGCTCCTCGGGATGCCGGTTTGTTGATACTATCAAGGAGAGATATATGACAGAGCCAATGATTACTTGTCCGAAATGCCAGACTGAGATCAAACTGACAGAATCGCTTGCAGCGCCGATCGTCGAGTCCGCCCGTCGCGAGTATGAGCAGCGTTTGGCACAGAAAGACGCTGATATTGCCAAACGCGAGACTTCGCTCAGTAAGCGTGAAAAAGAGCTTGCCCAGGCAAAAGATACTATCGATGACCAGGTCACTGAGAAACTGCGGCAGGAGCGTGCCAAGATCGTCGCAGAAGAATTTAAGAAGGCTAAACTTGCTCTGGCTACCGACCTTGAGCAGAAGGCCAAAGAGATCACCGACCTTCAAGAAGTCCTCAAACAGCGGGACGAGAAGCTTGCCGAGGCTCAGAAGGCACAGGCTGAATTTATCCGAAAACAGCGCGAACTTGATGACGCCAAACGTGAATTGGACCTAACGGTTGAGAAACGGGTGCAGGAAGGGTTGATTGCAACCCGTGAGCAGGCCCGCAAAGAGGCCGAGGACCAGTTGAAGTTTAAAGTGATGGAGAAAGAGCAGACCATCGCCTCGATGCAGAAGCAGATTGAGGAACTTAAGCGCAAGGCCGAGCAGGGTTCACAGCAACTTCAGGGAGAAGTTCAGGAACTTGAACTTGAAGCGCTGTTGAACGCGAAGTTCCCGCGCGACACCATAGAACCTGTCCCTAAGGGCGAGTATGGCGGAGATGTATTGCAACGCGTTACCAGCACACTCGGCCAGTCCTGCGGCACTATCTTGTGGGAGTCCAAAAGAACCAAGAGCTGGAGCGATGGCTGGCTTGTCAAACTCCGTGAAGACCAGCGAGCAGCAAAGGCAGAAATTGCCGTAATCGTCAGCCAGACCCTCCCGAAGGGCGTGGAAACATTCGAATTGATAGACGGTGTTTGGGTAACACATCCAAAAGCGGTTATTCCCGTTGCTGTGACGCTTCGCCATACGCTGATTGAGGTTGCGTCGGCTCGCCAAGCCACCGAGGGGCAGCAGACCAAAATGGAAATGGTGTATCAATATTTGACCGGCCCACGTTTTCGTCAACGTGTTCAGGCCATTGTAGAGGCGTTCTCTTCCATGCAGGAAGACCTTGACAAGGAGAAGAAGGCCATAACGAAGCAATGGGCCAAGCGCGAGGAGCAGATTGACCGTGTCATGCAGGCAACTGTTGGTATGTATGGGGACCTGCAGGGTATTGCGGGAAAGACGTTGCAGGAAATTGAGGGGCTGGAATTGCGTGCCTTGGAAGCACCAAGTCCTGAAGATAAAGAGGGGGGACTGTAGAAATGAGCACATATAATCCATATCTCCGTGGCGCAGAATGGCGAAAGTGGGATCTTCACGTTCATACGCCTGCTTCGTTCCACTGGAAGGGAACCCATTTCAGAAAAATGTCTTCCACGGAAAAAGCGAAGGTCATTGATGAAATGATTAACGCACTCAATGACGCAGATCCTGCCGTGTTTGCATTGATGGACTATTGGACGTTTGATGGTTGGTTTGCGCTTAACAAACGCCGAAAGGAAACGGGGGCACCAGTTCTAAAGAAAACGGTTTTCCCTGGAATCGAGCTTCGCTTGGTGTCACCAACAAAGTGCCGTTTGAATGCACATGTGATTTTCTCAAATGAGATACCGGATCAAGCTTTGCATGACTTTAGGTCGAGTCTTGAGGTTGATTTAATCCTTCGTCCTTTATCTGAGGAATGCCTTATTGATTTAGCACGCAACAAGATCGGTAGTGATAAGTTAAAAATTCATAGCTTCAAAAAAGAAGAGGTGGACAGCGATGATGAAGTGGCATTACTTGCAGGCTCAACCGTCGCAGAAATTAAGCCGGAGTCATACAAAGAAGCAATTGCTAAAGTGCCGAACAGCCAAGCTATTGGCTTCATGCCCTACGACACAACCGCTGGCCTTGAGAGGGTTGACTGGAAGCAGCACTATTCATTTTTCTTAAGCTTACTGAAATCGTCCCCTATTTTCGAGACAAGAAACATTGATCTTAGAGGCGCCTTTGTTGGGGAAAGAACTCCTGGAAATGCTAAGTGGTTTGAAAATCTTCAAAGTGATTTAGATAATATTCCTCGACTTGCTGTCGCGGGAAGTGATGCTCACCGTTTTTCTGACTACGGCAAATTCCCGTCAGGCAAGGCTACGTGGATTAAAGCAGACCCCACGTTTTTAGGCTTGCTACAAGCGATTAAGGAACCGGCTAAACGCTCATACATCGGAGAACGTCCACAAAAGTTAATTGAAGTCGCGGAAAACAAGACATACTTCATCGACTCAGTAGGAGTAGACAAGAATCAAGGAAGCCCAATCACGGACCACTGGCTGTCTAACTGCAATCTAGTTCTCAATCCTGATTTGGTTGCCATCATTGGCAACAAAGGTAGCGGGAAAAGCGCTCTCGCGGACATTATCGCGCTGCTCGGAAACTCTCGGCAGAAAGATCATTTCTCGTTTCTTTCGCCGAATCGTTTTTGCAAGAAGCCAAGAGAACTTGCCAAACACTTTACAGGAACAATCAAGTGGCGAGATCAGACGACTACCAAGCGCGGGCTGTTTGACAACCCACCCGTTGAAGCAGTTGAACTTGTCCGCTACATACCGCAGGCTCACTTTGAAAAACTCTGTAATGAACATGTATCTGGGCGATCTGACGTATTCGAGAAGGAGCTGAGGGCAGTCATTTTTTCCCATACGAGTGCATCCATCCGCCAGAAAGCGCTGGATTTCGATCAGCTCATTGAGCAACAGGAAAGCAGCTATCGCGATCAACTAGGCGAATACCGGAAAGACCTCAAGAAGCTCAATCAAGAAATTGAAGGGAATGAAGCGCAACTACAGCCGGAGATTAAACGATCCCTGGAGGAGCTTCTGACACTCAAGCAGAAGCAGATTGAAGAACACAAGAAGATTGTGCCTAAAGCTGAACCAAAGCCATCGGAGCAATTAACATCGGAGCAGCAACAAGCATCTGGGGAACTAGAAAGAATTGCCGGGCTACTAAAGGCGATTGGCGAAAAGTCCCAAACTTCTATAGCCAAAGAGGCACAGTTAGCGGCCAAAGCAATGGCGCTACAAGCGGTTCGAGACCGGCTGCGTTTACTACAAAGGCAGTACAAGCAGTTCCAAGATGAGACGGCTGAAGACCTCAAAACCCTTGGGTTGAACATCTCGCTGGTGGCATCGCTTACTACCAGCGAGGAGGCGCTAGAGCAATTGGTAGTATCGGTTCCTCAGGAGCAGAAGTTTCTCCTAGAAACAGCCGCGCAGAATGAGCAAGAGAAACAGAAGCTATTAACCGAACAATCAACTTTCAAAGGAAAATTGAACGAACCTCAGCAGCGATACGAGCAAAGTTTGAAGGCATGCGAGGTTTGGCAGGAGAAACTTCGAGAACTAACCGGCGCGCCGGATGCGCCTGAAACGCTAGAGGGCATCAAGGCGAGAATCGCGCAACTCAACCAACTTCCAGCCTTATTGAACGACAAGCAATCAAGGCGGCTCATCCTCTCTGCCGAGATTTTCGACATCCTTGATGCGCAAAGAAAAGCGCGCGAGGAACTGTTTAAGCCGGTGCAAGAAGTTATTCAAGGCAACAGCCTCATTCGAGACGAATACAAGCTTCAATTCCAGGCGGCCTTAGGTGGGTCTTCCGATGCACTTGCGTCGAAGTTATTCGAGCTCATTAAGCAGAATTCAGGCGAGTTCAGGGGCGAGGATGAGAGCTATACCACGGTAAGGGATATTGCGGAACAATTTGATCTAAACAAAAAGCAAGACGCCCTAAAGTTTGTCTCCGAGCTGCACGAAAAAATCGTTGCCGCTGCCAAGGGTAACAACAAAGGAGCTATCGGCTTAACATCGCTTCTTCGAGTGAACAAAACATCAAGTGATGTTTACGACCTACTTTTCGGGCTGCCGTTTTTGGAGCCTCGATACTCACTGTTATTTCAGGATACCCAGATTGAGCAGCTATCGCCCGGTCAAAGAGGTGCGCTTCTCCTCATCTTCTACCTGCTAGTAGACAAATGGCGCAATCCAATCATCCTGGATCAGCCAGAAGAGAACCTGGACAACGAGACGGTTGTGCGCCTGCTTGTGCCTGTATTGAGTGAGGCGAAGAAAAGGCGGCAAATCATTATGGTCACTCACAACCCTAATCTCGCCGTGGTGTGCGACGCAGAGCAAGTCATCTATTCGTCGTTTGACCGCAAAAAAGCATCCAAGATTGAGTATGTATCTGGATCAATCGAGAATCCAACAATCAATTCGCATGTGGTTAATGTTCTTGAAGGAACTAAACCTGCGTTTGATAACCGTCGGATCAAGTATCACTAAGGGAACATGGCAAAAACAGATAAACATCAAACGCATCGTAAGTTATTTGAGAATATAAAGACTCTTGTCTACGAGGCGAGAAATGCCGTTGTTAGAAATGTCAATACTGTTATGGTGATGACATATTTTGAAATAGGCAGAATGATTAGAATCATTCTGCGTAAGGACAAGACGTTGGTTGTGTAGATGCGCCGTGTTTTACTTCATTAGAAAACGGAAAACTTTCGAAACATCATAAATATCAATATGTTGCTACTTCATTATTGATAAGACGAGGAACCAATGAAGAAATGGATAACTTCTGTGAAGTTTGCAGAATACATTCCGTATTGGGTATAAGAATCGGAGCAAATATGGCCAATAACCGCCAAAAACTTGAACTCACATGGATAGGCAAGGAGAACCAGCCGAAGCTGGAGCCGCGGATATTGATTGAAGACCCTGAAAAGTCGTATGGACACACCCCTCGCTCCTCTCAAGAGGGGAATAAAAAAGTCCCCTCCTTGGAAGGGAAACAGGGGTGGGTACGAATAAGGATGGTGAATTATGAAGACGCTTCTGTTTTTTGAATCGGCAGCGCAATCCGTACCGCAGAGTACGGCATGGTATCTTGCCGATCTTGGAGAGTATCTTGGCAAGCAGGAACTTTATGCACGGCAGGCGCC
>DATDQZ010000049.1:0-5109 GCA_035292005.1 Bathyarchaeia archaeon | reverse complement strand
AATTCTGGCGGGCAAAACACCAAAACTCAAAATTATAAGCGCACGGAAATCCCGTATATCAAGAAAACTTAATTAGTCAAAAGCCATTTTATCCCTCTCAGCGCCTTTGGCCAATGATAGCCTTGGTAGTATAGTCCGGTCACAACGAGGCTAGTCCTCGATGCTGGAATAGTATAAGCGGCTGTCGCCCGCTAGACCCGGGTTCGAATCCCGGCCAAGGCGCCTAAATTCCATTGTCAGACTACTCTGCTCGATTGCTGTTGGCTTTTGCAGAAAGTTTGTTCTACCCAGTCTCGTATTTCGTCTCTTAGCTCTCTAACTTTTTCCATTATCTCCGCTTCGGTCCCCTTGAACTCTGATGGGTCTGGGAAACTCTTGGAAATCTCCTTTTCTCCAGGGAAGAATGGGCAGGCTTCGCGTGCCGCGTCGCAGACCGTAACCACATAGTCAAAGGGTTTTCCTTGAAATTCCAATATACTCTTTGAACGATGTGTTGAGAGGTCGATTCCGATTTCAGCCATTGCCTTGACAACGTAGGGATTAAGCCCTGTGGGCGTGATTCCAGCACTTTGGGCTTCGTATTTGTCTCCACAAAGCGCATTCAGGAAAGCTTCTGCCATTTGGGAACGCGCCGAGTTGTGCGTGCAGATAAACAAAACCGTCTCCATGCGCATCCCTTTGATAGAAGTGTGCGAGTTTCAGAATTTAGCTCTTGCCTATAGGTGCTTCTTTTTTGACAGTTTTGTGTGCAGACTTCCCTCAAAAACCGCTGAAAACGCGTTAATTTTTGAGCCTTTCCACTGCGGAAAGCATATGAAGCTGTTGCAGCCATTTCCAAGACAACAATGACTCTCACGTCTGGACTCGCCAGTGCAACCTCGCAGGACAATTGGTTACTCGACATTCTGAAACACAGTAACAGTTCCGCCGTGGAAGAAAAACAGATAGTCACTCGTGCTTCACGAGACAGCTTATGCGTCGTATGCAAAGGCTCAAGGTTCCTCTGCGGCAAAACCCGCTGCCCAATAATGGTCAAAGTCAACTACTACCTCAAAAGCGTGTCTTTAATGGCAAGCGAAGACATTTCAGGTGTTTCGCCGCCCAGCGTGTTCATCGGAAGAATCGGCTACCCCCATGTTTACGCTGGTCCTCTCGTGCCGCCTGTTAACGAAGACACGAGCCTTTATGATTTGCCAGAGCTTTGGTTCGGAAAGTCAATAGACGAAATCGTGGGCTTCCGCTCTTTGCTCGTACGCGGCAAGCACCCTGTTCACGTGCAGAAGTTCATGCAGGCTGGCAAAATAGTTGAGCAAACCCGCGAGTTAGCGTTAGCTGAGAACAGCGTGGACATCGAGTTAAACCTCACCAAAAAACCCAGAGGCTCAATATTCATGGACGACAATGTCCAGCCCTTCGGGCCTTCAGCGCCCATAAGAGACTTGCATGTTGGCAACGCACGGTTCGATAATAGACTAGAAAAAGCGTACTGCGACACCGACTTGCGAGCTGTGCCCGCTGTTCTGGAGCTCTACAACCGAGGCGTCATGGTCACAAAGATTCAAAGAGCCTTCAGCGTAGGCGCCTTCGGCATAGAAAAGAACAGACGCTTGGTTCCAACACGCTGGAGCATCACAGCCGTGGACGACATAGTCTCCAAAAACTTAATGGAAAAAGTGCGGACTTTCCCCGAAATAAACGAGTACCGCGTCTACGAGTCACAGTACCTCGACAACGTTTTTGAGGTTTTAATGATTCCAGGCACGTGGAGCTACGAATCCATGGAAGCATGGTACCCAGGCACGGTGTGGAACCCAAACGGCAAGAGCACGGCGATATTCTCAGACTACGAGGGCAACAGTGGACGGACAACTTACGCGCAGATAGGCGGCTGCTACTACTCCGCGCGATTAGCCGTTTGTGAGCAACTCGTCAAAGAAAAGCGGCAAGCCACGGTAATCGTGCTGCGTGAAGCTCGTCCAGGCTACATAATGCCCGTGGGCGTCTGGCAAGTGCGGGAAAACGTGAGAAACGCCATGCGCCAGAAACCCTTCCTCTTCAAAACAATAGGCGAATCCTTAAAATTCATCAGTGGCAGATTTGAAATTCCGCTGCGGCGGTGGATACTGCAGAGCGAGCTTTTGAAGAGCGCGCTTTTCCAGAAGAGGATAACTGATTTCTTCTCAGGCAATCAGGCGTGAGGTGCCGCTGGCGTGTTCTCTGTGCTGAGCGCAATTGTAATAAGGGATTTCGGCTCTTGAGAAACTAAGGTGACCGAGATGCCTTGTTCAATTCGATATAGTTTCAGTCAACGTTTCTCTGTTCCAACCAGTAAAGCTTACAAGTGGTGCACCGAATACGACCCACAGGACCACGCGTTAATGGGCGAAGACGACGCCGCGGAACGCCAGATAACGCACCTCACTGACGCCACGATAATCCTCACAGACACCTTTCACACCAACAATGGCCGCGTTGAGAAGCAGAAGCTCGTGCAACTCTATCCAGACCGCTTATCTTGGATTTCCACTCACTTGACGGGTCCGAACAAGTACTCGCAGTTCATCTACGAAATTTCAGCTGAAGGCAACAGCATTTCTCGTCTGGGCTTCACTGCCCTGCACCTCGAGTATGGAAAAGAAAGCTTGGACAGCGAGGGCATCAAATCGCTTGCTGCCAAGTTGCAAGAAGCGGATTCTGCGGTTTGGAAGCGTTTAGCCAAAGCGATGGCGAAGGAGCTTGGCACGTGACGACCTGAATAGACGATGCGCAGTGCTATTCGGTTTCCTCTTTCACGTTTAGTTCGCGGTATTTTTTCATGGCATAGCGCACGATTTCCTTGGCTTCCTTGGCGTTTTTCCACTCCTTCGCTTTGGCCCACTTGTGCGGTTCCAACCGCTTGTAGGTTTCAAAGAACTCCTGAATTTCTTTCAACTGGTGCTTGTGGATGTCAGCTATGTCTTTGTAGCCTTCAAACCTTGCGTCGTTTACGAGCACTGAGAGTATTTTTGGGCCAACGCCTGCCTCATCTTCGATTACTAACGCGCCTATAACTTTGACTCTGACTATGCACCCGACTTCCAGTGGCTCGTAGCTTAGCACCATAATGTCCAATGGGTCTCCGTCATCAAACCACGTTTGCGGAACAAACCCGTACTCAACTGGAAAAACCACGGATGAGGGAATTATCCTGTCCAAAACAAAGGCTTCCCACTTTAGGCTGTACTCGTACTTGTCTCTGGAACCGCTTACAACTTCGATAACCATGTTCAGCAGTTCTGGGGGCTTATCGCCTGCTGGGATGTCCCTCCAAAAGTTCACGTCCAATTTTCACCTTCGAAAGGCAAAAAGAAACGCGCTGATTTAAGCTTTCGGAGAAAAGCCATCAGCTTCTCGGCTGGTTTCCTTGAAAAAAGCCTCAAGCTTCGTAGTTTCCGCTTTCTTCAGCACTTCGGCGCATTTTTTGGGGTCTAACGCTTTAAACTCCAACCCAAGCGTTGCCAGCAGTCTCTGCACATCTTTGCCGAGGCTCGGCGCGACGAGAATTCCGCGTATTTCACGGTTCGCCTTGTTCTTGATTGAGTCGATGTATTTGGCAAGCTGAAACGCTGCTTCTTTTCCAGCAGTTTTGCGTTTAACCTCCACGACCACGAGTTTGCCGTTCTTATCCACGCCGTAGATGTCCACGAATCCAGGCTCAACCTTCTTCTCATAGCTTATGGGTTTGAAGCCTTCCTCAAGAAGCGAGGGTTTCAGAAGAACCGCCCTATGCATGTCGTCTTCGCTGGCGTGAAGCTGGAACTCTCCAGCGTCCACGAGGCTTAAGGCGGAAACCATGAAAACCGTGGTGAATGTTACTCTTACGCTTTCTCGTGGTTTCTGCCTGACCGCGTGAACCTCCAGCGTGCCCTCTTTTGTTTGGACGTGAAAGACGCTGCCTGGCGGCTGCCAATTGACGGGTTCATAACCGACTGGACGGTGAACGAGCAGCGAGCCGTCTTCTTTGATGATTAATATGCGTTCGCCAGGCTCAAGCGTTGACCTCGCTCTGCCCATGTAGCGCACTTGGCACCTGCCAGCAACGACAAGGGTTTTCCTCTGCACGAGCGCTTTTTCAATTATTGACGCTGCTTCCGCAAGCTTTGGGTTCACAAGAACCGTTAACTTGTTTGGCTCTGGCATTTGGTTTCAGCCAATAGTTTAAGAAGGCTCAATGCGTACATAAGATTTTTTGAAGGTACCTCAGTGAACGCATGGAAGCAGAAGCGCAGCGTTATGCGACGTTACGACTCGACGGCACACTTGTATGACATGCGCTACGCTGAGGAACAAGAAGCCAAGTACAAAATAGCCCTAGAAGACTTGAGTCTAACCTGCAACAGCATTATTCTGGATGTTGGCTGCGGTACGGGTCTGCTGTTCAGCCACGTTGCCGCTGAAGCCGAGTTGGTTGTGGGCGTCGATGTTTCCAAGCAATTGCTGCTTCAGGCGAGGAAACGCGCAGGAAAACTCCAAAGTGTTCACTTGGTCCAAGCTGACGCTGACCACTTGCCCTTAAAGGACGCTTATTTCAGCGTGGTTTTTGCTTTCACGATGCTTCAGAACATGCCGAAGCCCTTGAAAACGTTAGTGGAGATTAGGCGAACCGCAAGGCAAGACGCTTCAATTGTGGTTACGGGTTTGAGGAAGGCTTTTTCTTTAAAAGCGTTTGAAGAGTTGCTGCAGCAAGCTGGTTTGCGCGCGGTTTCCCTTAAAGATGATGATGCTTTGAAATGCCATGTGGCTATTAGTGTTAAGAGTTCATGAGGCTTAGTGTGTTCTTTCATACTCTGTTTTTCGCGAAATCCATGGGTGAACCAGTGTTATTCGCAAGCAATATTTATATCATAAATTCTGCACTGAAACAGTCTAACAAGGTCTCAGCGTTTGACGATTTGTCACGCGCATGTAACCTCTGCTTGGTGGAAGACAGGTGCCGTTAAAAACTCTGAAGAAAGATACAGCAGACACATTAACTTTAGAATGGATTTTACACGTGAAGAACTACAAGTTGACGCTTGATAAAGCGCGGTGCGTGGGCTGCCAAATTTGTAGTTTAGCTTGTCCGAAAGA
>DATDQZ010000048.1:0-5431 GCA_035292005.1 Bathyarchaeia archaeon | reverse complement strand
TCTTTCTCGCCCAAGTAGTCCAGCATCATGGACGCTGCCATTATGGTGGCTATGGGGTTAACTCTGTTCTGTCCCTTGTATTTGGGAGCTGAACCGTGGACTGGTTCGAACATGCCGTAGGTTTCGCCTATGTTTGCTCCTGCTGCCAAGCCTAAACTGCCTGTGACCTGAGCAGCTTCATCGGATAGTATGTCGCCGAAAAGGTTGGTGGTGACTATGACGTCGAAGCTTTCGGGTCTTTTAATGAGCTGCATCGTCGCTGCATCTATGTGGAGGTCGTCAAGTGTGATGCTTGGGTGTTTGAGGGATGCCTCTTTCACGGCGTCTTTGAAGATGCCATCGGTTATTCTTAGGATGTTGCCTTTATGTACGTAAGTCAAGTGTTTTTTGCGTTTGGCGGCGAGTTTGAAGGCGAATTCTGCTATTCGCGTGGAGGCTTCTTTTGTTATGATTCTTAGGGCTACGCCGATGCCTGGTGCTAGTTCGAATTCTGCGCCTGAGTACATGCCTTCGGTGTTTTCGCGGACTACTATGAGGTCTATGTTGGGTTTTAGGGCTTCGACGTTTGGGAATGTGCGGCATGGTCTTATGTTGGCGTAGAGGTTGAACATGGTTCTGATTTGTACTGCGGCGCTGACTGGTGCGCCTGGTTCTTCAGGTGTGGTCATGGGACCTTTGAGGCAGGCGTGTGTTTGTTTTAGTAGGGCTATGGTTTCTTCTGGCAGGTTGGTGCCGTGTTGGGCTATGCAGTGGTAGCCTGCTTCGCCGTAGAGGAAGTTGAGCTTTAAGTTTTTTGATGCGTCTTGGACGGCGTTTAGAACTTTTATGGCTGCTTCTGTAACTTCGGGTCCTATTCCATCACCCTTGAGTACTGCGATGTTGTAAGCGTTGGGCATGATGTTCGCCTTTCTTGTAGTGTGCGCGTTTATTTATGAGTGTTCCTGTTCGCATTGCAGTTTAAATTGTTGCGGGACTGATGTGCTCTGCGAAACTATAGCCCCCTTATATATAGGTTGCATTGTAGAGTGAGGAATTCGTGCAAAAACTTAAGAAGATAAAGAAATAATTGAATGGCATGGTTGATTTTGACCCGCGTTTCACAGAAGTAGTCTATCTCGACATCGAGTGCTACGTCCCACCAAATTCACGGCAGCAAAGCAGGAGTTCAATGAAGTACAACCCTGCAAAAACAGACAACTTTGTTTTGGGTGGAGTGTTTCGTCGTGCGTTCCCTTTTCAAAAAAAGATGGAGCCGCCTCAGCACTTTTGGAATTGGACAAGGGAAAACGAAAAAACGACGCTTCAGCAAATCTACAACTATTTTAACGAATCTTGGAAACTAATAGAAGGAAAGACAGATAAAAATCCAGATTTGATACTTGTGGGCATTGGAATATCACGCCACGATATTCCTACATTGTACGTTAGGTCTGCCATGCATCATATTGACAGCGAAGAAACGCTCTACGAAACCTACCTCAAGACCAAAATCGTGGACTTAGGTGACGTGGGAATACCGCTATTCCCGAATGACCCAAGAATATTTCCACTCTATCCCAAGACGACTAATGCTTTGACCGCAAAATTAGGGCTCCAAGCTCAGGGTCGCAAAGAGTCAGGAAAAAACGTCTGGGAACTGTATGAATCGCAGCAATTCGACGCAATTACGGAACGAACAGCGTCGGAAGTTGAAGATACAATCAAGATAGCCTCTAGCATTATTTCCAGAATTGCTTCTGGCAAATTCTCACCGCTCGCTTAGAACAAAATTGCAGGAGCAAAGCCTAAAAGTGCCTTGCTGATAGCATATATGTGGGAATCGAGGATGGACAAACATCATTCTCCAAACGAGAACAGGTCAATTTCTAAGAACCCGAACAATCCAGCCTACAAAGCCAGCGTAGATAACCGCTCAGTACAAATAAAGGAAAATAAATCAAAAGAGTAGAAAACATTGGTTTAGAGTTCCCTTCTTCTTTTTTGTTAAAAGGAAAAACCTAAAGCACATCTACACCTTGGAAGACATTAGATTCTTTAGGAAACGAAAATAAGGGGTGACTAGGGCTTATCCCAAATGATGTTGTGCCGAGGGCCAGGTTTGAACTCGAGACCCGATGGAGACGTTACCCGCAAATTCCCTTTTTGCCATGGAAAAATATTCCTCTTGTTTTGAGTTAACAAAACATATAAGCAAAATCTTTCAAAGATGGAACATACATTTCAGAATTAAGAAGGGAGTTCAACCGTGAGCGGAAAAGACAAACCTGAAAGATTTCAACCTACGTTCGAGAATGGTGGGTTCTGGGAATATTACAAGGACTTGGAACGCCAGTTTGAGAACTTTCTGGAGTACGTCCCCTACATTGAAGGGAACAAAAAAACGTATTCTTTCCGATTGGCAAGCCTAATTCTGAGCATAGGAGCCCATATTGATTCTGCCTTCAAAGAAATGGCAAAATATCCCGATTTTGCTGACAAATATCCAAAACTGCTAAGCAAAGTCCTAAAAGGGAAAGCTAGGATAGGTGATTATTACGCTCTTGCCCAGCATTATCGACTTCCCGAAAGAAAAATTACATTCAAATGTCTTCCAGAGCGGATTACGCTTACCCCCTTCAAAGATTATAAAAAGAAAGGGGAGAGAGTGGCAACTCCTAATTGGTGGCGTGTATACAACAAAGTTAAGCACGAATTTAGTGATAATTTCCAGAAGGCTACCCTCCGAAACACAAGAGACGCTTTAGCAGGAGCATTTCTTATAAATACGTGTCACATACCATCGGCAGTTAGACTGTGCGAATACGGAATACTGCAAGGGCAGACTAGAGAAGGGAAGAAATATGCACGGGTCGGTGCAACTTTTGAGATATCACCGTCGCAAGTCGAGGCATTCCTTAAGAAAAATGGAACATATCCGGGATTTGTCGAAACCTCGCTTTTTATATTTAATGGATGGAAAAAGTAGAAACAACTGTAACTGATTCCAAAATTACTCAAGGTGTTTTCACGTTACTATTCGAGTAATATTAACAGAAAACAAGGTCAAAAATGGTCGGAATAACCATGTAACTAGTCTTATTAGCTTAAGCAAGGAGACACAAACCAATAATAAGCCCAATCACTGAAAAGCCCTAAAATGAATGTGGTGCACTGCCATTAAGAAAATAAGGAAATCAACCAAAATCCCCGAAATAAACTCGGTTTTTCTTGGTGCAGGTTCTTTTCAGATATGAAGTGAAATGGTGCATAGGGTCCGGTTTGAATTTAAGACGAGTGGAGATGTCACCCGCATAATCTCTCTTTAATCTATAAATAGATTGAAACATTGAGTGAACTATGCGTTCTGTTCACCAGCTGCGTAGTACTATCATGGTGTTGGTTTTCATTATTCCGTCTACTCGGCGGATCTTCTCTATGCACTCGTTGACTTCTGCCACGCTCATCCCGCTGATAACCGCCACAATATCATACTCGCCCGTGACTTCATAAACGGTCTCAACATTCGGAATCTCCTGTATCTTCTTAGAGACTTCTTGAGTTGGAAAAGACGGATTAGTCGCCAGCAATGTTACAGCTTCGGCGCCTTCGGCAACGCCGATTTTGACCGTGAACTTTCTTATAACTCCTGAATCGGCAAGCGCCCTAATTCTCTTTCGCACAGCACCTTCGGATAAGCCGATTTTCTTTCCGATGTCGCTGTAGCCAGCTCTTCCGTCCTCCTTTAAGAGGCGGATTATCTCCTTGTCTGTGTCGTCCATCTTTCTGCCCCGTTTATTCTTGGTTGCGGAAAAATTTAACGTTTTCTGAAGTTCATCATGTGCAATTAATGCAAATTCCGTTGGTAACCATGCCTAATAGTGCCGTTTTCGGGAAATTCCAAAGAAGCCAAACGTGGCGTTTTGTCCCAATCAGAACATTAAGAGTCTAACATGTTACAAATAAGTCGCAATGTTTAAAAGAAAGCCATGTTACTCTGAGAGACATTTCCGACAATATTAAACGTGGTAGCAAATGATTGAGCAAGCAAGTGTAAAACAAGAGGTGAAGACGATAAACAAAGCTAAATGCCCCGACTGTGACGCTGAACTCGACGTTCCAGCAGAAACCATGCAAGGAGAAATCCTAAGCTGCCCAGGCTGCGGACTCGAACTTGAAGTAAAAAAGGTAAACGGCGGATGCGTGGACCTTCAAGAGCTAACAATTGAAGGAGAAGACTGGGGCGAATAAACAGTATCCACCAAGCGCGAATCTGAACAGGCTACCAAAATTTTAACCACCATTTTCTCATGGGATGCAAAGAGCCGATGAGCATAGCACTTCTTTATGAACGTTCAGAAAACGACGAAATGGGCATAAAACTCACGGCAGAAGAGTTAGGCGTAAACTTAACGTACATTCCATTCCGCAAAATCGCCCTTGCCATATACAAAAACGGGTACAGCGTCAAAAGCAAAGGAAAAGACTACTCCAGCGCTGTCAATGACGTTGCCGTGGTGCTGAACCGCGCACAAAGCAAAAACCGAAGACTCTTCGCATCCCACACAATGGAAACGTTCGGCAAAAAAGTCATAAACCCCTCCTTAATCGAGTTCGAATGCTACAGCAAACTGAGAACACTGCTTCACTTCTGGGCTTGGGGAATCCCAATCCCAAAAACCGTTTACGTTCCCTGCGACCCCTACGACACCACCAGAGACGGAAAAAAAATCCACAACGAAGCAGACATCGCAGACTTACTTCAAAAAGAAATCGCCTTAGACGAAGGAATCGTGATAAAACCCGACGCTGGCACACACGGAAACATGATTATACTCTCCAAAAACCGCGAAGAACTCGTCACCAACATTCAGGAAACAAAACCTTCGATAATAAACCCCGTCGGCATCGTTGCGCAAGAATTTATCCAAAAATGGTTCTACGATTTACGCATAATAGTCTTTAAAGAAAAAGGTAAAGCTCCTGTCTGCCACCCTGTAGCGCTAGCACGAGGCGGATTCAAAGACTTCCGAACAAACACTTACCTGGGCAATCTGGTTTTCGACGTTGCGCTGCCCATGAACATCAGAGAGCTGGCAGTGAAATGCGGCAAAGCCCTCAGCAAAGACCACGAAGCATGGGTGTTCGCCTTAGACGCTATGATTAACGTTGGCAAAACCCAGCCGGTGGACGACGACATCCTCAAGCAGGAACTGGACAAGGCAGCGGTGGCGTTTGAAAAAGTGAAGAAAGTCAAAGCGGATGAAACTCGGCTGCGGGATTTTCCAAGCTGGAACACGAAATTAGAAGCTGCATTCAAAGATTACATGAGCACGGAGCCCTATGCAAAGGTGAAGCGCGTGATAGAGGAAAGCGTAGAAAAAAACAAGCATGAAATAGTCTTCCACGAAGCGAATTCCTGCCCCGAATTCTGGGAGCAGACACGGCTAATCGC
>DATDQZ010000047.1:0-6812 GCA_035292005.1 Bathyarchaeia archaeon | reverse complement strand
TCACTCAGCAGCATAGGCACTATCCTCCGTGATCAGTACGCGATTCCCTTAGTGAAACCGCTAACCGGCAAAAGCATAAGCGACACCCTCCGCGCTGCAAACTTGGCGCCATCAATGCCTGAAGACCTTGCCAACCTAATCAAGAAGGCGCAGAGCCTTGCGGTTCACATGGAGAAGAACAAGAAAGACTTACACAACAAACGCTCCATGCAGATTACCGAGGCAAGAATCCACAAACTTTCCAGATATTACAAGCGCGAGGGCGTTTTGCCGCGGAACTGGAAGTACGAAGCAAAAATAGCATCGGTGTCTTGACGCTGCTTTTTAAGCGATTTTGCAAAAACTCAGAGCGCGCGCTCAAAGGAGTTGAAGGGCACATTCGCATAATTAGCCTACACCACGCATGTGCTGTCGAGCTAACTTTATGATTGTAATTAGCCCCGAAGCGATTAGCCCAATCGCGCATGAGGTGGCGATTAGGAAGCCTACTCCCGGGCTTTCAAACATCACCGAAAACCCTAATGCTCCATCAACGCGCAAATCGATCCACCAGATTCGGTGTGCATATACTAGTGCTACTGAGCCGATAATGCATATACCGCTCAACAAGAACAGAAATGAGCTCATGGCACCTGTTTTTTCCCTCTCAAGAAGAGTGAGGAGAGGAATGTGTAAAATGCCCATTATTGCTCCTACAAACGCAAGGGATACTACATCGCCCACCATATTGTTAGTGCCAGTCATGAGGCTGACCCCCGTCAGCGCATGATGCTGCCCGACATTAAATGTACCTTCACGAGTTTCTATAAACGGTTCAGTCCTTTCAGCAATTACCCATGGTAAGAAAGTTGAAGCAAAAGCCAAAAACCCCAGCGTTACTGCAACGATTAAGCTAATCATACAGAATGGTTTTCTAAATTGGGTAATCGCTAAGGGCTTCCGCATTCCTAAGGCGATTCCATAAATGAGAAACAGAAGAGCTAAAATCCAGAGGGCAAAGCCGAAAGGTAGGTAGGCACGCATAAGATCATACTGTTCGGCGGCAGCGGGGTCATAAGTTATCCGAACGGGTACTTCCATTGTAGCGAGATAGGTGCCTAACACCAATAGAAATGCGCTTGAACAAACCAGGACGCCAGGCTTCTTAAACATTTGCATCCTGACCAAATAAATGGAACTTGAACCGATATTTATCTTTATCTTTAGCGCGCAATTCTGAACCAAGCACGCACGCAAGGGATATTGGTAACGCCAGCTTTAAATCTTGAAGCCACCTTTAGGCAAGAGTGATCGCCATGTCCGCAGAGGAAACGCCCATTGAAGACTTTTTAGCGTCAGCAGCGCAAGCCGCCAAGACAATTCTGGAAACCGTTGAGAAAGACGGCTTCATCCATGTTTTCTCGCACTTAGACGCTGATGGTGTGGCAGCTGCTGGCATAATCGGAAAAGCCTTGTTCAGACTTGACGCGCGATTTCGAATAAGGGTGACACAGTGGATCGACGAGAAAATCATAGGCGAAATAATCTCGGACAAACCGCAACTGGTGATTCTAACAGACTTTGGCAGCGGCTACCTCGATCTGCTAAACGAAAAAGTCCCAAATTTCAAAGTGTTAATCTTAGATCACCATCAAATCACTGGAAACGCGGAGAACGAAAATTTCGTGCATGTGAATCCGCATTTGCACGGCATAGACGGCGCCACTGATGTGAGCGGTTCTGGAGTAACCTATTTCGTGGCCAAAGCGGTAAGCGCAGAGAACGTTGATTTGGCGCCTATAGCGTTGGTTGGCGCCCTCGGAGATATTCAAGATAAGTACGACCAGAGAAAACTGGGCGGCTTAAACGAGAAAATAGTCGAAGACGCGGTGAACGCGAATCTTGTTAAAGTGGAGAAAGACTTGACGTTCTTCGGCAGAGAAACACGCCCCATCCACAAGACTCTTGCCACCACAACTAGCCCGTTCATCCCGGGCATAAGCGGAGAAGAAAGCGCAAGCGTAGCCTTTCTAAACAGTCTGGGCATTAGGCTAAAAGAGGGCGAGAAGTGGCGAGCCCTCAGAGACCTCACGGACGATGAAAAGAAAAGATTATGCTCTGCCCTTGCCGACTACCTGCTGTCAAAGGGATTGCACTTTGAAGTGGCGAATCTCATAGGGCATGTTTACGTTTTAACCAACGAAGAACCTTGGACTCCCCTCAGAGACGCCAGAGAATTCAGCTTAGTGCTGAACTCCACGGGCCGCATGGACAGGCCAAGTCTCGGAATAGCCGTTTGCATGGGAGACAGAGGTGCAGCCCTTGAAGAAGCGAACAGAGTTTTAGATGATTACAGAAAAAACATCAACAAGTACCTCGGGTGGGTAATGGAAAAACCCGAAAGAATGAAGGAGTTCGAAAACATCTATGTTGTTTACGGTGAGAACTTCATAAACGAAAAAATCATCGGAACAATCTCATCCATCCTTTCCGCAGGCCTTCCAAATTCTGAAAAGCCCCTCATCGCTTACGCAAACATTGAAAACGAAGGCGTGGCAAAATTTTCCGCCAGAACAACAGACATCGTGACCCACAAAGGCGTTAACCTGGGCGAAGTCATGCGCGTGGCCGCTGAAAAATGCGCGGGAAAAGGCGGAGGCCACAACATAGCCGCAGGCGGCCAAGTCCCCATAGACCAGATTGAAAATTTCATAAAAATCGTCAACGATTTAGTGGGAAAACAGTTGAAAGGCGAAGAAGTTGGAAGCAACAATAACACTTGAGTATGGCGACGCAAAAACTGCCGAGGCCATCGCCAGCGCGGTTTCTCCAGACAATTTCAAGACGCCTGCAGGGTTATTCATAAAAACATTCAGAAGAGACAACAGTGTCGTCACAAAAGTAAGGGCTGAAGCAAAACTTGCCACGTTCATCGCCACAATTGACGATTTGCTCTTCAGCGCTTCCACAGCGGAAAAAACACTTAGCGTCGTTAAGCAAGGGTAGGTTGCGAGCCAAGAATGAGCAAGTGGCACTCGCAGCAATTGCAGGAAATAATTCGATCCTTAGACGCAAACCCTGAAACGGGCTTGACGGATCAAGAAGCAGCGCAACGGCTAACTAGGTACGGAGCGAACAGGCTCGTAGAAGAAAAGGAAATTCGCTTTTTGGGCATATTCAAGGAAGAAGTAACTGAACCCATGATTCTCCTGCTCATAGCTGTAGGCGTGCTCTACAGTATTTGGGGCAACCTAACGGATTCCTTAACCATCATCGCCGTAATCTCCATTCTTGTCCTGGTGGAAGTTTGGAATGAATATCGGGCTAAACGCTCAATAGCAGCCCTGAAGAAACTAGCTTCCCCCACTACAATTGTGCTTAGAAACGGCCAGCCACAAGAAGTGCAGACAACTCTGTTGGTTCCAGGCGACATAATACTGCTGAAACCTGGACAGAGGCTTCCCGCAGACGCTAGACTCTTGGATTCCTTTGGGCTTGAAGTGGATGAAGCTTCGCTGACTGGCGAATCATTTCCAGTAACCAAAGACGCCAACGCTGTGTTGCCCAAGGAAGCGCGAATTACCGAGCAGAAGAACATGGTTTTCGCTGGAACCGTTGTCGCAAGAGGACGCGCCAAAGCCCTAATCACCGCAACGGGCATCAACACTGAGCTGGGCAGAGTTGCGGGAATCGCCAAAGCCGCAAGAGAGCCGAAAACTCCGCTTCAGTTGTCCATGAAGCAGCTTTCGAAGAGTCTGGTTTGGATAGCGCTTTTCTTCAGCATACTTGTTCCAATCTTGGGTTTCTTGAGAGGCTTGCCGCTGGAACAGATGATTTTAACTGGCCTTTCCTTGGCGTTTGCCATAATCCCTGAAGAGTTGCCGATAATAATCACCATGGTGCTCGGCGTCGGAGCCTACTCGCTGTCCAGAAAAAATGCTTTAGTGAAGCGTCTGCGGGCGGCAGAGACTCTTGGAAGCGTCACCATAATAGCCACAGACAAGACAGGGACAATAACAGAGAATAAAATGAAAATCGAAAGTCTCTATTTTGACGGCAGAGTGGTTCAAAACCAACTTTTCAAAGAAAACGAGAAAGAAGCTTTGAAAACCGCGCTGCTGTCAAGCAATGCAATAAAAGATTTGGCAGATGGCAATGTTCTGAGCAATCCGATGGCACAGGCAATTCTGGAAAACATAAAGGAAAATGGAGTTGCCATTCAAAAACTGCGGAATGACTGGGTTCTGAAAGACGAGTTAAGCTTCGATAACAAGCGGAAACTTGCTTCATACCTGTATCAACACGGCAATTCCCTCGTCGCCTTGTCCAGCGGCGCTCCAGAGAACGTTTTGGCCAATTCAACCAAATTATTCATGAAAAGTGAAGAAATTGAACTTACAGACGCGGCAAGAAAAGAAATTGCGAACGCTGTCTCTGAGATGGCTAAGGCGGGCGAACGCCTCTTGGCTTTCGGCTATCAAAGAATACCGCCAGCGTCGAAACTTGAGAAAGAAAACCTGGAACGAAACCTTGTCTTTGTTGGCGTAGTGGGCTTTATCGATCCGCCAAGGGCAGAAGTCGCAGGCGCTATTCGCACATGCCGAGAGGCGGGAATAAAAGTGATCATGGTCACTGGTGATCATCCAGAAACCGCGAGGGCTGTTGCTGCCCAAGTTGGGATTAACAGCGCTAAGGTTCTCACTGGAAACGAAATCTCAAAAATGAGCGACGAAGAAGTGAAAAACGCGTTAAAACAGACTTTCATCTTCGCTAGAGTGACTCCAGAAGACAAACTGCGCTTAGTTCGGCTCCTCAGAGAGAGCGGCGAAATCGTTGCTGTTACTGGCGATGGGATAAATGATGCTCCAGCTCTTAAAGAGGCGCACATAGGCGTCGCCATGGGCATCCGCGGAACTGACGTTGCCAAAGAAACAGCCGACATGGTGTTGACTGATGACAATTTTGCCACCATAGAAATTGCGGTTAGAGAGGGGCGGAAGCTTTTCGGCAATTTGAAAAAAGGCGTTCGCTACTACCTGTCCTGCAAGGTTGCCCTCGTAGCCAGTTTTCTCCTCCCAATTGCTCTTGGCGTTCCGCTTCCCTTCTCACCCATCCAAATCATAGTGCTGGAACTCTTCATGGACTTGGCAGCGTCTGCCACTTTCGTTGCAGAACCCGAAGAAAGCGACACGATGACGAGACCGCCCATAGACCCAAACGAGAAATTCATGAACAGAACCATGCAAAAAAGCCTATTCATAGGCGCTCTAAGCCTCTTCGCTGCTGTTTCAACAACTTTCCTTTATACATGGTATCAAAACCCAAATCTCGCAATAGACCAAAGAACGGCGCTGGCGCAAACTATGGCTTTCGCCACGTGGATGCTGGGGCACATTTTCTTAGCTCTTAACTTCCGTTCCGAGAAAGAGCCGCTTGTGAAGTTGGGTTTCTTCTCAAACAAGATTATGGTCTTGTGGGCGTTGGTTGTCGTGGCGACGTTGCTTTTGGGAACAAGCCTTCCATTTGTGCATAATTCTCTAAAAATTACGAATCTCAGCCTTTCGGACTGGGCTTTAGTGGTAGGCGTCTCCTTCGCAGCGACTTTCTGGATGGAACTGAAAAAAATACTGCAGCAGTAAAGCAAAGAAGAAAGTTTCGACGCCACAAATCAAGCAAAAGTTCAACCTATCTTTCAGCCTTTATATAAGGGGGCTATAGTCTTGTGAGAGCACTAGTGCCGCTGAGCTTTTCACTGAATCAATCACTGGTTGAACCTATTTATAGAGGGGGTATAGTTTTTTCCACGCGCTAGTTCTGCGCCATGTTCCAAGCTGAGAAAACGATAGAGGGATAGAGGCTGATTTTCCATAGGTTACCTACACTGTACAGTCTGCAGAGAGCATCTTTTTAACTCAAAAAGCCTAATCACATAGAAGATGAGACTATGCCTATAAAATACTTCTTAGCTTCCGACATTAAAGAGCAAGTGGACGAAATCGCTTCTGACCTGGACCTTTTCCACATCGTGCCCCAATTCGTTTTCTGCGTCAAAAGCAAAGGCTCCAAAGCACGGCGAACCATAGCCCGCATTCACGGCTTAGGCAAAATCTGGCAAGAAGTGCTGAACCTTCCGCCTTCCTACACAATTGAAGTTATCTCTGAGATTTACGACAAAATGTCCAAAGAAGAGAAAGAGAAAACCCTCATCCATGAACTATTGCATATTCCAGGTGGTTTCTCAGGCGGTTTCCGTCCCCACAAGGGATACGTTGAACGGAAAACCGTGGAGATGCTGTACAAGAAACTGCAACAGGCGCGAGCCTCCAAAAACTCCAATAGTTGCTTATAAACAAGCAGTGAAGTTCAAGATGAAAGTTTTTAAGCAACGAAAGGACTGAAAAAGGAAGTTTACCTTGTCAACATGCACAAAAAAAGATAACGCGCAAGGAGCTCTAGCAGTGAACGCCACACTCAAAGAGGCTTAACAAATGAAACACGTTCTGAAAAGCCTAGTACACAATGGAATATACGTTCCACCATACGACTACAAAGGCTTCAGCATCAAAATCCAAGGGCACACCATAAAACTAACTCCGAAAAGCGAGCAGATGGCTATTGCATGGATAAAGAAAACGCAGTCAACCTTGTCTCCGCCAGACAAAGTCTTCCGAAGGAACTTCATGCAAGAATTTTTGGAGCAGCTAAAAACAGAAAACCATGCAATGGACTTTCTGAACTCTTTCTCATCTGATTATCTGAAAAAGATAGAAAGTGATGACGCTAACAATGCGGGAAACGCGGAAATCGATTTTTCCGAGGTTGCGCAGTACATA
>DATDQZ010000046.1:0-7404 GCA_035292005.1 Bathyarchaeia archaeon | reverse complement strand
GCGGATGAAGCCACAAAAACCTTGTACAAGAAAGAATTCCACGCAGGCGTCCTCAAACAAAACTGCGGCGCTTACGCGGGAAAAACTGTGAGAGAAGCCAAAGAAATACTAATCCGCGACTTCAAGAAGCTCGGCTTCGCCGACAGCATGTACGACCTGCCGCAGCCCGTGATCTGCCGATGCATGACGCCCTGCATAGTCAAAGTCCTCTCAGACCAATGGTTCCTCAACTACTCAGACTCAGCATGGAAGGAAAAAGCCAAAGAAGCAGTAGCCAAAATGAAGGTCTACCCTGAAACCGCCACCCAATGGTTCATCGCAGTCATTGACTGGCTAAAGGAGTGGGCGTGCGCCAGAACCACAGGGTTCGGAACGCCACTGCCGTGGGGCAAAGGCTGGATAATCGAAACCCTCAGCGACTCCACCATTTACATGGCGTTCTACACCATAAACAAGCACATACGCAAGTATGGCATAAAGCCTGAAGCGCTCACACGAGAAGTCTTCGACTACATTTTCTACGGGAAAGGCGACGCGGCAAAACTCAGCAAAACGGCGGGAGTGAACACTGAAACGCTAAAGGCTATGCATGAGGAATTCCTGTACTGGTACCCTTTTGATCTAAGAATCTCGGCGAAAGAGCTCGTGCCGAATCACTTGACCTTCTGCATTTTCCACCATGTTGCGCTGTTTCCGCCCGAGCAGTGGCCCAGAGCCATCGGCGTGAACGGCATGCTTATGATCGAAGGCAAGCAGATGCACAAGTCGAAAGGCAACTTTGTAACCATGAAGAACGCAGTGGAGCGATACGGTGCTGACGCCACGCGCTGCGCGCTTCTATTGGGAGCCGAAGGAATGGATGACCCCGACTGGAGAAGCGAAAACGCCGCGGACATTCAAGGTAAACTAGAGTCACTGTACAACTTCGCCAAAAGCATAATTGACACGGCGAAAAGCGATGAGAAGACGCACTTGGAAAAGTGGCTGCTGAGCAAACTTCAACAGCGCATCGCAGCGGTCACCGAAAATCTTGAAGAGTTGAAAACGAGAACCGCTCTGGAGATTGCGCTGTTCGAAACGTGGAACGATTTCCGCTGGTACGCTCACAGGAAAGGAAAAACAGAAGCCAAAGCGCTGCGTGAAGCGTTGGAGACGTGGCTTAAGCTGCTCGCGCCCTTCGCGCCCTACGTGTGCGAGGAATTATGGAGCAAGATGGGTGGAGCGGGCTTTATTTCCACGGCTGAGTGGCCGCGGATTGATGAAGGCAAAGTGGATGTGCTTGCTGAGGAGCGGGAGAACCTGGTAACCAATTTGATCGAAGACACGTTGAACGTTTTGAAGGCGACGAAAATCACTCCTGCGCGGATATGTTATTACACGGCTGCCGTGTGGAAGTGGAAAGTGTACCGCAACCTTCTCGGCAAAGCGGTTCAGGGCGAAGTGAAAGTCAACGAAGTTATGAAGGAACTTGCGAAGGACAGCGCCTTGAAAGAGAACATGAAGGCGGTTGCCACGTTTGTTCCAAGAGTATTAAAGGCGCTGAATAAGTTGCCCAGTGACAGAAAGACGCGCATTGCACAGGTTGAAATTGCCAACGAGAAGGAAATAATCGAGGACGCAACGGTTTTCTTGAAAGAACGGTTCAACGCGCAGGTCACGGTTTGCAGTGAAGAGGACGAGGCGCGCTATGACCCTAAGCAACGGGCTACGTTAGCCATGCCGGGTCAACCAGCAATCTACATTGAATAGCCGTCTTGTGCGTTCATGCTCCCGTGTAGCTAAAGCCTTCAATGCGGCTGTTGCAGGTGTTTGCTCCCCAGTGCCAGTATGTGTAATAGGATTCGCCGTCGAAAAAGAGTTCGAAATAGTAATAAATAGTCCATGTTTCAGCGTTCAGTTTGCTCGCGCCTAACTCCTCGGTTACGAACGTGGCCAAAGCGCGGTCGCCTTCATCGTAAACACGCACTACGATACGGTCTGTCGGATTCAACGCATACTCTGGAGCCGTCCAAGTGTTCCATAGTTCCCCTGACTCTACGATGTTGCTCATATAAACTAAAGCTACTGTAAAGCGAGGGGTTATTTCGTTTTCTTCGCCGTCTGAGGTGCGTCGCCATACTCGGATACCTACTTCATTTGCACTGGATAGGTCTTTGCTAGTTTCGGGTGAGTTAGTCTGAGTGGTGCCGAGTTGGTACATGCCCTCAAAATCAATGTCGCTTTGCATGTACCGCGTTTCAGCAGGCGTAGGTGTAGGGGTTGGAGTTGGTGAAGGCGTAGGAGTAGGAGTTGATGTAGGAGTGGGCGTTGGTGTGGGGGTTGGTGTGGGGGTTGGTGTGGGCGTTGGCGTAGGCGACGGCGTTGGTGTTTGTGTCGAGGTTGGAGTTGGTGTGGGCGTTTGTGTTGGCGTAGGCGTTGGAGTTGATGTGGGCGAAGGTGTGGGTGAAGGCATCTGAGATATCGCGACATAAGCTGCGACGATACCAGCCAAAATGATGATGGTAGCTATTGCGATGGTTGCCATCTTGGTTATGCCCGATTTTGAAAACATGATATTCATTTTGTGTTACACCTTATTGGGATTTTTCATTATTGAGTTGATTTGCAAGCTCGCTGTAAAAAACTTATCTGTGATGTTTAGTGCGGTTTTTCAGGTTGAGGTATGACTAAACTCTTGGTGTGTATGCGGGCGCAGGGGAAAAATGGGGCTTATTGTTTGGTTTAGTTTGTTATGTGTTTTCAGGATGGTTTTTTGTGGCTGGGAAATTCTTAACTATTCTGTTTTTGCTTGGTGAGGTGGTGTTGGTTCGGCTTTTGTGCGATTTTTTGTCTATACCCCCCTTATTTATACTATAAATAGTCACAGAACTATCTCTTCAGTGAGCCGTGGCCTGAAAACTATGATTTTGAAAGGGCAACATCTTTTACGGAGGCAGACCATGCGTTCTTGTCTGCTAATAAGGAGGAGTTTGAAGATAGATTCTGGACTGTTCTGCTAAAGAAAAACCTTTACTTGAACGGGTTCATGGGTCCCATCGGAATGATGTGGACACAAGACGCCTACGACGAAAAATACAACATGCAAGAACAGAGCGGAAAATGAGAGCAAAACCAATCTTGCCTCCAAGAGAAATAAAAGAGTTGTAAGAACGATATGGAACTCAATTCGTGAAATGGAAGTTGAAATTGCCGTTGGAAAAGAGCAACGGGTTGAAAACCAATGAATCCCCATTATTAGGCACTGAGGAAAAAATGCTTTATAGAAAGACGTCTAATACTTATCACCGTGCTTACCATCCTTCACTTGTCCGATTTGCATCGATCGCCGAACGCTCCTGTATCAAACGATCTGCTTTTGTCCTGTTTGTTGCAAGACTTGGAAAAGCAACAATTTGAAAACCCAGGTATTCCATCATGTGATGTAGCAGTAATAACTGGGGATCTTATCATGGGTGTGCCAGCTGATGATGCTGACTTTTCCAAGACTCTTATCTCCCAATATCGCGAGGCAAAGAGTTTTCTGATGCAGCTAAGTGAAGAATTGTTTGACGGAGACCTATGTAAGATATTTGTGGTGCCAGGTAATCATGACGTGTGTTGGCAGATTTGTAGAGAGTCTATGGAGTCCATAGAACCAGAAGGCCGGGGTGATATACCGAAACTTCTCGAAGGAGTAAACAGCCCCTATCGATGGTCTTGGGATGATCGACGGCTATATCGGATAAAAGATCTCGACCTTTACAAATCACGGCTAAAACATTTTAAGGAATTCTTTGATGATTTCTACAAAACACAGGGTTATAGATTCAGTCTTGAAGATAATGAACAGGTCATTAATTTTGTTACTGCAGATCAAAAAATGCTGTTCACAGGATTTAGCTCGTTATATGGAAATGATTGCTACGATCATCGTGGCAAAATCTCAATAGACTGCGTCGCCAGAAATGGATTAGTGCTACGAAAGTCCGAACTAACCGACATCCCAATGAAAATCGCATTTTGGCATCATAGTTTAGAGAGTTCAGGGTACGGTATCGACCACTTAAACCGTAATGAAATATTGCCGTTATTAATCGACCAAGGATACGTTATAGGTCTCCATGGGCATCAGCATAGAAGCAGCGTCGTTTCTTTTGCATATCATCTGTATCCTGAGCGTTTTATGCCAGTAATTTCCAGCGGTTCCCTTTGCGCAAACCCAAGCTCAATTCCCCCAGGTTACCGAAGACAATATAACTTGATTGAAATAGATGAAGTAGAGTGCAAAGCGAAGATTCACGTAAGGGAATGGTTCGATAACATCAGCTTAATTTCCGCTAAACTTCAAGAATTCGGTGGAAAAGGCTGGATCATGAAGGATCTTCCTTTGCTTCAAGAAAAAATAAAAAGGCAGTTGCAGACCTTGGATATTTCACCCTCAGTTGACAAAGCGGAATTGTATCTAAGAGAGAAGAAGTTTGAAGAGGCTCTTACTTTATTGAAAAAACTGCCACAGGATATCCCGCTTGTTCGCAGACTCTTAATTGAAACTCTTCACGCACTTGGAAGATGGGATGACTTAATTGGCTTGATTCCGAAACCTTTGAATCCAGACGAACTTTCCGTTGTACTGGATGCCCTTTGTAAGAAAAAGGATTTCGATTCCGCAAATTTGGTGATTCAGGAATGCGAAAGAGACACACTAACTTTCGACAAGGGATTCACCAATGCACTTCGAAATAGAGTAGAAGCAGAAAGGGAAGTTGCCTTGAGGAAGAATAAAGAATGAAATACCAAATTGAAATAGCCAAAATCTTGGAAATTCTTTCAACAAAGATATATGATTCTTCTTTTGCTCTTCTCAGAGAAAATGTGCAAAATGCTTATGATGCCGTATTGTTGAGAATGTATCGGAACCCTAAAACATTTACACCAAGAATTGATGTGAAGATTACGCCGGTATCTGTAGAAGTCCGAGATAACGGCATCGGAATGACCGTCGATGATCTTAGAGATCATTTTTGGCGCGCAGGTGCCAGTGGAAAGAATAATGTTGAAGCAATTTCGGCAGGGGTCGTGGGGACTTTTGGAATCGGTGGGCTCGCCAATTTTGGTGTTTGCCAAAAGCTAACTGTCATAACGGAATCTGCAAGCAATAACAAACGAACAAAGTGCCGAGCTGACAAGGATACACTTTCGTTAGAGGAAGACTGCATTTCTATCGAGAATCTTGAACCACTCAATGAACCAGGAACAGTGATTATTGCAGAACTTCCGTCTAGTCGAGCAATTGACGTCAAAGAGGCAACCAGATATCTCAAAACTTTCGTGGAACACGTGCCAATACCTATTTACATTAATGAAGAGCAAGTCAGTATGAAACCTCTGGAAGACTCTTGTCCAGTTCCAGAAGGTATTGCATGGTCAAGCGAGATCAAGAACAATAAAGCAGATTCCCTCGAATGTGACCTGAAATTCAAGATTTCAGAAAGCGGAATCATCTGGATTGAAATGGAAAACATCAAGTTAAGCGGTAATCCAATAGACGGGCGCATTCTGTTTAAACAAGGAATTGGACAAATAATGGCATTCCGAAGTGGCTTTGGTCTGTCTAGAACCGGTGTATACTCGATTTATTCATTCGGTGGAGTTGCTGATCTCAAAGTCCTCCAACCAACCGCAGGACGTGATGCTTTGACAAATGCCAGCGTTCAAGTCCTTCAAACAATAACTTCTTCAGCAGAGCAGATGATAGCTCCGATTGTTGCAGACTCTCCCTATACAGATATGAATACCTATTTTATGAGCTGGGCTGCTCAGAGGAAGAGATTTGACTTGCTTGGAAACCTGAAAGTTGCTCTTCTTCCAACAGGTAAGAGAATGAGTCTCAGGGACGTTAGTGACTTGTCAGAAAAAATTTACGTCAATTACTATAATGGTACGCAGGAGTCTGTTGCAAAAGACCTAGCAACGGAAGAAACACCTTTAATTTATATTGCTCGCAGTAATCCCCGCGCTCGTTGCGAAACAGAGTACCTTGCAAGATTTAGCAAAGCACATTTGGTATCCGGTGAACCTCAAGTATTTGCATTCCGACCCGATACTTCGTGGAACCGAGAAGAAGCAGCACTAGCATTCAAAATAGGGCAGGTTCTTGGATCAGATTATTTCATGCCTGTGCAGATTAAATTTGGCAAGATCACTCATAATTTGCCTCTATTGATCAAGGATGATGTTACACCACCTATTTTAACGCTGGATCCGAGTAATAGCACAATTCAAACTCTTCTTCAGTGTTATACCTCAGATTTTTTTGTATTCAATTCTTTCGCGAAAGACTTTGTGCGAAATATTGTTTTCCCACGTATAGCGCATCTTGTACCTAGTAGTACAAGGGAGGGAGCCGAAGCTTTTCTGAAAATATTACGACGACAAAGAGATGTATTCGAATACGATTCGTCTGAAATGAGGCAATTGGATGATGTCATCGCGGACTTCGCAAAAGGATCAACTTCGCTCTCCGAAGCAATTGATGCTGCACTAATCGCAGTTAGGAAGCAACAACAAGTAGTGTCTGTCAGCGACGTAAAGAAAGCCACATCTGTTATGCCTGATATCGTATCAAATCAGCTAGTGCTTGAGGCAGAAGAAGTAAGAAATAGGGGAATAAACTATTCTGCCTTTGCCCCAAAACCAGCGATACTCCGTAATGATGTCGAAACAGACGCAAAAATATTGGTACTAGAAGACTCAGAAATCATGTTTGATTACAAAGGTCTTCTGCGGCTATCCGAGAAAGCGTATATCGACAGAGCCGAATTCTTCTATCAGCCGCATTATACAGAAATCATTTGGGGCGGTCAAAGAATTATCTTCATATTTCGCCATGTCTCTGGCACTTTTGGATTCTACTATGATATACAACTCAACGAGTTAATGGCTATTCCTTCTGGCGGAGCTAGTTTCGAGACTATGACAGTAATTCTAAAAAACTCCGTATTTCTGCCTATTCCATCAACTTTGTTTCAATTCTTTGCCCCAAAAGAGAACGAGAAAAAGAAATTCGACGTCAGATACGATATTTTATACCCAGAATCGTAAGTTGAGAAAGTTTCAAACTTCGATTTCTTTTTCCTTTCCCAGCGCAACAAAAAGTACAAAAAGTTACTGAAAGTTTTCAATTTGTTTTTCCATTGTTCACATGTGTTTTTGGGCTTTGACGTTTCCTGCTGTGGTTCTCCTTGCTCCTCCAGAAAAGCGCACAATGCACAGCGCTTATTTTCTTAGGAGGTGATCCGGCCGCAGGTTCCCCTACGGCCACCTTGTTACGACTTTTCCCTCCTTACGAAACTCAGATTCGACGCAGCCAAGGAAGACCACGCCTCACCCAAGAGTCGCTCGGGTGGAACGACGGGCGGTGTGTGC
>DATDQZ010000045.1:0-4558 GCA_035292005.1 Bathyarchaeia archaeon | reverse complement strand
GCAGCATACGCCACAAGAACAGAGCCTCAACCAAAACTCTGGATAATCGCAAAAGCAAACAAGGGCAAAACCCGCCTAAACACGCTAAGACAAAAACTCCTCAAGCACAAAATCCAAGGCGACACGCGATGACGCGCAGACACGAACACTTCCGAATCACCAAGCTTAAACGCACCTACAACCGAGAAACAGACACCTTCACTTTTAACATAAGCTACGAAACCGCCGTAACCACGCAAACGCCGCGCACGCGCACAGTCGCAGAAGCCTTCGGCTTAGGCACCGATCAAGCGCAACAATTCACACTCTACGACAACATCGTGTTGCGCATACGCCCAACAGACATCGTCTTAATCACGGGCGACAGCGGCAGCGGCAAAAGCGCCTTGTTAAAAGCCATAAAAGCTGATTTAGGCACAGCAGCCAAAGACGTCAAAGACTTAAGCATAAGCCCGAATACGCCTATAATCGAAACCCTCGGCGAAAACACCGCAGAAGCGCTGGAACTCCTAAGCAAAGCTGGCTTGAACGACGCTTTTCTCTTCTTGCGCAGCTACAGCGAACTCAGCGATGGACAAAAACACCGCTATCACATAGCGCGTTTAGCCGAAGCAAAAACGCAATGGTGGCTCCTAGACGAATTCGCTTCAACGCTGGACCGCGACACCGCTAAGATAGTGGCTTTTAACTTGCAGAAGCTAGCGCGTGAGCGTGGCAAAGCGGTAATCGCAGCCACCACGCATAACGACTTGCTGGCGGATTTGGCGCCGAACGTGCACGTGCACAAACGCTACGGCAAACAAGTCACCATACGCTACTACCGCAGCGGCGCAGCACCACAGGAATGCAGCCTAACACGCGAAATGCACATAACCCAAGGCACAATAGCTGACTACAAGGCGCTAAGCCACTTCCACTACCGCACAAGCAGCTGCCCAGCTCCACGCAAAATTTTCGCCCTAAAACGCAAAAGCGAAACATGCGGCGTTATCGTTTACGCATTCGCGCCACCAACATGCTTCGGACGCAGCAAAGTGTGGAAGGGCACGCTTCAACAGTTGCAGAAGGAACTAAGCGTAATCAGCCGTGTGGTGGTGCATCCGAAGTATCGGAGTGTGGGTTTGGGCGTTAGGCTTGTGCGTGATTCGCTTTTGTTGGCTGGAACGGGGTGTGTGGAGGTTGTTGCGGTTATGGCGCGGTATAATCCGTTTTTTGAGAGGGCTGGGATGCGGCGGATAGCGGAGAGCAAGCCTAGCGCTGCTGTGACTAGTGCGTTGGAGCGTTTGGGTGGGTTGGGTTTTGATTGTGCGTTGTTGGCTGGCGTTGCGTATGGTGAACGTGGGGTTGGTGAGGTTGGCAGAGAAGCGGTTTTATTAGTGCTAGAAGAGTTGTCTAGGCGGGATGCGGGTGTGCGAAGGCGTTTGGCTGGTTTACGGAATGTTTATCCGAAGCATGAGGAGTTTATGGCTAAGATTACCATGTTTGATGCTGTTGGTTTGGCTAAGGTGCTTAAGCGGTTGAGTTTTTTGGCTCAGACTAAGGTTTACCTGTTCTGGAATAGAGAGTGGCAGAATGGAAACGGTGAGAACTGATGTGCTCTCGGTGACTATAGCCCCCTTATATATACTTGCTTTATATAGTGTGAAAGTGCCTGCGGAGATAGACCCTCTATAGGTTTCTGCATAGTATTTCTATTAGGCTCCAAATATGTGGCGCTGGTTGTTAGCCTTCTTTATGTCTCCGAGGCGCCTACTCCCTCCCGTATATATAGATTGAATTTCTGGTTAGAATTGGTTGGGTTTATAGGAAGATTATTTGGTTTTTCATTTCTTCGGCGGTTCGGGTTTCGGCTATTGTTTTGAGTTGCAAAATTTCTGGATGAGTTGTTTGTCTTCTTGGATTTTCTTGTCTAGTTCGGCTCTGTTTTCGTAGTAGTATGATAGTGCATCATGGATTTGTTCTAGTTTTAGGTGCGGATGCGCTTTGATTATTTCGTCTGGTGTGTGGTTGAGGTATTCGTATTCGATGGCTACGTCTACTATTCTTGTGCGGGTTCCACTTATGACTGGGGAACCGTTGCATATTTTCGGGTTGACTGTAACGTAGGGGTGTTCTGTTTTGGTTTTCTGCAATGTTAATGGCGCTTCCTTTTTCCAGTCTATTGCGTGTTGCGGGAACTCAACTCTTGTTGTGAATGCTCTTTTGCAACTTTGACTCTCAAATAGCCTCACAGAGGCCTACCCCTTCCCCTATAAATACATTGAAATGCGCGTTCAGCTTCGCAGTGTTTTTTTCTTGGTTGAGTTCAGTATTTTTGACAGGCATGATATGTTGAAGCAGCAGTAATTGCTGTGAGTTTGGATTAAAATTTAATCCCACACACAATTTCACGACTGCGCTGCCTCTGGGCAGCGGTGATAAAGCGCACCCCGTACAGAAGCAGACCAGATTGGGTGTGCTGCTAAAAAGAGGTGGGGGCAGTGAGGTGTGATGATAATGATGATATTGATGATGATTATTATCTATAATAATAGGGTTAACTAATTAACTAAGCCTTTTTTTGCAGTGTGCGAAGAAAGTCTAAAGAGAAAGCATTGATAATAGTTATTCTAAGCTGGCTATTACCAAATGAACAAACTCCTGCAAAGGCAAGCTCAGCTTCTCGCATCAACATTTAACGACTTTGGAACTTTTGACTTCAACAAGGAATTAGCAGAAAAAATGGTAAGCGAGCATAAGGCTTTTCAGAAGTTTGAACCTACTCGAGACTTTCTTACAAATGAGAATCTCGGTTTACTCCTTAAGGCAGGAATTGAAATCTCTCCACTTATTCCGTTCTTTGAAAGTCAAAAAGGAAAGCTAATTCTAAAATCGGCACGATTTTTCGAGATTATACGGTTTGCCCTTGCAGTATCAGCTTTCATCAAAGGAGCAGACCAATTTGTATCTGCCGAGAAGCTATCAGCAGTAGAACAACATCAATTTACTGTTTTTGCATACTACTCTTCCGTTTTCCACTTGTTGACTTCTTTTTTGGCAATACATGGAATTGTATATTGCCCAAAATCAATGGAAGGGGTTTCACTTACAAGTGTTAGGAAGAAAGAAGATGGGGATACAGTGAAGGAGACATTGAAAGTTTCCCCGACTGGTTTTGACAAGTTTGTAAAGGGGTTTTTTAACTCTGAGAAAAACGAGTGGAACTTTTCGAACATTAGTAATGACCATGCAACAAGATGGAAAGAATTCTGCGATTTGCTTAAGAAGTACATTGGAAATAACTGGGAAAAAGAAATACCCAAAGGAGTAATTGCTTTTTGGGGTTACATGAAAGTCATAGCTGAGTATAAGGAAACTTTTTGGGACAAAGAAAAGAAAGAGTACATAATTGCTTTCACTGATAAGAAAGAGCTTTTAAAAGTCTTAAATTCATGCCAATTTCTGCCTGCGAAAATACGACACCAGAAGATATATGAGGATAGACATTTTGACTTGTTTGGCGAGTCTTTCACGCGCAAAAGCCAAAATCCTCCAGATGAATTAGCAAAAGCTGAAGAAAGTTTCTTTAGACGTCTTGCTAAAGACTTGCTGGCTTGGCAGTACGTTAATTTTTCAGAATTGTTTGAATTTGTAAAGAAAAATTGCGCAAAAGAAGTCTACTTCGCAAGGGGAATGAATGCAGTCGCTGATAATCCCTTTGTTAGGACATTGGATTATCTAAAAGCCTCTCTTGCAAGAGAAGAAAGACTTTCTGCAGTAAACAAGAATTTGCCAGAGTTTATCAATATGCTATTTGCCTGATGACTAACCCTCAACCTATTTGTGTCGTCCAGACAATTATTGTCCCTTTTTACTTCACCTTTTTAGCAATTGAGACTCGCTTAAGTAAAACTTTATTGGCTCCCAAGTCTGTGTGTGGGATTAAAATTTAATCCAACCAACCAAAAATACGTGACTCATTGCCTTCCTGATGTTTTGTGTTTTTTTATCTTTTTTCGTAGTCTTCTTTCTGTTTAATCCACGCCTGATGCTTTTCCAGTAAGCCTTTGATTTGTTGGTCTATGAAGTCGTCCACGCTTAGGAAACCCGTGTCCATGTCGCCTATAGCCTGTTGCAGTTTCTCATAGTCTTCTTTTGGGATTTCTATGTATTCGCACTGTTCCTTTAACGCGCCAAGCTTAAAGCGTATAGCTTCACGGATAAGCTCTTCCCGCGTTGTGTAACCCAAGTGCTTGTTTTCGCCGATGAAATTCTCAATCTCCGTAAGCAGTTCAGGCGGCAGCATGACGGATGTGGAGAGGAGGTTTTCTATGGCGTCGGTGTAAGTCTGCATCTTCATCGTCTGCGCCGTAATCTCGCCGAGCAGCGCTGTCAATTTCTGATGTGCGTCGTCGCTTATGCGTAGGGTTTTCATTGTTTTTGCCTCTGCGTGTTATTCTGTTTAGTAAAGCTAATAAAGCTTTTCAGTATACTAAATATACAAGGTATAAGGCGGCTACAACCATGAAGCACAACATCAGCATAACCATGGACTCGCGGCTATTCCGCGAAATAGAAA
>DATDQZ010000044.1:0-6866 GCA_035292005.1 Bathyarchaeia archaeon | reverse complement strand
TTCCTCTTCGAAGTGGGCAAAAGCTTAGGCATTTCGCAGTTGATGAAAGTGCTCTTATTTGGTTTTCTTTACCACATAGGCGTAATCCAGTTGAAATCAGCGCTAAAACGCATATTCAACAGTTTACGAGGCATTAAAATTGAAAGGCTCATACAAGTTGCCGAGAAAGTTCCCGTGGTACCTAACGCAAAAGAAGTATTCAGCCAGCTTAGAACGCAAGGCTGCAAAACCGCGTTAATAAGCTCAGGCATGCCAAAAATAGTCGTTAGGAGATTAGCCGCTAAGCTTGGAGCAGATTACGGTTTCGGCTTTGACATAGGCGTGAATAATGAGGAGTTGACAGGCGAAATCTGGGGCGAAGTCATAGAACAAAATGGCAAACTCCAAGTCCTGTCCCAAATTCTCAAGACTGAAGGATTGAGCCTAAGCGATTGTGTTGTAGTGGCGGATGACCGTAACAACGCTCCCATTTTTCTCCGCGAGATTCAGAAGATAGGGTACAACCCCGACTTCCTGATGCGCATCAAAGCAGACAATGTTGTAACTGGCCAGCTGTCAAAAATTTTGCCAGTAATAAACGGAAAACCAAAACTGCGAGCCTTACCATCAAGGAACGATGTGTTAAGAGAGATTATTCATGCTTCTGGCTTTTTTGTTCCCGTTCTCTGCAGTTTTATTGGCGTTCCCGCTGTCGCCTTAATGATTTGTATCGTAGTCGCGCTTTACATAATATCCGAGTTATTACGCATGGACGGAAAAAATTTGCTTTTCATCTCCACAGTAACACACCATGCCGCATCGCAGGCGGAACTCTACGAGTTTGCCGCAACTCCCATATACTTCGCAGTAGGCATCCTGCTTGCGCTATTACTCTTCCCTCCTCCAATCAGCAGCGCCGCCATCGCCATCTTCGCTTTAGGCGATAGCACCGCGTCAATTTTCGGAGGACTCGTCTCGAAAAGACCGTTGCCCTTCAATAAGACCAAAACCTTAGAAGGCTCATTGGCTGGGTTCTTTTTTGCTTTTTTGGCAGGCTCGTTTTTCATATCGCCGCTGAAGGCGTTAGTGGGCGCAGCAGTTGCCATGATAGTGGAGTATCTGCCGTTACCAGTAAACGATAACATTCTAGTACCCTTATGCACTGGTTTGACCTTAATGCTTATAGTTTAGAAAGATGCTTTTTTGTGTGGCTAAGCTATTTTGCCTTTAAATTTGTGCTAATGATTTTTCATAGTTGAAAACAACGTATTTTTTGCCTTTTTGGATCACAGTATGTCCTTCTCGTTCCAAAAGTTCTTTTTGAACTTCAGCTCCACCTGGATATTTTTCGTTCAAGAACCCGCCAGTTTTTAAGGTGCGCCAATAAGGTGTGATGCCTTTCTCTCCGTTTTGCTTCCGCTCTTCTGCGGCATAGGCTGCGATCCACGCGAAGATGCCGGTTGTCATGGGACAGCCTATTGTCGCTTTATGTTTTTTAGCAAGGGCGACGCGGATTTCGTTGATTGCCACAAGCTTCCCCGTGGGAATCTTTCTCATCATTTCGTCGACTTCAATTGGCGCGGGAATAACCACGGTTCCTGTGCCCCACCGCTTGCTCATGGCATCAGTAATTTTCTCCACTTTGGGCAGTCCTTTGCTGTCGTTTAGCTTTTGGCACCACGTTTTCTTCTTCGCTGACAAGTTTTCACCTTAAATTTCCATTCTCAAACAGGTTTAATCAATCTTTCCCTACTGCAGCTCGGTCATCCTTGCGTGTTTCGTGAGTTAATCAGGATGAGCTTCTGTTGGTGCGTCAGCTTCTTTATTTCCTTTTCGCGTCGCATGGCTTTCACTCGAGAGTCAAAAAGTTCAAAATAAGCAACTTTCTGAGGTTTATGCATCTTTGCGTATCTGGCACCTCTGCCGCTTTCATGAAGCCTCATTCGCGCGTCTATGTTTTTGGTGTATCCCGTGTAGAAGCTCCCATCCATGCACAAGATGATGTACACATAGTAGGGCATTTGTCGTCAGTTCTCCCAGAGGTCAAGGGTATCCATCAGCGAAAATGAAACCTTTATGCAATGCGCGTTTCAAGTAGGCTTCTGGATCTATTTCCTGAACTTGTGCTTGGTCAACGTCGATGATGTAGATTTCTTGTATGCGCGCGTTTCGGATTTCTTCCTCTGTCACTGGAGGGTTGTGATAGTACGCGTCGCAGAGTTTTTTGATAAGTTCTATATCCGTGAGTGTTCTCCTTCTTGGGGGTTTGGCTAATGCGCGTGGAAACGGCAAAATGTAGTGAGGCGGCACGCCTAACGCGAATTTTCCGGCGTAGCTGCTGTATCTGATTATTTTGCTGGCTAAACGCGCCGACGTGTAGGTTAAAGGGGCCAACGCGTGTTCGGGCGGAATGAAGCCTGTTTCTATCTCCACTATGAGGTTTCCGTAGCCTTTCATAGAGTACAAGTCGCACGTTAAGAGTTCATTCAGGGAATATTCAACCTGCACTTCATAGCCCTTCTGAATGAGGTATTTGGCGCACACAAGCTCCATTACCGAATGGTTAATCTTCACAATGTTCTCCTTTTGAAGCTTCACAAGCCAGTCCTTGAGAATGTTGAGCTTGTACTCCGCCTCTTTATTCACGCCAATCGTAAGCCGTGACAATAGGGTGGATAAGTCCTGCTCAAATCTTTCTTCCCTGTTATTCATTAGTCATTTCCTTGCCAGTTGCTCGTGACCGCACTATTTTCCTGCATTTCGAACAGTATGTTTAAAGCCTTACGATATATAAAGCCGAAAACCCTCCGCACCATAACCTAATCATCATTCAAACATTTTCGAAGCTTAAATATTAACCATTATTTGTCTGTTCCTAACCAACAATATCATGCATTACTTTTGCTGATTTTGTCAAAAACCCTTGTCGTACAAATGCCAATTTAGTACACTGTTGTACAAACAACTTTATATGCAATTAAGAGTCAATTATTTATTTGCCAAGTTGAGAAGCAGGCTGGAACGACTCGACAAAGAACAGTTGTCACATTGACTGGCTGTTCAAGTCAATCCCACGTGATCGCATCAAATGGGAAGGGCCTCTGGCGGTTGGTTAACAGCTGGCTGAACTGTGTTGGTTCGTTCGGGCTTAGACTCAACTTGGCAATCGAATTTTTCAGCAGAAAACTAATCGTGACATGTTTCGTTCTTTTCCACGGCTGTGTGGCTAGGAATACTTTTATTTTTGGTTCGGCTTAGTATTTTTTGCCGGATGATGAGAAGGCATTAGCTTGACCATCATGGGATGACAACTCAGAGTTACTCGGACGGCAATGGTGACCTGTTTTAAGCGTCTAACCCTGAGTACTGGAGATCCATGTTCAACAAAAAGTGCTACTGAAGGAGAAACCACCCGCAAACAGCAGTAATTTTTTAATAAGGCTGGAAACATCTATTCCTCTATTCACACTAAAGCGAAGGAGAGATGCTGACGGGTTCCGGTGTCAAGGTTGTGCTCACTGCTTCAGCCACAGAAATGAGCGACTGCTTCAACAACCATTTCATCGCTTTTGTGGCAGGCTTCGGCAGGGGGCCCATTCCACTCAAGTTCGCCAGAAGAGCCCTTTATCCCCCAGTTGAACGCAACCATGATGGCAGAGCCAAGTACGCGCCCTATGGCTTGAGAAAGGTTGAAGCTATACTGTTAGAAAACGGCTTCTCCGAGTCTGATGTTGCTGTTGTTCATCCTGAAGACTTAGATAATTTCATAGGGTCAGACACTAAAGTGGTCGGAATTTCTTCGATGGATCCGACGGGAATGGGTTACGTCAGCAAAACTTACTCTTCAATTATTGGCGGCGGTGAACCGATGAACGCCATCGAGTTTAGAAAACTCGTGAGACACCATAGCATTAAGAAATTTAAACCTAAAGTTATTGTTGGCGGATTCGGCTCGTGGCAATTGGAACGCAAGAAGGTGGCTGACAGTTACGGCGTTGACTGCGTGTTCATTGGCGGAAGACCAGAGGCGATAATTGAAGTTTTCAAGAAAGCGGTTAATGGTGAAGCTCTTCCGCGTGTAGTCCGCGCTGATGAATTCTTACCTATCTGGGATTGTGCAACGATGCCGTTAACAAAGCATGCTGCCATCCATGGCGCAGTGGAAATTTCCAAAGGGTGCGGCCGAAACTGCCAATTCTGCACACCTACAATGCAGAGTAAAGTGGACATGCCGCTGGACAGAATCATGGAAGAAGTGAAGACATCAACGAGGGAGGGCTGCACGCACATCACTTTAGTCACGGAAGACCTGTGGCTGTATGGTGCAAAAGGCAAGCGGTTTATTCCCAATAGGAAAGCAGTTGTGAACTTGGTTAAAAGCGTCGCAGATTATCCAGGTGTTAAAAGCCTCCAGGTTTCACACATGTCTTTGACGCCTGTTTTCTGCGACCCTGGTATGGTTAAGGAAGTAGCTGAGGTTCTAATCGCGCGCAGTTGGTATTCTCATGGCAAGAAAGCCATCGTCACTGCGGAGACGGGCATTGAGACGGGCAGTGTCCGACTAATGAGAAAGTACATGGCTGGCAAAATGTTACCTTACAAGCCAGAGCAGTGGCAAGAAATAGTCACCAGCGCTCTCGGAATCCTGAACGATAATGACTGGTATCCGCTAGCCACTTTGATTGTGGGTCTTCCTGGAGAAAAAGAAGAAGATGTTTTGGAAACTCTTGAGCTGTTGGACGCCCTGAAAGGTTACAACGCTTTTTATGTGCCGCTTTTCTTTGTGCCACTAGAAAACTGTGCACTCATGCATAAGAAAGGCGCGGAGCTTGATTCACTGTCGAAAGTACGTTGGGACTTTTTCATTCGCTGCTGGGAATACAACATCCGAATTTGGCGCGACACGTTCCTCGAAAACAGAATACACAACCCAATACTCTTCAAGGCCGTAAACAACATTGTGATTCCATACTTTGCCAGAATAATGGGCTTCTACTATGGCTGGACGCGCAGTGAACAATTGAAGCAGGCTTTCTGGACACTGGGCATGGCTCAAGCTGCGGTAAAGAATTAAAAAATGCTGTTCAAACTCCGTTACTTTGTGTTTCCTGCTCAGGCTTTGTTGCTTTACGCGCATGAGTGATATAACCCGTGTGTCCAGTCATCAATGTGTGAGGCCGAGTTTTGCCACGCTCAACTTGCATTCCCCGCATTAGGCACTCTACCGTTTCGATGCAGATGAAATTGTGCGCCTTTAAGGCTTCAGTTGTTTTGACAACCTGGTCTATGGTTGGGCTGAAGGAAACTATTGTCCCAGAAGCCTTCAACGCTTCGTAAGCGTGTGGGGCAACCAACCACGGCGTCGCCAAGTCCAGCACCACCGCGTCTACATCTCGTTCATCTATTTCTGTGGTAACGTCTTTGCTCTTCAGCTCAACGAAGTCAATCAGGTTAGCGCGCCTGAGGTTTTTTTCCGCTGTTCTCTGGAATTCTTCTCGGATTTCGTAGCTGTAAACCTTGCCTCCTGGCTTGACGTAATGGGCTAGAGCGGTTGTCAAGGCGCCTGTTCCTGTGCCTGCCTCGACAACGCGGCTTCCCGAGCTTATTCCGCTGAACATAACTATTAAAGCGGCGTCCTTCGGGTATGTTATTTGCGTTTTGCGGGACGACTTCATTATGAAATCAGTTAATGAAGGTTTTAACGCTGTGAATTCTGCGCCTAGGCTGCTTTGAATCGTCACGCCGAAATCCTTACCAACCAGTTCGTCTAGTTTCATAAAGCCTTTATGAGTGTGAAAGGTTTTTCCAGCTTCCACTTTTACCATGTATGTTCGCCGTAAGTCTAGGCATAGGAGCACGTAGTCGCCTTCGTTTATTTTCTGGTTTGCCAATTTCTCCACCTAAAGTGTCCTAGTCGAAAGTAGAATTGTATCGTGTGCCATTTAAACTTTGAAAATTCGGAGAAAAGTGATGGAGTATTTTTGGCGAAAAACGAGGTCTAGCCGACTGAACGGATTAGGCGTTGATAAATGTACATGAAATAGATTAGGGCAAATGCAGTCAGCGCTACTTCGAATGCTAGTATGACGGGGTTTTGCTCCACGGCCACAAAGTATCCGTGCTGCAGTATGTCCGCGAACGTCAGGATTTGGAGGAATATGGCGCCGCCTAAACAGCTTAAGCCTAATGTGTGAAATAGAACGCGTGCTCTGCGGCTGAAGGTTGGCGTCACTTTCATCGTTAATCGTGAATACTGAAGGCTTTGAGAGAGCATATAATTTATGAATCATGCCTAAGAATTAGAACTCAATATGACCGAAGCACAGCACCTACATAAAGAAGTTGTGCAAGCAACCTCACAGCTTTTTCTCTTCGCTTTGTTTCTTTTCCTCTTCAGCGACTAATCGTTTCAGCTTCTTCTCCATTTTTAACTCGTAAGCGTGCTCTTTTATTGGAGGTGGCAAGCTTTTGCGTTTGCGGACTGTGTTAGAGGGCACAATGCGTCTCTCGCCGACTTTAACTGTGACCTTCTCACCATCAACCACATCGTCAAACTCTTCCAAAGCTTCCACAATCCAGTAGCCTGCACTTTTCGTCACAACCTTAACCTCATGCTTGCCCTTGTAATACCGAACCTCTTCACTCATAGCAGTTCACACTATGTTTTTCGCTAACAAGAGATATAAAACGCTCGCAAGAATCACACGCATCAATAAGTCTAAACGCTCGAAAGGTAAACCATTATATTACCGAAACCGTGAAACTTGCAGAGTTCAGGAGAAAAAACGTTTGGACTTCGGTTTTCTCATCAGCGGCCTAATAATCGGCTTTTCTATCGCTGCACCCGTCGGTCCCATAGGCGTGCTGTGCATACGCCGCACGCTAGC
>DATDQZ010000043.1:0-8810 GCA_035292005.1 Bathyarchaeia archaeon | reverse complement strand
GAAGGAACAACCAGCAATTCCAGAACTGCCAAGACACCGCGCTACATAGCATATTTGGAGCCTAATAGAAATACAATGCAGAAACCTATAGAGGGTCTATCGCAACACCGATTTCCAATTAGAGACAAAGCCCCCTCAAATTCAATCTATATATAAGGGGGCTATAGTCTCCGTGAGCGCATCGGTTCTCACAATCTTTGAAAGCGTTTTCTAACGCCATAGAAAAGCGCTCCTGCGACTAGGCATGTGACTCCTATCACCCACGCTTGCGTCGAAGCAAAGAGAATGAACACCAACAGCACCAAGCAAGTGATTATTTGCTCCTTGTGGTGGAAGAAAGGAGAAGTGACATGAGGGATTCTTGCTCAACCAGACCAAACGCGCCGTTCCTCGCAGAGAACTCATCAAACTTTTTGACGCCATCAGGCTCCAGAAAGGGAGAATGAATTGCAAAAGGCACAGGTTCTCTTGTATGTGTTCCAACTCTAATCGGAGTTGGATGATCTGGCAAGATAGCAATCGCGTAAGGTTCCTTCAAGCCTTCAAGAATCCTGCCCAATAATCTCTTATCCAAATCCTCTATCGCCTTGACTTTTTGCACAAAATCTTTCGCGTGTCCTGCTTCATCTGGCGCTTCAACGTGGACAAAAACCATGTCATTGTCTTCAAGAGCTTTCAGCGCAGATTCTGCTTTGCCTTCATAATTTGTGTCATACAATCCAGTGGCCCCAGGAACATCAATAATCTTCATTCCCGCGTAAATTCCGATTCCTTTCACCAAGTCCACAGCAGATATGACTGCTGCCTTCAAACCGTACTTTTCCTTGAACGAAGGCATGGATGGTTTTTTGCCACCACCCCAAGGCCAAATCATGTTTCCAGGTCTTTTGCCAGATTTCTGTCGGGCAACGTTGACTGGATGAGACTCTAAAACCAGCTTAGATTTAAGAATCGTTTCTCTTAGCAGGAAAACCATTTTTTCCACTTCTTTCGACTTTGCTCTGGGCAAAATCGCCGAGATATCAGCGCCTACAGCATCGTGAGGTGGAGTGCACTCAATTAGGTTAGAATCTGGAAAATTCCTTAAAATCAGGAAGTGCCTGTAGTCTAATCCGGAAAAAAACTCGATTTCACCAGCTTTTTCGCAAGTTCTCTTCACGGCTTCTATCAGTTTGGCGGATTCCTTTGTCGTGATGTGCCCAGCAGAATAATCAACTAGAAATCCGTCCTTTTCCGTTATCAGGTTGCATCTAAATGCCACATCATCTTCTTTTAGCTGGATACCTCTAGAAGCAGCTTCCAAAGGTCCCCTGCCCGTAAGAAAACGCTTAGGGTCATAACCAAGCACCGAAAGGATTGCAGCATCTGAACCCGGACTCAAATCTTCGGGCACTGTTCTAAGTAGACCACTTTGACCTTTGGCTGCTATCGCATCCATGTTTGGCTTATATGCCACCTGAAGAGGAGTCATGTTTCCCAATTCAGGAATGGGATAATCAGCCATTCCATCCCCAACAACGAGCACATACTTCATTTACTCACCTTACCCTCTTTCGTGGACATCTAAAGCCGACTCCTTTCCTATGTGCGTGTGGCAATTTTCGAGTTAAGTAATTGCCCTTTCTTTTCTTCCAAAGGGTATTTGGAACCCGCATATTTATCTACCTTTTTCTCAGCATACGACCGCGGTTGTTGCCGTAGCTATGGCGGTTGCAGTTTTGCTAGTTGCCAAGAAACTGCACAAATAAATTCAAGCTTTTTGGAAAACACAAATAAGTTTGGACGATTTCCTATAGATTTGGACGATGAGGAAATCGAGGTACGAAGACGCTTTGGCGGATGACATCTTTTTCCGCTCCTGAGTCCACCATTAAGCAACGATAAAATTGAATTTGGAAAGCTGTTCAATAGATTTAGAAAATATGCAAGTCTATGAACTAGGAATTTGCGAATAAAAGAAAGAGGCTGTAGAGCTGTCTTCTTATCTAGTACTATCTTTGTTTCCTGTGAAGTATGCCCATACGCTTACTAAGACAAGCGTCAGTACGGCGCCAGCGAATCCTGAGACTAAGAATCTGACCTGTACGAGCGCTGGTATTACCGCCATCAGCCATGGAATTACGTAGTCTGCTGTCAACTGCGCTATTATTCCAGCCATGAACCCTAAGATCGCTACTAACCCGAATATTTTTACCCTTTCACCCATTTAATTCACCTTTGTGTTTTAGCATTAGACTAAGCTTCTTTTTAGTCTAACTTACATATTTTTGTCTAATATCAGGAAAATGTTCACCTTATCTTTTAATTTTCTAATTAAAGCCTAAAACAAGTTTTGCTGGCGTGTATATCTCTACGTATATACGTGCATATTTTCATCATATTAACAATGTATAAGACAGTTCAGCGCATCTTTTGTTTTTCGGAGGAATTAATTTGTCAGAAAGGTTTGCAAAAAAATGGGAAACTAGAAGGGACGAACAACCTTTCACGAACCGCATAAAAGACGCTGTATCGCCACCAGGTCCATTGAAGCCAAGACTCGACTTTGCCGTCAGACGCATAGAACTTCAAGTGCAGAAACTCGACCAAGCCACAGACAGGTTCAGCCAGAGAGACAAAGCAATCTTCGCAAGAATAGTTGACGCCTACACCAAGCACGACACTGCACGCGCAAACGTCTTCGCCAATGAGCTATCAGAAGTCCGCAAGATGGAACGCTTAATCATAAACGCTAGACTTGCCCTTGAACAGATCGTATTAAGGTTACGAACAGTATCCGAACTTGGAGATGTAGTGTCCACCTTGGGACCAGCCGTGGGAGTTCTACGATCCGTCAGAGCAGGATTGGTAAGCGTTTTCCCAGAAGCAGAAAGTGAACTCGGCGAAATAGGCAACATGCTAAGCGGAATAATGATCGAAGCAGGTCAAGGCTCAGGAATGACGCTGAACTTCGATACTGTAAACGAGGATGCACAGAAAATACTCACAGAAGCTGCAACAGTAGCTGAACAGAGAATAAAAGAGAAATTCCCAGAGCTACCCCCAGGTATGCCAGCAATCTCCACTGCCCAAACAGAGAAAACAGCAAGCGAAGGATTCTAAACTGAAGGTGGAAAAGCATGTCTCAAATCTCCAATCTTTTTCTTTCCATCGGTAAACCAGTTAAAGACGAGTACGGTCGTGCAGTGGGAAAAATTGTCTCTTTTGCGCTGACTCCTAGTGGAAAATTTGACGCTGCATTCATCGAGCTTAGTGATGGAAAATTCTCAAAACAGCCCATAGAAAACCTAACATTTAATGGTGCCGAAATCACATTCATCTCAAAAATTAAGTCTCAGGCGAGCATCTTTTGCGATCAGATTCCCTTTATATGGCGCAAGGATCAAGCCCTTAAGGATTTGGCTGAAAAAAAGAAAATCTCTCCTGACCTCTATCAGGAACTCCACAACAATTTTGACTCCATCCTAACCCAGCTGAAAAAAGACGCGCAGGTTCTATCAGACGAAGTTGCCCAGGAAGTTGCGCGTTGCAACCAAGACATAAAAGCCTTGAGCTATGCCGTTCTCCATCTCGAATTGGAACATGAAATAGGGAAAATCAGTGATGAAACCTATCAGTCAGCCTTCAAACTGCTTCAAGAGAACCTAAAACGGGCCAGCACGGAAAAAAGTGATATGGAACTTACAAAAACCAAACTTTCAAACATATTACTAGGCGATTCTAAAGAATTTGCCCAGAAAACTAAATTGGTTGCCGCGCCAATTAACGAAGCACCCGAACTCCCCGAACCTCCCGTAGTCGTCTATGTGAAAGAAGTCGGAAAGGCTGGAATATAGCCTAAAAAGAGCGAAGTAGCGGACGGAGGGAAAATGCATCAAAGGTCTATTGCATTATAGCCCTCCACCGCTACGGGAAGTTGCCACAAAATCGATACTTACGCTTCGAGTCCAGCAAAACAAGCTAGAACAGGCAAGTTACAGGCTCAAAGAACGGGACAAAATACTATTTGAGTCTTGCATGTACGCTCTGAAGAAGAACAATAAAGAAAAAGCGGCAATATGCGCCAATGAAATTGCTGAAATTAGAAAACTGATAAAGTTTCTTTACAGCGTGCAGTTAGCCATCGAACGTGTAGTTCTTAGACTTGAGACAATAAAGGAACTGAGCGAAATAGTTGTCGACCTCAAACCCGCTCTGAAACTTCTCCAGAACGTTTCACAGGAACTGTTTCAGGTTTTACCTGATGTCTCAGCCGAATTAAACAATGTTAACAGTGCAATAAGCGAAACACTACACGTGACCAAGATCACGGCTGACGAGTCATTGATACCTGTAAACAAGAAGACACCTGGCGGCGAAGAAATACTGAAAGAAGTTTCCAGCTTCCTCGAGCAAAAACTGGCTTATACTCTTCCCGAACCGCCTGCGACTTCTCCGCCATTAGAAGAAACGACATCGGTAAAAGAGCTTGTTGCCTTGTCAACGAACTGCTCGCAGGTGATCGGACGCAAAACTATCGACGAAACTGGCAAAGATTCTTCTCAAACCTTGTTTTCTTATAAAAAATCTGAAATTAAAGAAATTTCCTTGACAGTTGAGAAGCCCTCTATTGAGGACATGCTTCTCGAATACGTAAGAAAAAGCAACGGCGAAATAGACTTAACCCGTTGCTCAAATGACCTGAAAACCTCAAATGAGGAAATTGAGAAAGCCCTTGAAAACTTGGGAACCAAGGGGAAAATAAAGATCGAGTTAAAATCGCCTGAATAGATGTGGAAAAGTCATGAGCGCTTCACAGGAACTTGAAAAAGCTGCAACGGCGTATGCGTTGGATGCCGTGCGTCTGGACAAACAAGGGGCAAGAGGCAGAGCAATAGCCCTATATCAAAAGGCGATAGAGAGCCTCCTGCAGCTCGTCCAACTTTATCCTGAATACAGCCTTAACAAAGTTTACATTCAACGGGCGATTGCCTATCAAGAAAGAATTAAGGTACTGCAAGGTGCAGTTTCGCCCGCGGACATGCGAATGGCCTTTGATAATAAAGGCGAGGGTGAAAGAACAACTGAGGGCGGAAAATCAAGCTATGAAGAGTTGATAGTCAGCGAAAAGCCGAACGTGATTTGGGAAGAAGTTGTCGGTTTAGACACAGCCAAAAAAGCCATAAAAGAAGCCATAGTCTACCCAGTGCAGAGGCCCGACTTGTTTCCGTTAGGCTGGCCAAGAGGGATACTCTTGTTCGGTCCGCCTGGCTGCGGAAAAACTCTGATCGCAGCCGCGGTTGCCACGGAATTAGACGCCACTTTCTTTTCCATAGACGCAGCCTCGATAATGTCCAAATGGCTGGGTGAAGCTGAGCAGAATGTTGCCAAGCTTTTCGGTTCAGCCAGAAAATCCTCGAATGAGGGCAAGCCTGCCATCGTGTTCGTTGACGAGTTAGACTCCCTGATGGGGCAACACTCAAACGAGGTCGGCGGGGAAATTCGTGTTCGAAACCAGTTCTTGAAGGAAATGGATGGCCTTTTTGACAAAGGCAAGAACCTTCACGTCTACGTTATCGGAGCCACCAATAAGCCGTGGGACCTAGACTGGCCTTTTATACGAAGATTCCAAAAAAGGATTCTTGTTCCTCTTCCTGACCATCATACACGTTTGATGATGCTTAAGCTTTACATAAGCAATCTCACGATCGCTCAAGACGTGGACTTGCACGAGTTGGCTAGGCTTTCTGAAGGCTTTTCGGGAAGCGACATTCGCGATGTCTGTCAGTCAGCACAGCTGAAGCTCATAGGCGAATTTTTCGAGTCTGGCAAAGCTGCGGACAAGGAAGCAAAGCCTCGGTCCATAACGATGGGCGATTTCAGGCAGACACTGGAAGAGCGGAAACCAAGCGTTTCACTGGACATGTTGTCGCTGTACAACAGGTGGTTCGAAGCTTTCAAAGCTCTGTAAAAAGGAGGGGAAAACGGGAAAACTGAACTGAAAAGGTTGGGTGGAATGGTTTGGAGAAATCTTTGTTTTTGCACGCTCTCCCTTCTCCCCCCTCAATAAAATCTCCAAACCCCACAACCCAACAACGCGGTTGATGTCTTCATTTTTTGAGGAGTTTTTTCTCAATTATGTTTGCTAGTTTTTCAGGGTTTTTTAGTGCGTTGGCGTATGGGATTTCTGAGCCTAAGGCTTCTGTAGGGTAGGGTCCGCTGAACGCTAGTATGGGTTTGAAGGTTTCTAGTGCGTTTGTGGCTTCTTTCATGGATTTTGTTGCCACAATTTTTGGAACGTTTTTCTTTGTGGCTACGAGTTTTTTTAGACCTTCGATGAAAACTACGTGGTTGCCTCTGCATTTTTTTAACAATGTTGTAAGTGACAAGTTTTTTAGGGGGATTTTTTCTATTGTGGCGGTTTCGTTGGTTGCCACGCTGATGATTGTCTTTGCTCCTGCTTGTGCGAATTTCCATGTGTCTTTCTCGGGAGTGTCGATTGTGAAGTTTGGTTCGGAGATGTGTTTTATGGCGGCTACTTTGTAGCCTCTTTTTGTTAGTTCTTGAATCATTTTTTCTATGGTTGTTGTTTTTCCTGATTTTTTGCTTCCAACAACTGCAATGACTCGCGTTTTCAACTTGTGTGCACCGCTATTTCATTTCTTCTTTGAAGATGTCGGCGAGCATTTTCTTGTTCATGCCGAGTTCTTCTGACAAGCCTTTGACCATTTTTACGTATGTGCGGAATAGGCTTTGGAGTATGTCGGCTTTTTCTTTCTCTGAGAGTTCTTTTTCTTCTGCGAGTAGTAGGGCGAACCATTTTCCGGCGTCTGTGAGTTGGTAGGTTTTGACCCAGATGATTCTTCCTTCTCTGTCGTTTTTTTCCATGTCTTCGTTTAGGATGCCGAGTTTCGTGAGGGATTTCAAGTTCTCGATTATGGTTTTGTTTGAGTAGTTGAGTTTTTTAACGACGTCTCTTTGGTAAATGTTTTTTGAGATGCCTTGTTTAAGCGAAAACCTTAGAAGGTCTACGGCTGCTTTTGAGCCGAAGATTGCGCTTAGTATTTTATCTTTTTCTTCGGATGGAAGAAATACTACATAGGGATGTAACTTTTCGCTCATATGGAGAATCTTTGTGTGTTTGCCTTTTAAGAGTTATGGCTTTCGAGTTATTGCTTCTGGTGTTCTCTAGTGCTCGGAAAAGACTATAGCCCCCTTATATAAAGGCTGAAGTATAGGTTGAACCAGAACGAGAGTCAAGTGCTTGACTATTGGAAGAGTGTTTGGCGAGCATGTCGTGGAGAAAAGAGGCTGTGGCGCTCAATAGCTTTGTAAAGGCTTTTATATTAAGGCAGTTCAGGATTATTTACAGGTGAAAGTTTTGCCCAGTTTTGTAGTGCTTGGAAATTGGACCGAGCAAGGCATACGAAACGTTCAAGAAGCTCCCGAGAGAATCAAGACAACTCATGGCATGATTGAAAAGGCTGGAGGAAAAATGCAACTCTTCTACACGCTTGGAAAATATGATTTCGTAATGATAGTGGAAGTTCCAAACGATGACGCTCTGATGTCATTTCTTCTGCGCCTCGGCAGCATGGGAAACGTCCGCACAACGACAATGAAAGCTTGGACAGAATCAGAAGGAGCCAAGATACTCACAGCCCCGCATCCATAGTTTTTAGGCTGAGCGCCATTCATTGAGCGACACGAGACATCTTCTTTTTTTCCTTTTCACAGGAAAAATGGTGTTTATCTTGTTTTGTCAAAGTGCGGGCATGAGCCGAAACCGTGATACGCAATAGCTTTTTTAGTATTCAGTTTTATTTCTATTCGCGGTGCGTTGAAACGGCTATAACTGGTTGGGTTCCCGTTGATGGAGATACCTTCGTAACCAAAGAAGGCTTCATCTTCAACACTTTCGGGTATGAGCATCCAGACAAACGAGTTTTCGCTTTCCTGAATTATATCCCAGCCGAGTTCAAGGCGCTCTTTCACGTCGACATGTTGGAACGAACTTGGACGTACGGCGAAACACGGCTCTTCCGTGCAGAAAAACTTTACACGGCACAGAATTACCAATCTTTCATAGCGACGTTCCGAAAAAACTTTCCCGACTACATTTACTATTGCCCGTTAAGGCATAAGGAACTGATTAGCGCACCGTTAAGCTCAATCAAACGCGTTTACGTTCCAAAAGACTGCCTACGCACCTTAACAAAGCTAGAGCACCCTGATACATTACAAAAGACGGCTTTGAACCTTATCAGTCTGTTATCAAAGGAATCAGGCGTTGGCATGGAAGATTTTGGCATTCACGGCTCCATAGCCCTAAACATGCACGCGCCAGAATCCGACATAGACTTTGTTGTCTACGGCGCGCAGAACTTTCGCAAGGTAGAAGCTACAATAGCAAGGCTCGTTAACGCTGGCATGCTAAGTTACATTTTTGGCAACCGTTTGGACATGGCAAGGCGGTTTCAAGGGCGTTACTTGAACAAAACATTCATGTTCAACGCCACCCGCAAGCCAGAGGAAGTCAAAACAAGATACGGCATGTTCCGATTCTCGTCCATTGACCCTGTGCGATTCCAGTGCACCGTTAGCGACGACAGTGAAACCATGTTCCGCCCAGCCACATACAAAATCGCCAACTACACGCCCCTAGACTCGGCGTCGGAGCTTCCGCCTGATAAAATTCCCGACCGCGTCATTTCCAATATTGGTTGCTACCGAAACGTCGCCCGTCAGGGCAGCGAAATCAAAGTCTCTGGAAAACTGGAGCGCGTTGAAGAGATTAGGACTGGCGATGTTTTCTATCAAGTGGTGGTTGG
>DATDQZ010000042.1:0-6889 GCA_035292005.1 Bathyarchaeia archaeon | reverse complement strand
GGCGATCACCGCGAAAGAGTCCGCGAATACCTCATCAAGATTGGGTATCCAGAAGAGAACATAGAACTTCAATAACCACTAGCAAGGTGCAAAGTCCAGGATGAAACTGCTGGAAAACGTTCGTGAAGTATTTAAAACGCTGAAGCATCGGAAACCGTCACGGATTTACTGCCCAAGATGTTGCAGTCCCAAGATTCGTTTGTACAGCGGTCTTGACTTTTGGCTGACACCGAAAAAGTACGTGTGCAACGAATGCGGCTACGTGGGTCCTGTAGTTATGGAACTTGAAAAAGAAGAAAGCAGCTGAAATGCTTACGCGCTTAGTCGGGTAGCTCCAGATTTAATTGCTTTCTCAGGGTTTTGTAGCGGTTTCTCACCGTAACCTCAGTCACGCCAGCGGCTTCCGCGATGTCTTTCTGCGTCTTCTTTTCGTCATTCTGCAGACAAGCAATGTAAAGCGCAGCAGCAGCCAAACCCATCGGATCTTTACCAGCAGCAGCCCGCCTCTTTCTGGCGTCCCTGAGAATCTGTATAGCCACACCCTGCGTCTTGCCCGAAATTCCAGTTCTCTCAGCGATCTTTGACACGTACGTCAGCGGATCGGCAATAGGCATGTGCACTTCAAGTTCACGCAACAAAAGCCTGTAGCAACGTGCAACATCCTTCTTGTCGACGAGACTTGCCTCAGCAATCTCACGAAGAGTCCGCGGCGTTCCACTACCACGACAAGCCGCGTAGAGGGCAGCCGCAGCGATAGCAGCGATTGACCTGCCGCGAACCAAGCCTTTGTCTAAGGCTTTGCGGTAGATGACCGCAGCTTTTTCCTTAATCGGCGGTGGAATGTAAACCTTGTCGGAAAGGCGATCCAGCTCTGCCATGGCTTGAGCGAGGTTTCTGTCGACGGAAGAATGCACACGAGAGCGTATCTGCCATTTCCTCAAACGCCACATTTGCAGCCTAGTAGAAAGGGGCAATTTCCTTCCAAAAGCGTCACGATCCACTTGGCTTATGGCTGTAGACAAGCCTTTATCATGAACGGAATATGATGTTGGTACTCCAACGCGGCTTCTTGACGCTTTCTCTTCTTGAGTGAAAGCGCGCCATTCTGGCCCTTTATCCATCATCTGCTCATAAAGGACTAGCCCACAGTCGCCGCAAACAGTTTCTCCCGTATCATAATCGTGAACGAGGTTTTCGCTACCGCACTCTGGGCACTTGTCAACCAAGCGCTGATGCGTTCTGGCTTCTTTTTTGCTCAATCTTTTCCACTTCATCCATTATTGTGCGTAGAACCGTCACCATATCTCTTTTGGGCTGAGAAAATAGCACATTCGGCCCGCGCAATTCTTAGCCAATGAACAGTTTTAATATATAAGCTTTACGGTTTAGACAGAGAGATTCCATGCGTAATTTCTGAATACTTATGCCTGCTAATGATTTCGCTGGACAAAGGCTCCGAAACGTGATGCTTGAAATTCGCAGAAAGAGGAAAGTTTTAATCAAAAACATCTTATTTAAAACTAGCTCAAACACTCGGTTAATGAAGCCCGGTGGTGTAGTGGCCAAGCATAGCGGGCTTTGGACCCGCCGACGAGAGTTCGAATCTCTCCCGGGCTACCATTAAACCCTAGTCAGGTCGACGTTCAAACTCTCGGGTTAATGTTGGTGCGGGAGGGTTGGGTTTAAGACTTGGTTTAAATTCTCGGTTTTTGCTTGGATCCAGAAATCTAATTGGAAGATTGCGCGCGCTACGAAAGAGTTCACTCCTCTTTTTTTCTTTTAGCTTCTATGGCATCTAAATGCACAGCTAACACCCAAGCAATCCAGCTGGCTATTGCCTGACAGACAAAAAACGATTGATAGCAACAACCAAGATGTTGGTTCTAAGACGAGACTGATGTTCATAGCATCGCTAGCTACTCCTAAAGCAGCGAATGTTAATCCAAGTACCCAGAAAACAAACCCACCATCACAATGTGCGCCACCAGAAGCCACTATTTCTTCACGTTTCATCGAGCACTTTCTTAATCTCATAGATGATCACCTCCTCTGAGACGGAAGTATGCATGTACGTCTTCTGCTTCAATTTTTATGACCTGTGGAAAGACCTTCGATTTAATTCTAGATGACTCATATCAAAGTATTAAATAGTTGATAGTAGTAACCACAAGAGGAAAATCATGTCACTTGTACCAGAATTTGAGTTGGGCTTGTGGAACGCTTGGATTTTTATAGTCTTACAATTCTTATTGAATACGATCTTCCCAGGTCTGATTAACAAAGCGACAATGAAAAAGATGGACTTGCTCGCACCGTATCGTAAACCTACACCGCATCATAACACTAAGAAGGTTCTAGCTCTCGCTACTCATGCTATCATCATGCCTTTTACTATCTTTTACTCAATCTTCCTTCCTCTGAAGCTAGGCACAGTATGGTTCTATGTGGGTCTTCCTATCTGTCTTCTGAGCCTAGTTATGAACCTCATAGCTAGCATCAACATTGTTACTACCCCGCTTGATAAACTAGTTACCAAAGGGGTCTACAGCATTTCAAGAAATCCTATTTATTTCTCAGCATTTTTGATGTATGTAGGCATAGGGGTAGCCTGTGCTTCCTGGATTTTTCTGCTATGCGGGGTGGCATGGATAATCATATGGCACATCGCAGTAAAGGCTGAAGAACGCTTCCTTCTAGAGAAGTATGGAGATACATATCGAGAATACATGAATAGGACTCCAAGATGGATAGGAATACCTAGCTCTAGAAAAAATAAGTGAGATCAGTGAGGTTTGTTCTGGGTTTATTTTATTAAAAAAAGGGTAACGAACGTGAAGTCTTGAATAGTTCGCTCCTATTTCTTACTTTCAGCTTCTGTGCCAAGCAAATGCTTAGCCACCACTACGTGCATGTGACCGATTATGGCATTCAGACCAGCAACAATTGCCAGCAGTAACCAAGCCATTGACTCCAAGCCAAGAGTGATGTTCAAGGCATCACCAATGACTCCTAACGCAGCGAATAAAAAGCAAAGATACTGACAAACGTCACCAAACAAACTACAGTTTCTAACCTCAGCCTTTACCTTTTCACGGTTCTTGAAAGGTTTATCCGTGATGAATATCACCTCCTCTTTTCTTCTTTATAATAGCATGATTTCAAGTTGTATTAAAGATTTGAGAAAAAAGGTTCGAGGCTCATTAACGATTTGCATGTCAAAAAAGAATTCGATAACGCCTTGTTGTTTGGAGGCATCCAGCAGCCAGCTTTGGGATTTCAACTGGATGAAGATGTCACCGGTTTTCCCGAGTGAGATGTGATCATAGCGCGCGCTCAAGTGAGAAATTTAGACGAGATAAGTCACGTATCCCGGGCTACTACGGTTTTTAAATCGGAGTTTTCTTTGCCCCTTATTTCAGCTGGAACAACTTCATATTAAAAAAAGAAAAAGTGAACTGGTTGTTCATTTTACATTCTAATAGAAATTGGGTGGTGATTACTCAGGTCTTTTTGGACCTTCTGCCTCTTTTCCCGTTCCTTTTGCAGATATAAGATCATCAATTTTCAGAATCATGTTTGCAGCTTCGGTCGCTGACTTGATCACTTGCTGTTTTACACGCAAAGGCTCGACGATGTTTAGGTCAAGCATATTCTTTATTTTTCCAGTGAAGACGTCGATGCCATAGTAGGGTCTGGGGTTGCGTTCATGCTCTGCTCTTAATGAAACCATGATGTCAATTGGGTCGAGACCTGCATTCTCAGCCAATGTCATAGGAATTGTGTCAACAGCGTCTGCAAAAGCTTCGATGGCCAGTTGTTCGCGTCCGCCCACCGTGACTGCGTAGTTTCTCAGTTGTCGGGATATTTCAGCTTCTGGGGCGCCTCCACCAGCCACTATTTTGCCGTCTTCAACGGCGTTTCTGACGACACATAAGGCGTCGTGAAGCGAACGTTCTGCCTCATCCACGACATGCTCCGAGCCGCCTCTGACGACGATTGTAACTGCTTTAGGGTTCTTGCACTCTCTAATGTAAATAAGCCTGTTATCACCAATTTTGACTTCTTCAACCGTCTTTGCCTCTCCAAGCGCGCTAGATGTCAGGTCTTTGACGCTTGCAAGGATTTTTCCACCAGTAGCTCTCGCAATCTTGTCCATGTCGCCCATGGGAACACTCTTAACAGCAAGAATATTCTTCATATTCAAGAAGTGCAACACTAACTCATCAATTGACTTCTGAGATAACACGACGTTTGCGCCTGTCTTGCTTACCTGCTCAGCCATTTCTTTAAGCATTCGCTCCTCCTCATCCAGAAACTGCTTCATTTGTTCAGGTGAGTCTATGTTAATTTTGGCTTCAAATTCGGTTTTCTCAATATCAAGCTTGGCAGTCAGCAACGCTATTTTCGCGTTTTCAATGCGTTTAGGCATTTGTAAACTGGCAACTTGTTTGTCGATAACCATGCCCTTCACCAGCTCTGTTTCTTCCAAGCTTTTCCCTTGTTTCTTGACGACTTTTATTAAGTCAATGTCTGCTTTCAGTTTTCCACCTGTTTTTTCAGTAACCTGCTTCACGGCTTCAACCGCGATCTTTGCAAAGTGTTCTTTTGCCGCTGTTATGCCCTTACTGCCCATAGAAGTCAATGCGACGTTGACCAAGAGCTCGTCGTCTTTTATGCTCACGGGCATTGCTATACTGTTTACGATTTCCTGTGCCTTATCTCCCGCTTTTTTGTAGCCGTCGATGATCACGGTTGGATGTATATTTTGATCAAGAAGGTGCTCAGCCTTTGCCAGCAGTTCGCCGGTCAACACAGCAGCGGTGGTCGTGCCATCTCCAACTTCATTATCCATTGTCTTGGCAACTTCAACCAGCATTTTGGCTGCTGGATGCTGCACATCAAGTTCTTTCAGAATTGTCGCGCCGTCGTTAGTTATGGTCACGTCTCCGACACTGTTTACGAGCATTTTGTCCATTCCGCGTGGTCCAAGAGTAGACTTCACAGTCGCAGCTATCGCTTTGGCTGCCATAATATTGTTTCTCTGAGCATCTCTTCCAGTTGTTCTACCTGTGCCTTCCCTTAACACTAAAACAGGAACACTTCCCGAAGGTATACGTGACATGTCAAACCATCCTCCAAACTTTCTTATTTTTGCTGAGAGCTAAACTCAACACAACATTTTTTACAAACAATGCTGAGTTAAATATAAACTTTTTTGGAGCACATGATTTTTGACATGGTGCTACTGATGGTTTCTCGACTATTACTCTGAAAATAAAAAAGGATCAAAGGCTGGCGTCTGGCTTAACTTCAACACCTTGGCAATTTAGACTTGAAAGTTGTGCAGTTCATCTCATAGTTCTGTTCAATTATGCTGTAAATCGTTAGTGTTTAACCTGAATCTTAACAGGTTTAGTCCCATTTTCGTAGCATCGTGGAAAAGCTTGACCGCTGACTCATTTCTTTTTTTGGTTTCAGACCACTCTACTCCGACTTCCATCACTGGAAAACCCAACTTCTTACAGCGCAGAATCATCTCGGTGTCAAGAAACAGCCCGTCTGATTTGGCGTTATCTCGTATAACTTCTGCAACTTCGTGGCTCATGGCCTTGAAGCCGCACTGATGATCATGTATGCCGTCGAGAAAAAGCACTCTCGCAAACAGATTGTAAGCCAAGCTGAATAAAGTTCTGGTGAAAGGTCTCCGCACTCTGGAACCTTTAACATGCCGTGAACCGATCGCTAGTCCTCGATGCTCCTTAGCCAACTGCACAATACGTGGCAGGTACTTGAGGCTCGCAGCCAAGTCAACATCCATGAAAACAATAACGTCGCCTCTAGCCGAGCGAAGCGCGTTCTTGATGGCTTTGCCCTTACCTAAACGAACAGGCGAATGCAAAAAACTCAGATGGGGATTGCTCTCTGACAGACTGGTCACGATGCGGTCTGTGCCGTCCGTGCTTCCGTCTTCGGCCACGATAATTTCGTAAGAACCTGAAAAGGAGCTAACGGCACGCTCAACCTCTTTTACGCACTTTTGGATTCGCAAGGCTTCATTGTAAGCTGGTAGCACAATCGAAATCTCCTTTTCAGACGGCGCCGTTTTCAAAGCGCTCAACCTTCCCCTGATAAAAAATTATTGCTGTTTAATCATAAATGGTTTTTGAATTTTTGATTATGCTAATATAACGCAGAACGAGTTGATGGTGATTATGTGTCTTTTAATCTTAGCCAGTTTCTAGAAACTCAAAGCCAGTCTCTTTATCTTTAGCTCTTTTAGCAGTCGCACCGATCAATTCTATTATGATTATTTCGCCTATGCGCCAGACATCAACGCCCATGCGCACGCAGCCAGTGATGGTCGTTTCGTTTCTTCCGAAGCTTGCGTGCATGTGCAGTTTCGGTTTTCCTTCCTCATCGGGAAAGATTGTGCCTACGCCGCAGGCTTCATGCACTCCGTTGAGAAGCGTAACCATAGGTTCTGGAGGAAGGGCATAGCCGTCTTTGGGGCCGACAACCACGCGGCTTTTTTCTTTTGCGCCGCCTAAGAAGAAACAAAGCGCTGTGGCAATGTTGTTTTCAGCTGCGAACGATTCAAGAACTTCGGGAAGATGGTCGCCGTCATGCAATCTTAGCACGAAAATTCTTCCGAGTTTCGCTTCGGTAAACTGCATTATTTAACCTCTCATTCTGAAACCTAGAAGGGGTGAGGGAAATCCAGTATAAAAAGGATTTTAAGTGCTAAATTCTTTTAAGATAGAGAGGTTTCCCAGCGTCTTCCTTTCTTTTTTCCAGAGACATATTTGAGTTGTCGCTAACTGCTGCGATGACAACGCGTTCTTCTACAGAGTTTTCTAATATTAGCTGCAGAGGCATTTCGGCTTGGTTG
>DATDQZ010000041.1:0-6015 GCA_035292005.1 Bathyarchaeia archaeon | reverse complement strand
ATCTTCATAAACAACATTGACCTTCGTTTTCACTTCCACTAGCCTACCAATCCGCAATACAGCTTCAATCAGTTCTTGCCGAGTAATGCCAGCGTCTTCGTAGACTCGCCTAAGTCTATGATAAGCAAGTGTTCGGTTTATCTCCTCAACGATGCCCTCTGACAGAATGATGCAAATCCTGCTATCTTCCGCATAGTTGATGATTTCGGCAGGTGACCCACCCCAAATCATCGCTGAGATCCAAACGTTCGTATCAAGAACTGCCTTTAGTCTTCGCTTTTTGGATGAGGGCGTCTACATCCTCCTCCGTTAGACCCATCCGCCGCACTCTATCCCAAATCGGCTTAACTGTCTCTTCAAAAGTCCTATCGACAATTCTTTTCAGAACCACAGTGTCGTCGAACGCTATGGCTAAGAGCTTCTCACCTTTTTTCAGACCCGCTGCCTTCCTAACGTTCACTGGGATGACGACTTGCCCCTTGGAAGAAACCTTAGTTGTAGATGCCTCAACCATGATTTCACCACTAACAGTAAGACCAATCTTACTTATATCTATAGCGCGCAAAAACCAGCAACAACCTCAACGAACAATTCATGACGCGCCAAAGAATTATGAGTCACCTTTTTATGCGACTGAATCGCACACGCACATTTAAAAATCCTGTATATGCACTTAAATATGTGTGCTCACATAATTATGGTTCATGGCAAACATAACAATCTCAATCCCAGAAGAACTATACCGTAAGATGAAGAGGTACTCGGAAGTCAAATGGAGTGAAGTCGTTAGAAAAGCCTTAGCGGACTATGTAGGGCGTCTGGAAATAGTCGAGGGCGGAGTGGCGCCTTCGGAAAAACTGGCCGCCATGCTAAAAGACTCCAACTTGGACGTTGCCTGCGTAGACTTGAAGAAAGCAGTCGAATACTATGAAAAAGGCAGGAAGCTAGAATGGAAGAGGTTATCTACGACACAAACCAGCTGATAAGCTTCCTCAAGAGTGGCAAGCATAGTGTAAAGGGCTTCACGACGATACTAAACATAATAGAGTTTCCCAAGGCTTTAGACCTCAAAGGATTGGCTGTAATCTACCCAACTCTCGACGATTATGACGAAAGCCTGAAGATTTCTGCAGCGCTGCTCAGGAAGGGTTGCCCTCTCCCAGCAGTTGACATACTAATCGCGTCCATGTGTATCAGAAGAAACTTGAGACTGTGCACCATAGATAAACACTTCACAAATATAAAGTCAGTAAGAGATGCTTTCAAACTAGAACTGACCAAGTAGCCCGAGCTTGTCGCACAAGAAAGAATTCAACTGGCTCTTGCTACTCCATCGATTGTGGAGATATGCCACTACAAACTTGTCACTTGACTGCGTAGTTGGCGCATAAGTCTTCTACTGTTCGGTTCAGCGTTAGCTCAGCCATGTTCTTGCTGTAATCCATGATTCGTCTTGAACTGTCCAGAATTAGTCTCAGAATTGCGGCGATGTTCGGGTCCAGTTTCTTGCTGGACATCAGCCTGATCAGCTCGTTTTCCAATGGGACAAAGGATTCGCGTTTAGAGATTATCTTCTCAGCATCCTTGTATTCTCTCTTGAACATTGCCCGGGTGGCTTCCTCGAAAAGTTGATGCGCCAGGGAATTGAAATTGAGGAGTTGCGAGTATATCTCTTCATCCATGGGTTCTTTTATGAAGAGCGTTTGATCTTTAACCAGCTTTTGGAACGTTGCCAAGCTGTTTACGATGTTAAGTGCGTTTTCACCAATGTTCTTTATGTCGTTCACAGCGATCCTGTACAATAGAAACTCTTTGGGAGTGTTGAATCCTAACTCCCTGAACAGGTTCCGTTCTATGCCCCACTTCAACTGACGAACAACATAAAGCGCTAAACGATCAACGTCGTTGCTGGCGTTAATCACGCTCTGAAACATTTCTGGGCTTTTGCTCTTCAGGGATGAAATGGCATCTCTGTTCGCTGAAAGCGCTATAATAGCCATTCTCCTCACGGCTTTTTCAATGGGAAATTCCGTATGCCTTATGAGAATTTGAAACGTAACCTCATCAGGCGTTTCTTCAATTATCTCTGAGCCTAGAAAAGTGTCTCTGGCGAGATTTTTTATTTCTGTTTTCTGCTTTGCAGCGTCTTCAGCGTTCTTGAAATGGATGCGTATTACATCGGCGCCTATAGCGTATAGGGCTTTTGTCATACGATAAGTGGCTTGAGGTTCTCCTTTCGGATCAGCGATTATATGATACTCTTTCAGCCTATTTTTCTCGTCTTCTTCGCCTCTTTCTTTGAGTTTTCTCGGAACCAGCGTTAGGGATAAATCGCTTTGGACGTTGAAGGCGATTTCGCTTCCCCTTTTTAATCCTATGTCTTGCACCCACCCTTTGGGTAGAGAAATGATGTATGAGCCTCTTCCTGTGCATTGCACTCTTCTATATCCTAAGTCTTTTTCCGTCATGCCCATTCCCCGTACATATATTTCATTTAGATTATATAAGTCATTAACTTACATATAAATGATTTTCAATACGGTTATATAGAATATGTGCCACTTAACTGGCTAGCTTCCATGTAAAAAGTGAGGCTAATGAAGAAAAACACTTGTAAGGACTGCACCGACTTCGCTGGGCAAATATTCATAGAAAGCATTGGCTCATGCACGAAAGATATTGAATTTCAGGTTTTTCGTGATCATCTGCTCACGCTTCGAAGAAAATGAGGCATCAAAAGAATGAGAAGAATCATAGCCAAGGAAGAAGTCTGCATGGGCTGCGGACTATGCGAAGTCTACTGCACCGTCCAGCACTCCAAATCCAAAGACATCATTAAAGCTTACAACAGAGAACATCCTCGACCAATAAGCCGAGTGAGATTAGAAACGAACAGGCCAGTTTCTTTTGCCATCCAATGCAGACACTGCGATGATGCCCCTTGCGTGACTGCCTGCCTCTCCGGCGCCATGCGCAAGGACGAGGAGACTGGGTTAGTGACGCATGATGAGGAGAAGTGTATGGGCTGCTGGACTTGCATAATGGTGTGTCCATACGGCGCCATCAAAATGGACGTTTCAGGCAAAGTAGTCGCAAAGTGCGACCACTGCCCAGAGCTGGATGTCCCTGCCTGCGTCGCTAACTGCCCCAATGGGGCTCTCGTGCTTCAAGAGGTGAAGCCCTAGTGTCAAAGTACGTGATTGTCGGCGCCTCAGCCGCAGGAATCGGCGCGGTTGAAGCCATCCGCGAAGTAGACCCTGTGGGAACAATAACTGTGATTTCAGAAGAGCTTTGTCCGCAGTATTCTCGCCCAATGATTTCCGATTTCATCAGCGGAAAAGCCAGTTTAGAGAAGATGAAGTGTCGTGATGACCACTTCTGGAAAAAGAACGAGGCTCAGGCATTAACAGGAAGAACTGCAGTGCGCCTCAATCTGACTGAAAGGTACGTGGAGCTTGACGGAGGCGACAAAGTAGACTTCGAGAAACTTTTACTCGCCACGGGCGGAAAACCGTTCATCCCAAAAATAGAAGGCGCCGACAAGGAAGGCGTGTTCACCTTCACCACGTTTTCCGATGCCGAACGCTTGGCCACAAGAATTGAAAGCGCCAAAAGAGCCGTGGTCATCGGTGCTGGCCTAATCGGAGTCAGCGTTGCTGAGGCACTGGCGAAACGCGGATTAGAAGTGACTATGGTGGAATTCAAAGACAAAATCCTCAGCCTCATACTGGACCCAGCAGCCTCAGAAATTGTTGAAAACGCGATCAGAAAAGCAGGCGTCACAATAGTCACTGGTCAAACGGTGCAGCGAATACTAGGGAAACCCGAAGACGACAGCGTTGTCGACGGCGCAGTCTTAACTAATGGTGACCAAGTGCCATGCGACTTGGTGATCATCGCGATCGGCGTTGTTCCACGTATGGAGCTAGTTGCAGGAACCGACGTGAAGACGAACAGAGGCATAATCGTAGACAAGTTCATGCGAACAAGCGTTCCAGACGTGTACGCTAGCGGGGACGTCGCTGAAGCGTATGACTTCATTTTTAATGAAAACCGACTCTTGGCTCTCTGGCCCTTGGCCCATTTGGAAGGAAGAGTCGCTGGCTATAACATGGCTGGGAAAAAGACGGATTATCCAGGCGGCACCTCAATGAGCGCGCTGAAATACTTTGGCATACCCATCATCTCTGTGGGAATAGCCAACCCGAAAGAAGACGGTTACGAAGTCTTAGTCAAGCATGAACCTGAAAAAAATTTTTACAAAAAATTGGTGCTCAAAGACAACGTGATCGTGGGCATGATCTTTGTGAACGACATCGAAAGAGCAGGGATAATATTTCATCTTATGAAAAACTGCGTTAACGTGAAAAAGTTCAAGCAAGATCTCATCTCGGAAAACTTTGGCCTTGCCACGCTGCCATCGCGTTTGAGGAAGAAAATGTGCTTGGAGGGCTAAGATGAAGGATTTGAGTAGAGTCAACAATCCTTTCAACGACGACAAGGATTTCGCAGGCTGCTCCATATTTGGCATGATGAATCTTGAAGGAAAGCGGTTCTCGTCACGAGACCCCGTTAAGGCCATAGCGAACATGCATGAGCGGGGCAACGGTTTAGGCGGAGGCTTCGCTGTTTACGGTCTTTATCCAGAGCACGCGGATGACTACGCTTTTCACATCATGTACCTGAGCAAGGAAGCGAAGGAGAAAACGGGCAAACTGCTGAATGAAAGCTTCGACGTAATCCACGAAGAGGAAATACCGACGAGAGAAGCTAATGTTCAGAATCCCCCATTAGTGTGGCGGTACTTCATCCAGCCTGGAAAACGGAAACCTGAGAATCAGACAGCAGACGATTACGTGACGGAGAAAGTTATGCGGATCAACACGGAAACGGGAAAGGCTTTCGTTTTCTCAAGCGGCAAAAACATGGGCGTATTCAAGGGCGTAGGCTTTCCAGAGGACATAGCGGAATTCTTCTGCTTAGACGAGTATGAAGGGTACATATGGGTTTGCCACGGAAGATTCCCGACAAACACGCCGGGCTGGTGGGGTGGCGCTCATCCGTTCAACATCTTGGACTGGACTGTGGTGCACAACGGGGAACTCTCTTCCTATGGAATAAATCGCCGCTACTTGGAGATGTACGGTTACAAGTGCACCATGCAAACAGACACCGAGGTGCTGACTTATGCTTTTGATCTTCTCATGCGGAGACAACGCCTGCCCATCGAGATAGTTTCCCAAATTTTGGCTCCTCCTTTCTGGATCGAGATTGAGGCGGCAGAATCAAAAGGGCGCGTTCTTAGGGCTCTGCGCCAGACGTACGGGAGTTTATTGATGAATGGGCCTTTCAGCGTCATCGTGGCGCACCAAGGCGAGATGATAGGGTTAACCGACAGAATCAAACTGCGACCCTTATCCGCAGGCATCAGAGGCGACTTTCTCTATCTGTCTTCGGAGGAAGCTGCTATGCGCCTTGTGTCTCCAGTGCTGGATAAGTATTGGAACCCTAGAGGTGGAGAGCCTGTGATAGGCAGGATTGGTAGCCGAAAGGTCGTAGAAGTCTTGGCAAGCACGGAGGCGAAGCGATGAAGAGTTACTTGCCAACGGAATACTTAGTGGAAAGAGATCAAGAGCGGTGCATCCGCTGCAAAGTCTGCGTGAACCAGTGCACCTACGAAACGCATTACTATGATCCTGAAGACGACACTGTTCGCAGCAAGGACGAAAACTGCACCAACTGCCAACGCTGCGTCACCTTCTGCCCTACCCATGCCATAACCATAAGTAAGAACCCGACTGCTTATCGAGAGAATTCCAATTGGACCTTGGAAGTGATCAAGGACATCAAGAAGCAGGCTGAAACAGGCGGAGTGCTTCTGACAGGCATGGGCTGTGACAAGCCATACCTCACCTATTGGGACCGACTTCTCTTGAACGCCAGCCAAGTGACGAATCCCTCAATAGACCCTCTGAGGGAACCTATGGAAATCAGAACTTACTTGGGCGCAAAACC
>DATDQZ010000040.1:0-4283 GCA_035292005.1 Bathyarchaeia archaeon | reverse complement strand
GTTAGAGCTTTAAGAGCTATGCAAGTAAAATTACAGATACCCTCTGCCAAAAGAGATAAACATCTCTTTTGTTAACGTCTATTAACTCATTAACTTGCAGGTACACGTTGGGACAGAATGAATGAGCAAAGCTGCGAATATGGCTAAGGTTTCAGTCAAAGGAGGCTTCCACTTACTGTGGGGCTTAGTCGCCTCCGCCGTCATCTCCTCGGTAGGCACAATATTCATCGGCAACCTCCTAGGCGACGAAAACTACGGCTTATACACCATCGCACTCGCCGCTCCAAACCTGATCTCCACCTTCAGAGACTGGGGCGTAAACGTGGCCATGGTCAAATACACCGCACAATACAACGCCGAAGACAAAGCTGCAAAAATAAGAGGCGTCTTCACCGCAAGCATACTCTTTGAAACCATCCTAGGCCTAATCCTCTCAGTAGTCGCCTTCACGCTCTCCGGACTCTTAGCCCAACTCTACCGCCTCCCAAACATAACACCCCTGATCCAAATAGCCTCTTTTACCATTCTCACCAACGCCCTCCTCAGCACAGCCCAAGCCGCCTTCACAGGCATGGAAAGAATGGAACTAAACAGCATAGCACTCATCGTCCAATCCATCATCAAAACCGCAGTGGTCTTCACACTCGTCATCCTCGGCCTCGGCCCCCTAGGCGCCGTCATCGGATTCTCAGTAGCCAACCTAATCGCCGGCCTCATCGCCGTACTTCTCATGTGGACACTCTACAAAAACCTTCCCAAGCCAACCAACAACACGCTTGAAATCAAGAATACTATAAAAACCATGTTCAACTACGGACTACCCCTCTCAATAGCCTCCATCATAGCCACGTTCCAAACCACATTCTACACATTCATAGTGCCCATATTCGTCGCCCCCGACCTCATAGGCAACTACGGCATAGCCAACACCTTCGTCGTGCTAATCACCTTCTTCGCCACACCCGTAAGCACCATGCTATTCCCCGCCTTCTCCAAACTCGACCCACAAAAAGACGAAGAAACACTCAAAAACGTCTTCCAATTCTCCATAAAATACGCCTCACTCCTCGTCGTACCAGCCGCAGCCATCGTAATAACCCTGTCACGCCCCGGAATCTCCATACTGTTCCCCGAATACCCCGCAGCCCCGCTGTTTCTAGCCCTGCTCGCTATAAACTACCTGTACACCGCCCTCGGAAACCTCAGCATCGGCAACGTCATAAACAGCCAAGGCCAAACCAAATTCAACCTAAAACTAAGCCTAATCACCTTCGCCATAGGCTTCCCACTCAGCATACTACTCATCAGCCAATTCGGCATCCTAGGCCTCATCATAACCACACTAACAGCCGGAACCCCCAGCCTCATCATCGCACTCCGCTGGCTCAAAAAACAATACGACGTAACCGTAGACTGGACGTCATCAGCCAAAATACTCCTATCAGGGGCCACAGCCTCGGCAATCACCTACGCCCTCATCACTCAGCTCGCATTCAGCAACCTGACAGCCCTAATCGTCGGCGCCATAGTTTTCCTGCTCACATTCATCACCGCCATCGTGCTCACTAGAGCAGTCACCAAATCCGACATCGACAACATTCGCAACACAACAACCGTCCTAGGACCACTCGCACGCATAGCAAACCTCATCCTAAGCATCATCGAAAAACTAATGACCAGCCTTCGATTGTAGCGAAGAAAACACGTTGCTTCAAATCGCACTTGATATAGCTGAAATACGCCTTCAAGTCGGCGGTAAGTACAATGCACAAGATTTTCGAGTAGCTTTTGAGTAGAAAAACAACAGTCACAAAAAGTCGCTAAAATCTTGGAAAAGAAAGCGCCTCCGCTCACTAAAGCAAAAGGGCGGCTAGAATATCGCGTAACGCTTCTTTGTTCTTAATGCCCCTAAAGATAGCTTTCCCGCTCGAGTAAACACGAAATGAAACATCCCGAAAGGCTACTTCAAAAATCATTCCAGCGAGAGAGTTCTTCAGCTGGGCTTTCTTGAGGATTCTGGCGACGGCTTCATCTTTTTTGTCGTACTTGAATATGACTATTATGTCCTTTTCTTCGCCGCATGTCCCTTCGATTCTCGCCACGTAATCTTCCACAGTAGACATCAGAGCTGCTCAATCTCCTTCAAGACTTCTACAAATCGGTCAATTTCTTCGCGGGTGTTATAAATGTAAAAGCTTGCTCGAGCAGAAGACTGCAGCTTGAAAACTTGATGCAAGGGTTGGGCACAGTGGAAACCGCTGCGTATCATGATTCCATAATTGTCAAAGAAAAGTGCAACATCGTGCGAGGATAAACCTTCCACATTGAAAGGTACTATTCCACACTTCGAAGACAAGTCTGTGGGACCGTGAAGCGTAACTTTGCTGCATTCTTTCATGCGCTTAACCGCGTATTCTGTTAGCAACTTTTCATGCTTCAGCACTTCAGCCATGCCTATCTTCTCGAGGTATTTGACAGCGGCCATCAGAGCTATTCCGCCGCATATGTTAGGCGTTCCAGCTTCAAACTTCCATGGAGGGTCATTCCAAGTTATGTCGCACTGCTCTCTTCCTTGGCTGAAAGAAACTTCCTTTATCATTTCCCCTCCGCCTTGGAACGGCTCCATCTTCTCAAGAAGTTCCTTTTTGCCGTAAAGCACGCCGATGCCTGTTGGCCCCAACATTTTATGCCCAGAAAAAGCCAGAAAATCCACGTCTAAATCTCTAACGTCCACGCTCATGTGAGGGACGGATTGCGCCCCGTCCACCAGCATCAAAGCACCGTGTTCATGGGCAACTTTGGCGATTCGTTTAACATCATTAATTACGCCGCTGACGTTTGAAACGTGACTTAGACAGGCAATCTTGGTTTTACTGGAAAATTTGCTTTCAAAATCCTCGTAATTCAATGTGCCATCAGGGTTCACTTTCGCGTATTTGATGGTGAAGCCGTTTATTTTTGAAAGAATTTCCCATGGGACGATGTTGCTGTGGTGCTCCATCAACGACACTAAAACCTCGTCGCCCTTTTTCAGGTTACGAAGACCCCAAGAATACGCAACAAGGTTGATTGCCTCGGTGGTGCCTCTGACGAAAACTATTTCCGCCGCGTCCTCCGCGTTTACGAATCGCGCAATCTTTTCACGGGCGTTTTCATGCATTTCTGTGGCTTCCTGAGAAAGCGTGTAAACTGCTCTGTGGACGTTGGCGTTATGATTTTCGTAAAAGTTTCTTATTGCGTCGATTACTTGTTTAGGTTTCTGCGTGGTTGCCGCATTGTCGAAATAGATGAGGGGGTTATTGTTTATTTTTCGCTTTAATATTGGGAAGTCTTCGCGAATCCTGTAGGGATCCAGGATTATTTTTCTGCCTCCAGCTTCAGCCTCTTTGCAAGCATTTTTGCCAGTTCTTCTTCTTCTAAAGCCTGTTTCTCCTCAAAAGTTAATTCTTGTGGCAGCCAAATCGGCGAGGAGCCCTTGTTCTGGTAATATTTTCTGATTGCCCGTTTCAAAGCACCTACAGCGAGGACGCCGCAGTGGAATTTGACGGTTGGCAAGCCGCCCACTGCCTCGGTCACTTTTTTCCATGTAACGTCTTTCCACGCAGCCTCAAGACTCATTCCTTTAATAATCTCGGTGACTATGCTTGAAGTAGCTATGTTGGCGGCGCAACCATAGCTCTCGAAAGACGCCTTTTCTATGATTTCTTGTTCGTTGATTTTCAGGTAGAAGGTTATCATGTCTCCGCATGCGGGATTCCCTGCTACAGCGGTAACCGTGGCGTCTTCCATTGGTCCTAGGTTTTTAGGATGCCTGAACAAGTCAAGAACTTTGGGGTTGTAGGGTAATGGCACACGCGACATTCTTAGTCAACTCCTGTAGAGCCAACTATCCCTCTTATCCTGTTTACAGCGTTAGGTAATACTTCTAGAACATAAGTTATATCTTCTTCTGTGTGGTACCGCGTAGTCTTCATCAATATGCTGCCATGAGCTTCACTGAATTTCCGACCTATGGCAACGAGAACATGACTTGGTTGAAGGAGTCTCCTGCTGCATGCGCTACCGCTGGACACATAAACGCCTTTAAGGCTTAACTCAATCGTCAACGCTTCACCCTCACACCGCAGGAAGCTTATGTTCGCGTTATCCGGAGCCCTTTTGTCGCCTTTTGGACCGTTGAGCTTCACATCAGAAAGTTCCTCAAATATGCCATCCACCAGTTTGTCCCTCAATCTGCGCATGTGATTCACATTCGCTTCGAAGTCTTGAAAAGCCAATTCGGA
>DATDQZ010000039.1:0-9522 GCA_035292005.1 Bathyarchaeia archaeon | reverse complement strand
CTTCGGTTTTTGCTTTGTGCGCGGTTCAGCACCACGGCAACGTCGTTGACAGCGTTGGAGTAGTCTTTTCCTTTGCTTTTGACGCTGTACCCGTCTTTGTATATGGCAAGGGCGATTTTGCGGAATGGAATGTACGTTAAGTTTACGCCTAACTCTTCTGCCGTGAGTTTTATGCCCATCTCATCGTTTTCGGAGCGTTCATAAAGAAGTGCTATGCTCATTGGCTCTTTGCATCCCATGAGAAAATGGTGGTTAAAATTTTGGTAGCCTGTTCAGATTCGCGCTTGGTGGATACTGTTTATTCGCCCCAGTCTTCTCCTTCAATTGTTAGTTCTTGAAGGTCCACGCATCCGCCGTTTACCTTTTTCACTTCGAGTTCGAGTCCGCAGCCTGGGCAGCTTAGGATTTCTCCTTGCACGGTGTCTGCTGGAACGTCGAGTTCAGCGTCACAGTCGGGGCATTTAGCTTTGTTTATCGTCTTCACCTCTTGTTTTACACTTGCTTGCTCAATCATTTGCTACCACGTTTAATATTGTCGGAAATGTCTCTCACATTAACACGGCTTTCTTTTAAACATTGCGACTTATTTGTAACATGTTAGACTCTTAATGTTCTTTTTGGGACAAAACGCCACGCTTGGCTTCTTTGGAATTTCCCGAAAACGGCACTATCAGGCATGGTTACCAACGGAATTCGCATTAATTGCACATGATAAACTTCAGAAAACGTTAAATTTTTCCGCAACCAAGAATAAACGGGGCAGAAACATGGACGACACGGACAAGGAGATAATCCGCCTCTTAAAGGAGGATGGAAGAGCTGGCTACAGCGACATCGGAAAGAAAATCGGCTTATCCGAAGGCGCTGTACGAAAAAGAATCAAGGCGCTTGCCGATTCCGAGGTGATAAGAAAGTTCACGGTTAAAATCGGCGTTGCCGAAGGCGCTGAAGCTGTAACGTTGCTGGCGACTAATCCGTCTTTTCCAACTCAAGAGGTCTCTAAGAAGATACAGGAGATTCCGAGTGTGGAGACCGTTTACGAAGTCACGGGCGAGTATGACATCGTCGCGGTTATCAGCGGGATGAGCGTGGCAGAAGTCAACGAGTGCATAGAGAAAATCCGCCGAGTAGATGGGATAATGAAAACCAACACCATGATAGTCCTACGCAGCTGGTAGAAAAATGAAGAACAGAAAACTTGTGAGACAGGTGTGTTATGTAACATGTTTGTAATATCAGCAAAGTTGGTCAAACCTAAATTCTGCTTTTTCTAGTTCGCTAGTTTTAAAGGTAATAAAAGTTTTAGCAAAGCATATTATATTCTAAATTGAATAGGATAATTGGCTGATGTGGTTAATGGAGAATGGGCAAGCTAAAGAAAAGGTTCAGCAGCTGGTAGAACGGTATAATTCAATTGTGCGTGAAGGAAGGAAGTCTCAGTATAGTGAGGCTGATGTGGGTTCTAAATTTATTCTTCCGCTTTTGGGCGCTTTGGGCTGGGATACTACTAAGATAGAGGATGTTAAAGAACAGCGAAGAACATTAACAGGTGTTGCGGATTATTCGTTGTTAAATGTAGGTAGCGCTTCGAAGATTTTTTTGGAGATAAAGAAGTTTGATGAGGATTTGGATGGTTTTCGGCGTGTTGGTGGTAAGGTTAAGAGTTTTCCTCAGATAACGATTGATTATGCGTGGCAGTCGAGGGCTGATTGGGCTGTTTTGACAAATTTTGAAGAGGTAAGGTTGTATTATTCGCGGGTGAAGAAGCCGCAAGATGGCTTGATTTTCAAATTGAGGTATAATGATTATGTTGCGACTTTTGCTAAGTTGTGGCTTCTTTCCAAAGAGAGCGCTGTTTCTGGTTTGCTTGATACTTATGAAAAGAGGCGGTTAAGACGGGATATAGATGAGGAGCTTCTGAAGGACCTTGTGTATAGTCGTAAGTTGTTAGTTTCGAATGTACGCAAGAATCATCCTCAACTTCCTAAAGATGAAGTAAATGAGGCTACTCAGAAGATTCTTGATAGGCTCATGTTTATCCGAAGTTGTGAAGATAGGCGTATAATTCCTGCTGAGAGCTTATGGATTCAGTTTTCTGTTTGGCAGAAAATTGCGATAGACAAGACTGTTAGAACGTTCATGATGGATTTGAAAAACATTTTTAGAGACTTCGATGCCGTGTATAACGGAAAATTGTTTGCGCCGCATCTTTGCGAGGATTTGCGAGTTGACAACGAAGTTTTAGAAGCAATACTAACTTCATTATATAATTACAATTTTGATTTAATCCCAGTTGACGTTTTAGGCAATGCTTATGAACTTTACATTGGCACGATAGTTAAAGAAAAAGAGGGAACTCTTCGAGAGGACGAACTCACTCTAGTTGAAGATCCAACTGTGCGCAAAAAACACGGAATCTACTATACTCCTGAATATGTGGTCGATTATATAGTTAGAAATACCCTTGGCAAAATGTTGGAAAAATGCAAGACTGTTGAAGATGTGTCTAAAATAAAGGTTCTTGATCCAGCTTGCGGTTCAGGCTCCTTTCTAATAAAAGCTTTTGATGCAATAAAGGAATGGTATGATCATTATAACAAGCGGAACAAGCTTGCGGCTACTCCTAACACTCTTGATGCTCATTTTCAAGCGATACCAAACGTTGAAGAGAAGATACTAACTGAAAATCTTTATGGTGTTGATGTCGACCCCCAAGCTGTAGAAATTACAATCCTAAATCTAAGCTTGAAGGCGGTAAAAACTAAACAAAGACTTCCACATATGGGAGACCACATCCGATGTGGAAACTCGTTGATCGATGATGAAACGGTTGCTTATAGCAAAGCTTTCAAATGGAAAGAAGAATTTAAAGAAATACTGGATAATGGTGGGTTTGATGTAGTTATCGGCAATCCACCATATGTGCGTGTACAGCAACTCAAATATGAAGAAATAGATTTCTTTAAAGCACACTATAATGTTGCCCATGAACGGATCGATATATCTTTGATGTTCTTTGAATTGGCGAGTAAACTTATAAGAAGTGATGGCAAAATCGGTTTCATATCATCATCTCAATTCACAACTGCTGAATATGGACGCAACTTGAGAAAACTTTTGTTGTCAAGACGCATGGAAAAATTCGTTGATTTTGGATCGCTTCCTGTTTTTGAAGATGCAATTACGTATTCTGTAATCATAATTTTTTCCAACAATATGCCTGCACCTTTCTATTATTACAAATTAACGCAACTTGATTCGATAAGGAAGAATCTCATCTCAATCCTCGAAGAGGGAACGCAGTCTATAATTAAGTTAAAAGTTCATCCTGAAACTCTAGGAGAAGAGGTCTGGAATTTTGCATCACAAGAGGAACATGAAATAATCTCAAAAATTAGAAAGAGAGAAAACACGGCGCTACTGGGGTCTTTTGCTAATCCCTCTACCGGCATTACTACTGGCTGTGACCAAATATTGTTGTTAAATGATAAGAAGATTGCTCAGAACCAATTAGAAAAGGATGGGCTAATCAGAACTCTTAGAGGAAGAAACATTGAACCTTGGATAATAAAAGGTCCTTATGACTATGTAATTTACCCTTACAAGATAGAGGAAAAAGACAATGCGCTTCTGAGTTATGAGGAAATGAAACAAAAATATCCAAACATGCATGATTATCTCCTTAAGAATAAAGAAAGGCTAACAAAACGGAGAGATTCGAGAAAGGAAGTAGCAGAGACTAAAGAATGGTATGGACTAATCAGAAAGGGGAAAATAGAACTTTTTAAGTCACCAAAGATTGTTACGCCGGCGCTAACGAAACACAACAGTTTTGCTTTGGACGAAGATGGAAGCGCATTTTTGACTGGCGGCGCAGGAGTATTCGCGATAATGCAGGAGAAAGTTGATCCGAGATATCTCCTTGCGATTCTAAATTCAAAACTGATTGAATTCTTCCTTCACAGAATATCGACAAAAAAGCAAGGAGGGTACTATTCGTATCTTCATACGTTTCTTGCTCAGATACCAATTGTCATGTTAGAAAAAGAATCACAGAAGCCCTTTATCGAGAAAGCAACTGATGTTATTTCTAAGATACAAAAATATTACATGAAGTTGAACAAATTTTATAACAGACTTTTGGAAAGATTTACAAACATTAAAATCACTAAAAAATTAGCAAGTTTTTACGAAATGGATTTTCCAGCTTTCACAAAAGAAGTTTATCGAGCGGGAAATGTTAAATTGCCACTAAAAGAAGCAGATGAATGGGAAGATTATTTCAACACTTACAAGAATGAAACCATTGAATTGTTGGATGAAATCTCTAAAACTAAGAATGAAATAAACTCGATGGTTTTTGACCTTTATAATCTATCAGAAGTAGAACGACAGATAGTCATAAAGAAAATTCAATGTGAATAGAAAAACACATGCAAAGAAGCCAATATCACCACCACATATTTGGTGCCTAATAGAAATAGAATGCAGAAACCTATAGAGGGTCTTATGCGTATTGGCGCTTTTCCCAACCAAAAACGGTAGAGGAATAGGGGTCTAAGAAAACGATAGGAGCCTACAAAGCAATATTCCAGCCTCAATGCACGTGCTTTATATAAGGGGGCTATAGTCTCGCAGAGCACATCAGTTCCGCAACAATTGAACCTGCAACGCAACAGGAACACTCATAAATAAACGCGCACACTACAAGAAAGGCGGTTATCCATGTCTAAAGCTTACAACATAGCAGTACTCAAGGGTGATGGAATAGGACCCGAAGTCACAGAAGCAGCCATAAAAGTTCTAAACGCCGTCCAAGACACATCAAAAAACTTAAAGCTCAACTTCCTCTACGGCGAAGCAGGCTACCACTGCATAGCCGAACACGGCACCAACCTGCCAGAAGAAACCATAGCCCTACTAAAACAAACACACGCCTGCCTCAAAGGTCCCATGACCACACCTGAAGAACCAGGCGCACCAGTCAGCGCCGCAGTACAAATCAGAACAATGTTCAACCTCTACGCCAACATAAGACCGTGCCGCACATTCCCAAACGTCGAAGCCCTAAAACCCAACATAGACCTCATAGTAGTCCGCGAAAACACCGAAGGCATGTACTCAGGCGCAGAATTCGAACTAGCACCAGGCATAGGCGTAGCCCTAAGAATCATAACAAAAGAAGCCTCCACGCGAATAGCAGAATTCGCCTTCAAACTCGCCAACAACCGCAAAAAGCACCTAACCTACATACACAAAGCCAACATCCTAAGAATAACCGACGGAATCTTCAAAGACGCCGTGAAAGAAGCAGCGCTCAAACACCCAGACATCACACTTGACGACCTCCACATAGATGCAGCGACGATGCAGCTCATTAAAAGACCCGAAAGCTTCGACGTCATAGTTACCACCAACCTTTTCGGCGACATACTATCCGATGAAGCTGCTCAGGTCACGGGCAGTTTAGGCTTGGCAGCAGGCGCAAACATAGGCGAAACCTACGGCATGTTCGAACCAGTCCACGGTTCAGCTCCCAAATACAAGGGACAGAACAGAGTTAACCCCATAGCCACCATAATGGCAGCGTCCATGATGCTGGACTACTTGGGCGAGAAAGAGGCGGCAGCGAAAATCGAAAAAGCCGTGATGCAAGTGCTAAAAGAAGGAAAAGTTCGAACGGCTGATTTGGGCGGTTCTTCCACGACCAACGAAATGAGCGGCGCCATAGCAGCAAAGATTAAAGCGCTCTAAAGAACAGTTATGGATGTCGCGTTCCTCGTTGACAGTTCTAATTTGTCTCCGAAGTCCTTTTTGACGTAGGCATTTGTTAAGCGCAGTCTGTCACCGACCTTTAAGTTGTTGACGGCTTCTGCGTGTTTTCGCCAAGCTGAAACCCGAACGGTGCCACTGTCATCCTTCAATTCAAAAACAGCGAGTTTCACATTTTCGCCTTTGGATGTGGTTACTTCCCTGATCACGGGTTTAGTTGAGACTTCGCCCTCAACGTTCACGCTGTTCAAATCCGCGTTTAGGCTCGCTATTTTAGTCAGCTGTTCAGCAGCCGCTGAAACATCGACGTATGTTGATGCATCAACGTGGATTTCGAATCCGCCGCTTGATGCCGTTTTGACTTTCGCGTTCACCAGTTGCAACTCTACATTTCTCTTAAGGCTTTGTTCAAGCTCTTCTGCCTTCTCATTCCACACAACCACCGCTACGTCGTCAGTGCTATCTGCAAGTGTGAATCGCAGCACTTTTCCAGTGCTCTGGTCTTGCCGTGTGAAGGTAGATGAGGGAAAAACCTCTTTCACAACGCCTAAAAGGTGGATGTTCTTGTGCGCTTTGGTTATTTCTTTGATTTTCGTGGCGAATTTGCCGATGGACGGAAAGTCTTCTATCCTTACGTTTTGCGGGTTAATTTCAATCACGCTTTTGTCGCTGAGGTGCAATTCCGCCTTGCCGTTGCGGTCTTCTCGGGTGTATCCGTGAGAAAAACGGGCGACTTGCCCAGTTTTCAGCTCGCCTGATTCAATCAAACTAACCTTATCGTTCCACAACATAACACGGAGAATGCCTTCTTTATCAGTAATCACCAAGCTCGCAAATTTTCCAGACCGTTTTCCTTCAAAAGTTTTAACGGGATAAACCGCGACAACACGCCCTGACACTGTGACATCGTTTAGGCTCGGAACCAAGTGGCTTATGGAAAGCTTACGGTCATAGACCCTGTCGTGGAAAATTTCAACGCCGTACTTAGCGGCAATCAACCGCAGAAGAGTCGCATCTGCTATTAGGTTGCCAGTCTTGTTTTTTTCAGTCTTTAATGTTTCAAGAATTTCTTCTCGGCTGATTTCTGGATGCTTCGACAGAATCTGTTGGATTATCTCTTCACTAGTCATTTTTTTGGGGTGCCGCCACGAATAAAGAAATCAGCTTGTTTTAAATTTTTTGCGATTTTTCACGGTTAGCGTGCCACAGGCATAGGAACTGGCTAGGTTTATTAAAACCGTTATTCACTTTTTTGGTTGGCGCTGGAGAAAGATAAAGTGATAGACTCTGGGGTTCTTTATGCGCTGGGCATGGCGTTGATTTTCGTTGGAGTGCTCATCATCGTGCTGGCGGTTCTCTTGCTCTCGGTCTTAAGCGCCAAGAAAGGAAAAGTCAAAGGTGGAGGAGCCATAATAATCGGTCCTGTTCCGATAATTTTTGGAACAGACAAGAAATCGCTTAAAACCATCTTGCTGCTTTCTTTGGCGCTTACGGTGCTGCTTTTGATTGCCATGGTTATATATTATTTGTTGTTGAGGTGAGCTGGCACAATGAGGAACGCTGACGAGGAAGGAATCACTGTGTCTAACAAGTTCTTTCTGTTTTTGATTTTGGGTTTTGTCTTGGTTTTTGCGGGCATAGCCGTTGTTTTAGTTGCTGCGGTGCTTTCTGAGGGTGGGTCGGCGAATTTTGGCGCGGTTATTTTCATTGGCCCGTTTCCGATAGTGATTGGTGCGGGTCCAGAGGCTGCGTTGATGGTTTTGTTCGGCATAATCCTTGCTGTTCTAAGCGTGATAGTGTTTTTAGTTATGAGCAGAAGAATTAGAGGGTCTGACGGTTAGGTTTTTTCGCTTGCTTGTTCTTCTTCTTTGCCATAGAACATGTACAAGAATATTAGCACTAGAGCGACAAACGTCGCTGCCATAAGGACATATTCGAGTGTTACGAAGTACGTGCCTAAGTCCATGGAGATTCTCTCTTGTTTTTACCTATTTTTGTAATGCTGTAATATTTAAGCAGTAGCTTTTTTCCACTCGTTCATCAGCGTATCGTAGAGTTCGTCGTTTTCTTCTATGGTTTCGTACCATCCCAAATTGCGGGCGATTTTCTGGGCGATGAGGTGATAGCACAGGTGAATTTTTCTGTCTAAGACGCGAAAGTAGAAGTCGTCGCACATGCAGAACTCGGCTTCAGGCATTATCAGATAATCGCGTTCTCTTCCGATGACTATCCAGACGGTTCTGCCGCTGGGCTTGAAAACGTACTTTTTCACTCTGTTTTCTTTCAGGGCGTCGAGGGCTTTTGTGAATCGTTGACCGAAAATCTCGTAGAGTTCAGTCAGATTTTTGCCCGACAGTTTGCCTGCTGCTTTTGCTTCTCGGCAGATGGCGTTTAACGTGTCGATTTCCGAGTTTTCGTTCATGCAGGCACGAACCTTGAAAGAAACGGGATGTAAGAAACTTGGGCTTTTAGCTGATGTCTATTTGTTCGCCTTTTGGTTTCTTCGGCGCTTCAGCTTTGGGAAGTATGACCTCTAGCACGCCGTTTTTGTAGCTTGATTTGGCTTCTCTTATCTTCACTTTTGCTGGCAGTTTGACTTCCTTGTAGTATTTGTACTGTGGCGTGTCAACGCTGATTTCGAGAGAGTCTTCGGTTCCGTGGAGTTTTATGTCGCTTTTTTCTACTCCGGGAAGTTCGACAACTACGCGGATTTCGCCGTTTGCGTCCACCACGTCCACGAGTGGTTCGCGTTCTTCTTTGACTTCGGGTCCTTTAAGTGATTTTTTGATGTTGCCGAACTCGCGGATTTCGGGCTTGCCGTCAGGGCCGATTTTCATGCTGTAGCCGTAGACGAAGGGTCCGAATTCTTTGACTGTGCTTCCGTCTGGAAGTTTGCGTTCTTTGACGTAGTCTTTTGGGACTTTTTCGGTGAATTCTCTGAATTCTTCTTCCATGTGTTTTTCCATTTCGCGGAAGATGCGGTCGATGTCGCCGAAGAATGGGTCTTTGTCAAGCGGGAAACGTCTGCGCTTGGTCCATTCTGGGGAATCTTCATCATCTGAAGACATTCACAAATCACCACAGTAACGTTGAGTTTTCCACTCCAATAAGGTTTATGATAGCAAACACACATTTCCAACATTAGTCAAGGGATCTCTAGCGCGTGGAAAGAACTATACCCCCTCTATATATAGAGTCAACTATAGGTTGACAGCGTTCTGAACTGGTGCGCGGAAAAGACTATCCCTCCCTTATATAAAGACTGAAAAGCAGGTTGAACCTTCTGGTCGCTGTTGAAGGCTGAGCATAGAATGTTTGCTTGGGAAATGTTTAAGTGCTTTGTAAACAGTATTGTTTACGGTGTGTTTGATGGGTCAAGTTCAGCTTAGATTGCCCGAGAAGATGATTGAGGAGATTGACACTTGGGTGGCAGAAGGCAAGTTCAAGAGTCGCAGCGACGCCATAAAAAGCATCATTAGCCTCTATGAGGAACGCGAGAAAACCCGTGAGTTCTATAAGATGCTGCTGAAGCGCAGCGAAGAAGCCAAGAAGCACCCTGAAATTCTGGTTCCGTTAGAGGAAGTATAGGCTTTTGGCTTTCAAGGTGTTTTTGCACCCGAAGGCTGCGAAGGCGCTGGAGAAACTGGATGCGAACACTAAGGCGAGAATAAAAGAGGCGCTGAAAGAGCTTGCTGGCAATCCGGAGAAAGTTGGAAAGCAGCTGAAGTTGTCTGATTTTTGGAGTTTACG
>DATDQZ010000038.1:0-12182 GCA_035292005.1 Bathyarchaeia archaeon | reverse complement strand
ACCTGATTTTCCATCTGGCAGCTCAAGTTGTCGTTCCATACTCGATGGAAAATCCCGTAGAAGATTTTGAAACTAACGCTCGGGGAACATTAAACGTTCTCGAAAAAGCACGCAAAGACGATGCAAGACTAGTTTTTGCCTCAAGCGCGGCGGTTTATGGTAATCCTGCCAAACTGCCCACGCCAGAAGATTATGGCTTTAATCCATTCTCCTGTTATGGCTTGTCTAAGGTGGTCGGCGAAGAATATTGCAGCATGTACGTGACCCAGTATGGGTTGAACATTACCATTTTGAGGCTCGCCAACGTTTATGGATCAAGATGCCACGGTGTAATAAGCGACTTCCTAGACAAAATTAGCAAGAATCCTGCGAAACTGGAAATCATCGGGACAGGTTTGCAGTCTAGAGACTTCGTTCATATCTCCGATGCCGTGGACGCTTTAATGTTGTCCGCTGTAAAAGAAAATGCGCTTGGTCAAACTTTCAACATAGGTTTTGGTAAAACAACGAAAATAATCGATCTAGCAAAGATGATTCTGAAAATCCTCAATTTATCTGATGAGACGGTTATAACAACCACCAATGTTTCGTGGAAAGGGGATGTCGGCGCAATCTGGTTCGATATAAGTAAGGCGCAAAAAGAACTGAAATGGTATCCGCGCGGGAGCCTTGAAGACAATTTAAGAGAAATGACTCGAGAGAGAAAAATGACGGAATGAGCACACCCGTTAGAGGAATAATCGCGCTTTTGAGGCTCTCTACTGAATGATAACAGCGGGCTATCGTTATTAACCGCTTTTGCCATAACCACAGAAATCCTCAACTTCCAAACTGTCATGTTGATCTTATTTTCGATGGCGTTCATAACTTCCGCAGGTTTTCTATAAACGATTACTTCGATAGGGAAAGCGGCGCTAATCAAACCAAAACGGCATATTTGGAGTCTAATAAAAATTCATTGCAGAAACCTATTAAGAGTCTACTCACATTGAAGCCTTTCTCATTCAAAAACAACCAACGCCTATCACGCCAAGATTCAATCTATATAGATTGAACTTTGGCGTAGAATCTATGTTTGACTGTGGGGCAGGTGAGGGTTAGCGTCTCTGAGGCGCCTATCCCCTCCCTTATATATACATTGATTTGTGGGGTTACTTCTGGGCTCTGTGAGGAGTTCAGCAATAGGAAGTCAAAAAGTGCACTTATGAGTCGGTTCCGCTTGGTTCTTAAAAATTAATTAGTTAGTTGATAGTTAGCAGTGTACGGTGTGTGCTGTGAAGGGGAAAGCAATAGTAATAATGGCTTCAGAAAGGGATTTGGAATTCTGCCGTGAAATAGCAAAGCACCTGAAGGTTTTAGGAGTAGATTACGAGTTCCGCGTGGCTTCCGCTCACAAAACTCCAGAAAAAGTACTCGCAATCCTAAAGGAATTCGAGCTAGAAAAAATAGTCTACGTAACCGTTGCTGGGCGCTCTAACGCTTTAAGCGCTTTTGTCGACGCCAACACGTCAAAGCCAGTCATAGCGTGCCCGCCGTACTCGGAAAAGTTCGGCGGTGCAGACATTTACTCTTCGCTTAGAGTGCCAAGCGGCATAGGCTCGCTTGTAACGATTGAACCCGAAGGCGCAGCCATCGCTGTAGCGAAAATTCTCGCGATTGAAGACAAGGAACTGGAAAAACGCGTGAAAGAGTATCAGTTGGGAAAGAAAAAAGAAATCGAAAAAGCCGATGAGACAGTTAAAAAATTGAAATAGACGAAATAGTCTTGTGCAGAGGTTCTTGAGCGGGCTACGCGTTGAAGCAGCCAAACTGAGACACTCGGATAAAGCGATATAAGCTTAAGAAGAATATTTCCTGATAGCCAACGAGGTTGAAGTGTAAAGCATGGGCAGCGTAAAAGACCTAGAAGTAATCCAGAAGCCAACCCGAGACGCTATGGGAATAGGCAGGTTCCATTTTTCAGACCGCTACTCAGTTTTTGACTGGGGCGAAATGCCAGACCACATAGAAGGCAAAGGCGAAGCCCTCTGTCTCATGGGCGCCTACTGCTTTGAAAAACTAGAGGGGATAGGGGTTAGGACCCACTATAGGGGCTTAGTGGACGAGACGGGAAAAGTCGTCCGATTCAAAGAGCTGAAGCGTCCAACCAGCATTATGGAAGTTAATCTGGTCAACGTGTACAAGCCAGAAACGCGCAAGTCACAGGGAAAACTCGAGTACGACTACAGCCTCTACACTTCGGACCTTAAGAATTGCCTAATCCCTCTTGAAATAATTTACAGGAACGGCTTGCCCGAAGGCTCTTCCGTGTTTAAACGCCTTGAACAGGGAAAAGTGGCAATAAAAGACTTGGGATTGGACCATTACCCGAAATCAGGAGAGCGCTTCGCAAAACCCATACTAGACGTAAGCACCAAACTGGAAGAGACTGACCGCTACGTTACGTGGGAAGAAGCAAAAAAAATTGCGCGCTTAACAAACACTGAATTAATCGCGGTTAAAGCGGTGCTATCAAAAGTGAACGACACGATAAGTGAAATAGCTTGCCGCGCAAGACTGGAAAATGAAGACGGAAAAATTGAATTAGCCTTCGACCACGAAAGAAAGCTCATGGTCGTCGACGTCGTCGGCACACTGGACGAGTGCAGGTTCACCTACGACGGAGTGCACGTAAGCAAGGAAATCGCCAGACAATTCTACAAAAAAACAGGCTGGTACCGAGATGTGGAAGAAGCAAAAAAAACCGCTGAAAACCGAGGCGTAAAAGACTGGAAAGCACTGTGCAAGTCGCAGCCTCCAAAACTTGACGCACACTTGAAGACCATCATTGGTGAAATGTACATGGCAGCCGCCAACGAGCTAACCAACCGCAAGCTATTTGATGCACCGCGACTTGCGGAAATAATCAAGAGCTACAGGCAATATTGTTGGTGAAAAGAAATGATGATGAACAAAAAAATAGGAGAAATAGTACGTGAATATGACCCGAAAAAAGTGAGAATAGGCGTTTTAGGGTCGCACTCAGCCCTCGAAATAGCCTCTGGCGCCAAGCAGGAAGGCTTTGAAACCGTGGTAGTCTGCCAAAAGGGCAGAGAAAAAACATACACCAAATACTACGGAAACCTCTTTGACCACGTCATGCTTCTGGACACATTTAAGGACATAATCAGCGAGAACAACCTGAAAAAACTAAATGACCTATGCACGGTGTTCGTGCCAAACCGCTCATTCTCAGTGTACACGGGCTACGAGAACATCAAAGAAAAATTCACCGTGCCCCTTATGGGAAACAGGTACATACTCAGAACAGAAGAACGCAATACGCCCAGAAACCAGCACTACCTGCTCCAGAAAGCAGGGATACTCACGCCTAAAACTTTCAACTCATGCAGGGAAATCGACCGACTCGCAATCGTAAAAGTCTCCGAAAAAGAACGCACAATAGAGCGCGCCTTTTTCTACGCTTCATCACCACAAGAATTCGAAAAGAAATCACAAGAGCGCATAAGAAAGGGCATCATTAGCCCAGAAGCGCTGAAACAAGCAGTCATAGAAGAATACGTCATCGGTGCCAAATTCAACGCGAACTTCTTCTGGTCACCCTTAACAGACGAGATAGACCTGCTAGGCTTTGACAAGCGAGTGCAAACAGACCTCGACGGCGTGCTGGACCTGCCAGCCAGCGAACAACTGGAACTGGGAATATCTACACAAAACATCGAAATCGGTCACATGGGCGTAACCATGCGCGAAAGCCAAATTGAGAAGATATTCGAAGCCGGAGAACGCTTCGTGAACGCTTGCAAGAAGGAATATCCGCCTGGAATGATAGGGCTTTTCGCTCTGCAAGGCGCAGTGACGAAAGATTTGGAATTCTACGTGTTCGACGTAAGCCCTCGCGTTCCCGGCTGTCCATGCGTGGAGCCCACATCGCCGTATATGAAATACAAATATGGTGTGGAAGTGGGTCCGGGAAGACGCGTGGCCATGGAGATAAAACGCGCCGTGAAAGAAAATAGGCTTGCGGATGTGGTGACATGATAACAAGTAACGACATAGCCAAAGTATTAAGCAAGTATGACCTGAATAAGCTGGCTATTGGCACGTTGGGTTCCCATTCGGCATTAAACATCTTCAAAGGAGCGAAGGAAGAAGGCTTTAGAACCGTATGCATCTGCAAAGAAAAAGACGCTATAATGTACAAGAAGTTCCCCTTAGTGGACGAGATGATATTTGTCAAAGACTTCACCGAACTGCTAAACGAAGCGCTTCAGGAGAAACTGCGACGGCTAAACGTTGTTCTGATTCCTCACGGTTCGTTCACGGCTTACTTGAGCACTGAACAACTAACCAACAGCCTTTACGTGCCAATGTTTGGAAATCGGAAGCTTCTCCACTGGGAAGCCAACCGCAAAGAGCAGGAAGAATGGCTACGCAAAGCAGGGCTGAGATTGCCTGCAACCTTCAAAACGCCAGAAGAAATCGACCGCTTAGCCATCGCAAAACTACCAGGAGCAAAAGGCGGCAGAGGATACTTCCTGGCTAATTCGCCAAAGTCTTTCCACAAAAAGTTCACGGAAATGGTTGCCCGTGGGCTCCTCTGCGAAGACGACATGGACAGGATTCACCTGCAAGAATACGCGTTGGGCGTTAATGTTTACCCGCATTATTTCTCCTCAATAATAAACGACGATGTGGAGTTTTTGGGAGTTGACAGGCGTTACGAATCAGCGGTGGATGCTATAGGCAAAATTCCAGCGAGTGAGCAACTTGAGATAGAGGTGAACCCCACATACACTATCGTGGGCAACATTCCAATCACGTTGAGGGAATCGCTCCTGCCAGAACTCATAAGGATGGGCGACAACGTCCACAAGAAAGCTAAGGAACTTGCGCCGCCAGGAATCATCGGACCATTCTGCTTGGAAACCGTGATAACGGACGACCTGAAGATTTACACATTTGAGATTTCAGCGCGCATTGTGGGAGGAACCAACATTGGCATAGGCACTTCGCCTTACGCGTACTTGAAGTATGGGGAAAACATGTACATGGGAAGACGCATAGCCCTAGAAATAAAAGAAGCCTTAAGACGAAAGAAGCTTCACGAAGTTGCCGCCTGATTTCCAGCACTGCATTATTAATCTTGGCGAGATTACCCATTAAGCAGTCTTCATCAATGAACGAACGCGCCAACTATTGTTTTTTCACTGTGAAGGTGGAGGCGGCGGAGGTGTTTCTTCTCGTTTCTGAAGCTGTTTGATTGCGAAAGCGAATACGAATGTTGAGAGCCCGAATCCAATTGTGAGCATTCCCATGCCGTAAAATGCCAGTAACAGAGTGTCTGATCCGACTGTGAACGCTGCCGCCATAAATATTAGACCCAGAGCAAACATCAAAATACCTACTATCAGAATCCTCTTCCAAACTATCTTCCGAGCGGTCATAAACCTCACTTAGTATAAGCATAATCGACCCCACAGTTTATTAAATTATCGCGTGTGACGATGGATATTCGGTTAGGTTATTTTCATGGGGTCATAATGCGGCAATAAACTATGTAATCTAAGGGAGACAAGTCTGCAGCACTTGGTCAAAGTTCTCGCGCGTTCTATGGTTCTTATAAATTCTCAAGACGCTTACGATTTCTTCAGCGCTTTTTTCGCCGAGCGTTTCGGCCACCATTCTTGTGACAGCGCCGCTACTGGTAAAGAGAAACTGGCAGATAGAGGTAACGTTCGCTGGTTTTCTGTTAACACTTGCAGTTTCAAAGTCAACAATGAAAGGTTGTTCGTCTTTGGCGACAATGAGGTGCTTTGGGGCGTGACTGAGTTCTCCATGATCCAAGCCAATTGCGTCCAACCGCCAGCACTGCTCCAAAACTTCACTCAAAACACTACGTACATGCTCTTTTTCTTTGTGCGTTTCAAGCCAAGCAGGCAGCAAACCGCCGCCAATGAATTGCATCAAAAGAAAATTTGTGCTAACGCTCATGAGCTTTGGACCCACATTTACAGAGTTGGCTTTGGCAAGCATTTGCGCTTCGTGCTGCAGTCCAAGCCTGTCAGCATCTACCCTTCGCACTTTCAACGCCGCCCTTTGCCCGTCTAAGTGGGCGATTATGACTACGCCGACGTAGCCTTTGCCCAGAACAGGCAGGTTGAAAGCGCTTGTTTTTCCAGCGAATTCTACGGCTTTAACGCCGAGTTTTTGTAGTTCTCCAAGGCGATTCTGCAGCTCGGTTTCACTTACTCTTGGATAACATAAGACAGACGCGTAAGGCTCTTCTTTCAAGTTTTCTATGGGCACTATGAGCGGCGTTTTCAATTTTCTGCTCCTTCTTTTCCAGACAACAGAGTAAAATGTATGCGGATTATAAATTTAATAGGAACTCCGTTCACTAAAAGCCTGTCCTCAAGCGGGTTAAGAAATGCCGAAATTCAGACAAACTGCCGACATCCTGAAGCTGATGGGTAAGAAAGAGCTTATTAGAAATTTGGGAATAATCGCCCACATCGACCATGGAAAAACCACATTGACTGATTCGTTGCTGGCTGGCGCGGGATTGCTGTCGTCGAAAGTGGCTGGTTCCGCCAGAGTTCTCGATTACCTTGAGGAAGAGCAGAAACGCGGCATAACGATGAAAACCGCAAACATATCTTTGCTATACCAAACCGCAAATGGTTCTTTCGTCATAAATTTGGTGGACACGCCTGGACACGTGGACTTCACTGGCAAAGTTACCAGAGCCTTGCGAGCCATAGACGGCGCAATCGTGGTCGTTGACGCTGTAGAAGAGATAATGGTTCAAACGGAAATAGTTACTCGCCAAGCTCTTGAAGAAAGAGTGCGCCCCGTGCTTTTCATAAACAAGGTGGACCGCCTAATCACCGAGTTGAAATTAAACGCAGAACAAATCCAAAAAAAGTTCACGCGTATAATAGGCAATTTCAACGACTTAATCGAAGTTTACGGAGAATCACCCTTCAAGGATGAATGGAAAGTGAACCCTGCGAAAGACAGCGTCGTGTTTGGGTCAGCGTTGCACAGGTGGGGATTCACCCTTAGCACAGCGCAGCAGAAGAGCATAAGATTCAGCGACGTCATAGAAGCATACAAAAACGCGGAATATGAAAAGCTGCAGAAAACCATTCCGCTTCAAGATGCAATACTCGACATGGTTGTTAAGAACATTCCAAGTCCTCTGGAAGCCCAACAATACCGTGTAGAAAAAATCTGGAAGGGAAGCATAGCCTCAGAAGTGGGACAAGCCATGGTGCACTGCGATGATAATGGTGCTGCTGTTATGTGTATAACAAATGTTCAAGCAGACCCAAACGCTGGCATGATCGCGACTGGACGCTTGTTCTCGGGTACGGTGAAAAACGGAGACAAAGTCTATCTTGTTAATGCTCGCATGGAAAGCGTGGTTCAGCAAGTTTCCATTTTTATGGGCGCCTTTAGGGAGCCTGCGAATCAGGTGGTAGCGGGCAGCTTGGCTGCTTTGTCTGGATTGGAACTGGCGAAGGCTGGCGAAACCATGGTTGACGCGGAACACAAAGAAGGCATGGTTCCTTTTGAACGCATAAAGTACGTTTCAGAGCCTGTGGTAACGGTGGCGGTTGAGCCTAAGAACCCTAGGGATTTGCCGTTTCTGCTCGAAGCCATGGATAAACTTGCAACAGAAGACCCGAATCTTGCCGCTGAAGTAAACAGGGAAACAGGGGAATACCTCCTAAGCGGAATAGGAGAGTTACATCTTGAAGTTGCCCTGAAGCTTCTAAGAGAGTACGCCAGCGGAATGGAAATCACAACTTCTTCGCCGAGAGTCGTTTACAGAGAAGGCGTCACTAGAAAAGGTATTGTGGCTGCAGCTAGAAGCCCTAATAAACAAAACAAGTTTGTGGCACAAGTGGAACCCTTAAGAGAGCCTTTTATCAGGCTAATCGAGCAGAGTGCAACAGCGCGAAACGCGGGGAACGTGCTTGCGGTTGACGAGCAGCATAAAAACGTGATGGTGGATTGCACAGGAAAAACCGAGCAAACTCGGGAAATAGTGGATTTCCTCACTTCGGGTTTTGAGTATGCTTGCAGGGCTGGTCCCTTGTGTGGAGAGCCTTTAAGGCACGTGAGAGTCAATTTGGCGGAGATTCAGCTTAGCGAGAACGCAGAATACTGCAATCCTGTGGAAATCACGCATGGCGTGGGCAAAGCAATTTTCGGTTCCTTCTTGACGGCTAAACCTGTGCTGCTTGAACCCGTTTACAAAACCGTCATATCTGTTCTCACAGAATTTGCTGGAGAATGCTCAAGGATCATAAGCAGCAGACGCGGAAAACTCTCGGCCTTCGAACAGAAAGGCACTTTAACAGTGATTACGGGTTACGTTCCAGTTGCGGAAACCTTTGGTTTATCTGAAGAGCTGCGGTCGGCAACTTCTGGTCGTGCTTTTTGGCAATCCGTGTTTGATCGCTGGGAAAAAGTGCCTGAAAAATTAGCAGCAAAAGTCATCAAAGAAGTGCGGAAAAGGAAGGGTCTGCCGTCGGAAGTTCCTAAATCAGAAAGGTTCTTGGAGGAAACCTAAGCCGTGAAGCTTGACGCGGTTGCATTCAATTTGGATGTTACGCTTTGTTGTGGACAGGTTTTTAGGTGGGACAAGAGGGGCGATTGGTGGTACGGCGTTGTCGGAGACAGAGTCTTCAGGATACGCCAGACAAACACAGAGTTGGAGTTTGGAAACGCAGACGAAAAATTTATTAAAAATTATTTCGGGTTAGATGAGGACTTACAAAAAATCCGTGATAGAATAGGCAGAGACGACTACATCAAAACAGCGCTTCGAGAGTTTTGGGGTCTGCGAATCGTTAGGCAAGACCCTTGGGAATGCCTCATCTCGTACATTTGCGCTACTTACAAAAGCATTGCGGCGATAAAGCAGATGCTGTTTAAGCTCGCGAAAAAGTTCGGGGAGAAAATGACTCTTGACGGCTATGACTTCTACACTTTTCCAGCACCAGAAAAACTAGCAAAAACAACCGAGAGCGGCTTGGCAGCGTGCGGTTTGGGCTACCGAGCCAAGTACGTTCTTGAAACTTCAAAGAAAATTTACGAAAGCGCTTTTGATTTAGAACGTTTAAGAAAAATGCCCTATCAACAAGCAAAGAAGGAACTGCTTGGTCTTTCAGGCGTTGGCTTGAAAGTTGCTGACTGCGTTTTGCTCTTCTCTCTGGGGAGACTGGACGCGTTTCCCGTGGACGTTTGGGTAAAACGCGCCATACTAAGACACTATGCGGAACATTTCCCAGATGCTTTCGTTAAGAAAATAGTAAGTCAAGAATCGCTCAGCAACTCGGCGTATGAAAGGCTGAACGAGTTCGGCAGGAACTATTTCGGCGAATACGCAGGTTACGCTCAAGAATACCTTTACCATTACGAGCGGATGCAACGTTAAACGCGTGCTTGTCTCAGAACTGCAGGATATATGCGCTCTGCGGAACTTATACCCCCTCTATAAATAGGTTCAACCTCAGCTTGATTCTGTGAAAAGCTATGAACTGATTTGCTCTGCGGAGACTATACCCCCTTATATAAAGACTGAACCTTTGGTTCACTCTGTTCAAGCATTTCCAAAGAACGCGAAACGCTTCTTGTGTTTTGAAAATGCGGAAAACGTTTAAATTCGGTCAAAAACAGCAATAATAAACGGAGAACAGCACGCGGGCCCGTAGCTCAGCCAGGTTAGAGCGCCAGGCTCATAAACGCCTAAGCGCGTTGAGAGACCTGTTGGTCGGGAGTCCGAATCTCCCCGGGCCCACCATCAACATTTTCGCGCTTTAAGTTTTTGCGCGAGTTTTGCTACTCTTGCGCCGAGTTCTTCGCAGTGTTTGAGGTCGCTTTTTGTTGGAGCGCCCTTGGCGGCGACCCCGTAGTGCTTGTCGTCCGCTCGCCCTTGAATAATCATGCCGTGGATGAGCATGGCTTGCACGATTGAAAGCAGCGTGGTTTCTGCGCCTGATGCGGTTCCACCTGCGCTGGTGAATGCGGCACCAACTTTGCCGGTGAGTTTCTCGTGCACTTTGACTGATTCATCGATGAGGGCTTTGAGTTTGGCTGACATTTGCCCGTAATAAGTTGGTGAGCCCATGATTATGCCGTCTGCAGCAAGCAAGTCATCAAGTTTTGTTTGTTCAGCTTTTTTCACGGTTACTTCGATGCCGCGTATTTGTTCGGCGCCCTTAGCCACGGCTAAAGCCATGGTTTCGGTGTTTCCAGTTTTGGAGTCGTAAACTATCAGAACTTTTGCCATCCTGTTTCCTCCCTAAGGCATGAAAGATTAGGTGATTTTCGAAGTTATTAGTTTTTATCTGGCTACGGAAAACGCCAAGTAAGGGTGACAACCACTAAGCACATTTTGAATGGTTATTTGGGGAGATTTGACGTGCTCCTTAGGTTTTTTTGATTTTAGTTGAGGAGAATGGTGGGGTGCCTTAAATGCTATAGGGGGAGAGAGGTGAAGGCGACGCTGGGAGAGACCATTCTCCTCAGGTAAACTATAATGCGTGTACATGGCAAGTTAAGTCTTATGTCTAACTCAGAATCAGAACTGGAATAACCCTGACAGCTTCAGATGTGACGCGCTTTTAAACAAAAGCACTCTATGGTGCATTTCTGAGTTCACCGTTCAAAGCGTGAGTGTAAAGGCAGTTGCAGTCTTACTTGAATTCGACGATTATTTCGTCAACCGTCATTATCTTCGCGTTGTAAACGTACTCCAGATACTTTAGGCCTTGTTCTTGGTCTTCTTGCGTGAAAGCCTCGACGCCGTCAGCGGCGATTATTATGTTGTATCCTCTGAAGAAAGCGTCGGCAGCCGTGTGCCTAACGCACATGTTCGTGTGCAAACCGCCGAGAATAACCGTTTTCACGCCATCGCTTTTGTATAAGCTTCGCAAAAGCGGGTCTAAGCCTGTCTCGTAGAAGCTGCTGTAAGTCCTCTTTTCCACAACGTAGTCTTTTTCGGCAGGCTTGAGTTCAGGAATAACCTCGGCGCCCTTCGTGCCTTTTATGGCGTGTTTTCCCCATTTTCTGGTAACCTCCACGTCCTGAGGATAATGGGCATCATTGCTGTAAATGACGGGCACATTGTTTTTGCGAGCCGCTTCAACAAGCCTCTTAAGGTTCGGAATAATATGCTTGGCTCTTTTGGCTTCTAGTTTTCCAGTGACAAAATCGTTGAGCATGTCGATGATTATTACCGCTTTGTTTTCCAACAAAATGCACCTTCAATAATGTAAGTGGCAAACAGCCTTTTTAATTTTGTTTAATTACTCTGAGCCCAAAGCGTACAGGCCCTTAGTGAGCTTTTCCGCGCCGTTTTTCCGCACCAGCACGGTGTCTTCGATGCGGACGCCGCCATAACCAACAAGGTAGATTCCAGGTTCGTCCGTCACCACATTACCGACAGCGAGCGTCTCTTTGCTGCTGGAATTCAAAGTGGGTGGTTCGTGCACTTCTAAACCCACACCGTGACCTAAACCGTGCACGAAATACTCGCCGTAGCCAGCATCTTCAATTGTTTTCCTCGCAGCAGCGTCAACATTCTTCGCTTTAACGTTCGGTTTTATGATTTCGAAAGCTTTTTCTTGAGCTGCTTTCACGATTTGGTAAAGTTTCTTCTGTTTCTCAGAAGGTTTCCCAACCACCAAAGTCCGCGTCATGTCTGAACGATAAAACTTGTACGTTGCGCCAAAATCAACAACCACCAAATCGCCTTCGCGGATTTCTCTGTCAGAGCAACCACCATGAGGAAAAGCTGAACGCGGACCAGAAGCAACCGATGTTTCGAAAGCCGTCCCATAAGAGCCACGTTTTCGCATTGCGTATTCGATTTCCGCTGCAACCTCATACTCTTTCATGCCAGGCGTTAGTGCTTCATAAGCGGTTTTCATGCCTTCGCTCGTCAGCTCGCCAGCCTTGCGCATTAACGCAACTTCTTCCTCATCTTTTACTTTTCGAAGCTCCCATACGAAGTTGCCCTTAACCTTGAGCTTGGTTTCGCCTCTGGTTTCTTTGGCTAAGGCGCGCCAGCCTTCGATGCTTAAAGCGTCCACGGCGAGCTTCTTGATTTTGTAGTCCTTGACTTTTTCTGCAATTTTCGCCATCAGGTTTTCATCACGCTTCAC
>DATDQZ010000037.1:0-2402 GCA_035292005.1 Bathyarchaeia archaeon | reverse complement strand
GTAAGCGGGCAATTGGCTTAAGAAGTCTTGAAGTTGAAGCACAGGAACGATAGGGACTTTATCGTAGAATTTGAAGCTGCCCGGCAAGAGCACCAATATAGCTGGAACAAGTTTGGCTTTGTCCCACTTGGCGCATTCGATTTCAAGGGAGATGCTCGGTAATGATTCCGCTAGGGCCCGTGTTCTCTCCGCTTGAGCTTCAGCGATTTTCCTTAAAGCTGATGGAGACATTCCACGGCACCAGTGCTTGCAGTCTATGCAGATGACTAAGGGTTTTTTGCAGCCGACTATGTCTATTTCCCATTTCCGCCCTGCGTGTTTGAAACGCACGTTCTTCGCAACAACGTAGCCGTTTCTCTCCAACGCAATGGCGGCAATATCTTCGAACTCTTGCCAACGAAGAAAACTGCTAATGCGCTCAACATCAGCGCCTAAAGCGGCAGCTCTGACAGCCAACTTTAAGCGGCAGTTGCCATCAGCCTCAACCATATCACCCTTAAGATAAAGCATGTTGTCATTTTGCAGTCGTCTAAGCAATTTCAATGCGATACTTGACGCAATCTTCGCATCTTTACTCATACGTTCACGTGAAACAGAGCCGTCTACAGTCAACTTCAGAATGGATATAATCAAATCTCTCTCAATCGACATAATCAAACCTCAAACTATTGGGGATTAACGAATATACGTTTCTATTCTTAAACGCGCTACTCTTCGCGCATCGTACAGTAAAGAATAGCAGGCATATGCGTATTTTTTAATGGTTCAGCTCTATTTCTCAGTAAATAGCGCGTATCTTTTAACTTTTTATTGTAAAATGTGACATTTCGAGAATTTTTCGTGAGATGTAAAATACGGAAATGACAGGAAACCGCACCGTAGGCGCTAGAGAAAGCACGAGTAGCCCATGAGTATCCATGGGAAAGCCGTTGTTTACTGGCTTTAGACGACACATGACGGGCTTTTAAGTGCAGGCTTTTCCTCAAAATACGACGTATTAGCTTGTTTTCAGGGTCGGCGGTCATGTATTTATAAGATTCGTTCGCGTTCGAATTTTAGCCGACGTTTAGAGTCGCTTGTTCAGAGAAGCCGTCAGATAAGTGACTTTTGAATAGGTTTTGTTGATGCTTCCGTATACAGAACCATCAAAAACAGCACAGACAACAGTAGTAACATAAGAAAGTTAACGTTTTATTTAACCAGCAAACTTGCGATAGAAGTGTTCCAAATTAATACCCAGAACATAAGCCGTTTAAGCACCGGGTCTTTGTCCAAAAATATTCATGAATGTTGCAAACGCAAATGCTAGTTCTACGCTAAAGTTCAAGCTATATAAAGAGGGGGTATAGTTTTTTCCGCGCGCTAGTTCTGCGCCATGTTCCAAGCTGAGAAAACGTTAGAGGGATAGAGGCTGATTTTCCATAGGCTACCTACACAATATGGTCTGCAGAGAGCGCTAATAGTTCCTAAGAAAAAAGGCTCTGCAGGCATCACTTGACTTTTCTCGGCTTAACCATGGCAATAGCCTTCTTCAGGTCTAAAGGCGTGTTTATGTTAAAGAAAGTCTTAAGCTCAGGATCCAACTGCTGAATGACCAACGTGGAAACATAGCGTACTCCCCTCAGCTTTTCAATCATGGCGCGCACGTTCAGTTTTCCTTCACTAACTGCAATCTTTGCAGCTTCCAGCGCCGCCTTTGTCTGGTAGACCGCGTGCAACGGCTCAATTTGTCCATTGGGCCACCTGGGAATAGCAGCCGCTTTGCCAAGGCATAGCTCAAAAAGCAATGAAACCACGTCTCTAGAAACAAACGGCGTGTCAAAAGGCAAGAGTAAAGCGTATTTCCCGTGGGCAAACTCAAAACCCGTTAAGGCGCCTATCAACGGACCCTTCGACTCGCACAAGTCAATAGCGAACCGCACATCCGTAGCCACTACCTTTGCATATTCCGCTATTCGATCTTGAGAATTACTCACGAGAATTGTTTCGTCCACAACTGGGCTCACTGCATCGAGGACATATTTTATTAGAGGTTTGTTGGCAATCTCCAGGAGCCCCTTGTCTTGGCCGAACCTGCTGGAAACTCCGCCAGCTAGAACAATTGCTGATCTGTCCAACGGTTTTTTTCTCCGTTCAATGCGAAACTTTGTGTTTCCTGCGTTCTATAAGCCTTTGCATTAAGTCTCGTTGATGCTTTTGTATACGAATTTCGCCAAGACAAAAATAGCAAGCAAGAAAGAGTGCGTGCGAAGCTAGTTAACTTCGTCGGATTCGATTTTTTTCGCTATCTCGTCCACTATCTTCGTGAAGGGGTGATCTGGTTTATCTTGCACGAATATAAGATTTCCTTCCGCTCTCAGGATCTCGCAGAAACATGGCACCAACCCTAACATAGGAACTTG